>JBIKNC010000115.1:0-13603 GCA_044358925.1 Planctomycetota bacterium | reverse complement strand
AACGGCAGCACACCGACGCGACGCACGACGTACGTGTCGAAGTCGTTCGCGAGTTGTGCGCGCGCGAAGAGCGGCACCTCGCGCTTCGGGCCCGCGCATCCGAGGGCGGCGAAGCTCGCGAGTGCGAGAGCCAGGAGGGCGCGCGCCTTCACGACGGGCCTCCGCTCGCGGCGGCGCCACCGGTCGGAACGACCGGTGCGCCCGCGCCGTTTGACGGGTTCGCGGCGCCGTTCGTCGTGCCGTTGGACCCGTTCGGCGCGCCGTTCGAACCAGCGTTCTGAGATCCGGCCGCGCCGCGCGCTTGTGCGCCCGTGCCGAGCACCTGCTCGTTCGCGATCAGTTGTTCGAGCAGCGCCTTCTCCGCCTCGAGGCGGCGGATCTGCGCGGTCAGGAGCCGCCCCGCGATGTCCTCGTTCTCGAGCGCGAGTTGGCGATTGTGTTCTTCGAGCTGCTCGATGCGCGCGCGCAGCGCGAGCGACTCGCTCTGCCCGTTCTGCGCGAGCGCGGTCTGCTGCGCGGCTTGCGCACTGAGACGCTCGAACTGCGTCTGCATGTCGACCAGTTGCTGGCGCAGTTGGTTGCGATCGTCTTCGAGGCGCGTGAACTCGCGGAAGAGCATCGCGCGCGACGTGTCTTCGACGCTGTTGCGCGCCGGGCCTTCGATCGGCGACACGGTGCCGATCGGTTGCGCGTCGACGGGGCCGTCGAGACCGCGCTGCACGTCGACGAGCGGCGCGCCGCCCGCGTTGGTCAGGCCGGCACCGCTCGAACCGGGCGGCACGGTGCGCGCGCCGTTCGGGCTGCGATCACCGGCGGCGGTTGAACCCCAACCGAGCGGATTCACTTCGGGCGCGGGCGGTTGATGCTCGCCGGCGACCCAACCGTTCGCATCGGCGCCCCACGGGTCGCGCATCGACGCGTTCGACGGCGGAACCTGGCCCGGCGCGTTGGTCGGCGCTCCTTGGTAGAGCGGGTTGACACACGACGACGACGTGACGGCGGCCACGAGAACGGCCAGTTGGAGAGCGGTGCGCATGTCAGTGTTTCGCTTGGGGCTTCGCAGCAGAGGGCGGTGCGACCGGTGCCGCCGCGCCGTCGAACTCGAGTTCGAGGAGCGAACGCTCGCCGCACGAACAGACGAATTCGATCGCGGCGGGCCGCCCGTCGAGCCAGACGATCTGCGCCGACTTCTTGCCGTGGGCGTGCGAGCCGCGCTGTGGCGTGCGGCCGCCGAAGTCGACGCTCTCCTTCTTGAGGACGGGTGCCATGGTGATCAGAGCGGCCCCACCGAATCGGCGAGGCGTTGGTTGAGGCGGTAGATCGCGCGGCTGTGGATCTGGCTCACGCGTGACTCGGTCACACCGAGCACCTCGCCGATCTCGCGCAGCAACAGGCCCTCGGCGTAGTAGAGGGTCACGACCGACTGCTCGACCTCGGGCAGTTCGGCGATCGCGGCGACGAGCAGTTCCTTCGTTTCGAGCCACTGCGCGCTGTCGACCGGGTCCTCACAGCGCGGGTCTCCGATCAGTTGGGCGAGTTCTTCGGACGGGCCGTCGTCGAGCGACGCGACCGCCGACGACCGCGCGCTGACGAGGATCTCGTCGACCTCTTCGAGCGTGCAGCCGAGTTCGCGCGCGATCGCTTCGGGCGGCGGCGGTGCGCCGGCTTCTTGTTCGAGTCGCCGCACGACGCGATCGAGGTCGCGCACCTTCTCGCGCCGACCGCGCGGCAGGAAGTCGGCTTTGCGCAGCTCGTCGAGGATCGCACCGCGGATGCGCGGGAACGCGAACGTCGAGAACTGCAGACCGCGCGACGGATCGAACGAGTCCGCGGCACCGACGAGTCCGAGCATGCCGTAGCCCACGAGGTCGTCGCGCTCGATGCGCGACGGCAGCTCGATGGCGAGCCGACCCACGATGTGGTGCAGCAGCGGAACGTGCTCGAGGATGAGCCGTTCGCGCTCTGTTTCCGACACCAGCGGTTGGGTCTGATAGGCCTTGGTCACGGGACGGTGGGATCAGCGACGGTGTGTCAGGACTTCGAGGCGGCGGAGTTCGCGCGCGCCCCGATGGACGACACGCCGGGTGACCCGGAAAGGTGTTCCACAGGCTCTTCGACCGGGTCGAGGTCGGGGCTCGAACCCAGAGCCCGCTCGCCGAAGCGCGCGAGTGCCGCGATCAGGAAACAGGCTCCGCCGGCGCGCAGGCAGGCCACCCAACCGGGTGCGTCGTTGAGGAGCGAGACCAGCCCGCACAGGGCGCCGACGCCCAGAGCGAAGCGCCAGGCGAGGATGCGCCATTCGAGGATCGCGTCCATGGTTCAGCGTGCGGCGGACGGCGCCGCGATTCGGGTGGTGCGCTGTGCGAGTTCGTGCACGAGACGTGCACACAACCCGGCGCGCGGATCGAGGACGAACGAGCGTCGCGCTGTGAGTGAGCGCGCGATCTCGTTCGACGCGGGCAGCCAACCCGCGAGCGCGGGCCGGCGGCCGAGGAACCTCTCTGCGACGGCGCGCAGATGCAGCGCGATGCGGCGCGCCTCGGACTGGTCGGCGACCTTGTTCACGACGAGTTCGGGCGTCGGGACGTTGGCTCCGCGTTCGCGCGCGAGTTCGTCGAGTGCCTTGAGGAGTCCGTACGCGTCCGCTTGAGCGGTCGGTTCGGGCGTCGTGACGACGAGCGTGTAGTCGGCGGCCGCCGCGAACTCGAGCACGTCGGGCCCGATGCCTGCGGCCGTGTCACCGACGACGATGTCGAAGTGTTGTGCGATGTCCGCGAGCGCGGCGTGCAGCGACTCGCGCCGCGCGGCGTTCGGCGCGGCCATCGCGCGTGTGCCGCAACTCGCCGGCAGGAGCGCGACGTTCGCGTCGATCTCGACCAAGCACTGTTCGAGCGCGACCGCGCCGCGCACGAAGTCCTCGAGTGTCGCGCTCGGCTCGCGCCCGACCATGACGTCGAGGTTGCCGAGCCCGAAGTCGAGGTCGACGAGCAACACGCGCCGGCCCGCCGATCCGAGTGCTTGTGCGAGTGCGACGGCGAGTGTGCTCTTGCCCACCCCGCCCTTGCCGCCGGTGACGACGACGAGCGGCGCGCTCCCCAGCGGCGGCAATGACGCGCTGCGACTCACTTCCACGGGCCGCTCCCCGTCAGCAGGAGATCGGCGACGAGCTTCGGCGTCGGCCGCACGAGCTGTGCCGCGTCACCCGAGCGTCCCGCCAGGAACACGAGGCCGCAGCGCTTGTTCGCCGCCAGCTCGAACAGCGGGCCGAACTCGCGCGTGCGATCACACGCCGTCGCGAAGATGCCCTTGGGTCGGAAGCGCGCGAACGTCCCGAAGGCCTGTTCGAGCGCCGCACGTGTGCGCGTCGCCGCGACGACCAAGTGGTTCGAGAGCGAGCCCAGCCGATCCGCACCTTGCAACGCGGTGCCGAGCCGCGTGAGTTGGCGTCCGTCGAACGACGCGCGACCGCCGGTGTTCACGATCACGACTTCGAGGGCGCGCGCTTCCGCGAGCCGCGCACCGATGCGCGTGCCGTCGTCGCTGCGCACGACCTCCACGCCGCTCTCGGCGAGTCCGTCCTCGAGAGCATCGCCCTCGGGACTCGGATGCGGTTCGAGCGACGCGACCGTCACGTGCCGACCGGCCGACGCGAGTCGCAAGGCGAGCGCCGTCGTCGCGGCGCGCTGCGCCGAAGCCTCGGGACCGACGTGTGCGATCACCGCCGCGAGTTCCTTCATGCGCGGACCGTCCGCGATCGGCACGATGCGACTCGCGATCGCCGCCGCGGCGTCGATCGGGTGCATGCCCTTCGCCCGCGCCTTCCCGGCGCGCACGGCGATGCCTTCGACGAACTCCTTGCTGCAACCGGCGCGGCGCAGGCGTTGGCGAATGTCGAACAGCGCGGGGTCGCGCTCGCGCTCCTCGCGCTGCGCACCGCGTTCACGTTCGTCGTCGCCCGCGAAACCGAAGCGCGCGAGACGCTCGATCGTCGACTCGGTCTGCGGTGCGACCGCGACGACGACTTCGCCGTTCGGGCCGCTCTCGCGGTTGAGCACGAGCGCGTTCTTCCCGTGCAGTTTCGCCGCGCGTTCGAGCGCGTCGCGGAGGTTGCTGCCGGTCACTCGTTGGATCTGCATCAGGCTTCCTCCATGCGCACGATGTCGACCGTTTCGATCGAACGTGCGGGCACGACTTCGTTGTAGGAGACGACCGCGACCTTCGGCAGCGAGGCACGCACGAGTTCGCCGATCAGACGGCGCACGTTCGAGCGCACCAGCAGCACGACTTCGCGTCCGCCCTTCGCGGCCGTCGAGAGCGTGCGTTCGATACGTTCGACGAGGCGCTGCAGATAGGCCGGATCGACCGGCTTGGCATCCCCGCCGCCGCCCGCCCCGACCGAGGCCGCGATGCGGTTCTCGAGCGCCGGATCGAGCGTGACCGCGTGGATCACGCCGCTCTTGTCGGCGTGTTGTTCGCACAGCGTGCGTCCGAGTCGTTGGCGCACGAGTTCGCTGAGTTGCTCGACGTCCTTGGTGCGCGGCGCGTGATCCGCGAGCGCTTCGAGGATCAACGGCATGTTGCGGATCGGCACTTCCTCGCGCAGGAGGTTGCGCAGCACCTGCTGCACCTCGCCGTACGAGAGGCGCTCGGGCACGAGTTCCGCGACCACCGCCGGCGAATCGCGTTTGACGTTCTCGACCAGCTCCTTGACGTCGTCGCGCGTCAGGATCTCGTCGAAGTTCTTCTTGATCGTCTCGGACAGGTGCGTGACGAGCACACTCGTCGCGTCGATCGTGGTGTAGCCCATGATCTCCGCTTCGTCGCGCCCGGCCGCGTCGACCCAGAACGCGGGCAGACCGAAGGTCGGGTCCTTCGTCGGCTTGCCTTTGATCTTCCCGGCCGCGCCGCCGCCGTCCATCGCGAGCCAGTGCTCCGGTTCGATCGAGCCGCGCGCGACTTCGACGCCGCCGACGAGCACGCGGTACGCGGACGGCTCCAACCGCACGTTGTCCTTGATGCGCACCGCGGGCAGCACGATGCCGTGTTTGCCGGCGATCGATTTGCGCAGTTGCGCGACGTGGTCGAGGATGCCTGCGCCGGTCTTGTCCTGCACGAGCGGGATCAGCCGGTAGCCGATCTCGAGCGCGAGTCGGTCGACCGTCAACAGTCCGCGCACCTCTTCCGCATCGGCGGCGATGTCGCGGTCGTTCGCGACCTTGTCCTTCGCCGGGGCCGCGGCTGCGGCGGGCTTCGGAGTCGTGCCCTCGAGCAGTTCGGCCGCGCTCCCGACGTGGCGCGTCGAGCGCCAAGCGAGGAACAGCACGCCCGCCAGCAACCAGAACGGCAGACCCGGCATGCCGGGCAGGAGGCCGAGCAGCACGAGCATGCCGGCCGAGATCAACGTCGCCTTCGGACGTCCGCCGACCTGTGCGACGAGGTTCTTGCCGAGGCTCTGTTTGCCGGACGCGCGCGTGGTCAGAACCGCAGCCGCGGTCGACACGAGCAGCGCCGGCACCTGGCTGACGAGACCGTCGCCGACCGTCAGCAACGAGTAGCGCTCGGTCGCTTCACCGAACGCCATGCCACCGACCATGCCGATCGCGATGCCGCCCACCAGGTTCAGCGCCGTGATGATCAAGCCCGCGATCGCGTCACCGCGAACGAACTTGCTGGCGCCGTCCATCGCTCCGTAGAACTCGGCTTCGCTGGCGACTTGCGCGCGGCGCGACTTCGCGGCGTCGGCGTCGATCAGACCTGCGTTGAGGTCGGCGTCGATCGCCATCTGCTTGCCGGGCATCGCATCCAGCACGAAACGCGCGGACACCTCACTGATGCGGCCCGCGCCCTTCGTGATGACGACGAACTGGATGATGACGAGGATCAGGAAGACGATCAGGCCCACCGCGAGGCTCTCGCCGACGACGAAGTGGCCGAACGCCGTGATGATCGCGCCGGCTTCGCCGCCCGAGAGGATCAGGCGCGTGGATGCGACGTTGAGGCCGAGGCGGTAGAGCGTCGCGAACAGCAGGATCGTCGGGAACGTCGACAGCTCGGCCGTGTTCGTGACGTTGATCGTCACGAGCAACATGAGCAGCGAGAACGCGATGTTGATCGTCAACAACACGTCGAGCACCATCGGCGGCACGGGGATGATCAACGTGACCATCAACCCGAGCACACCCAGGCCCATCAGCCAGTCGGCGTGACGGATCAAGCGTTCGCCGAACGAACCGACGACGTTCGCGATCGGTGCGCTCTCTTCGTTCTTGGTGGCGGCCATGGTTCAGCTCACGCTCCGATGCGCGTCGTGGCGCGTCGCAGGCCCCAGACGTGGCGGATGACGGTCGCCACGGCTTCGAACATCTCGACCGGCACGAGGTCGCCGATCTCGCAGCGGGCGTACAACGTGCGCGCCAGCGGGACGTCCTCGTAGATCACGACGTCGTGCTCGCGCGCGACCTCTTTGATGCGCTGCGCGAGGCTGTCGACGCCCTTCGCGACGACCTTCGGTGCGGCGACCAGTGCTTGGCCGTCCTCGCCCTTCTCGTAGTAGAGCGCGACCGCGTAGTGCGTCGGGTTCGTGACCACGACCGTCGCGTTCGGCACGTCGGACATCATCCGGCGCGTCGACATCTCGCGCTGGATCTGGCGGATGCGCCGCTTGATCTCCGGGTCGCCTTGGGTGTTCTTGTACTCCAGGCGCACTTCCTGCTTGCTCATGCGCAGGTCCTTCTCGTGCTGGAAGCGCTGGAAGAAGAGGTCGATGAGCGCGATGGCGAGGATCGCGATGACACCGGCCATGGCCGTGCGGATGACGATGCCTGCGCCGTGTTGGAGCGCGCTGCCGAGTTCGAGGTGCGCGAGTGCGGCGAGGCGCGGCACTTCGCTCCACGCCATGAGGCCGACGACGGATGCGAGTGCGACGAGTTTCAGGCTCGCCTGCAGGAAACGCATGACGCTGCGCATGCCGAGCATGCGCTCCAGGCCCTTCTGCGGATCGATCTTCGAGAGCTCGAGCTCGAGCGTCTTCGGCGTGATCTGGAAGCCCGTCTGCAGGTAGGAGACGAGTGCGCCGACCGCGAGCATCGGCACGACCACTGCGGCCAGAGGCGGCATGATCTCGCGCAGCGGCTCGGTCACGAGTCCGACGGCGACGGACACGTCGAAGTCGACCAGCGACCAGGCGTCGAGGCGGCCGGCGAAGCCCGCTGTCAGGCTCGCGAGCGCCATGAACAGTGCGGCGCCGGCCGCGAGGAAGACACCCAGCGCCGCCAGCAGCATGAACGCGGCGACGATGTCCTGCGAGACCGCGACCTGACCCTTCTCACGCGCTTCGTCGCGGCGTTTGGGGGTCGCTTCCTCTGTCTTGTCTTCCTTCGGTGTTTCGTCGGCCATGTGCGTGGGTGCGAGCGCTCAGCTCGCGAGCAGGTCGAGGAAAGCCGTGAGGTATTCGTCGAGTGCGCCGAGCACACCCGAGACCAGGACTTCGATTCCGGGTGCGAAGGCCACCAGGCCGAGCAACCCCACGCCGATGCGCAGCGTGAACGAGAGGTCGAGGATGTTGATCTGCGGCACGGTGCGCGCGATGAGACCGACGACGACCGTGACGAGCGACATGAGCACGATGATCGGGGCGACGAACGCGATCCCGGCCGTGAGCATCTCGCGGAAGAACGCGATGAAGAGCGTTCCGATGCCGACGTCGAGGCGCAGCCCGCCGATCGGGGCGCGTTCGAACGAGTCGGCCAGTGAACGCACCACCCAGTGGTGGCCGTTCGCGGCGAGCATGCCGATCAGCAGCACTTCCTCGTAGAAGCGCGCGATCAGCGGCGTCGACACACCGCTCTCGGGGTCGACTTGTGCGCCCATCTGCATGCCCATCTCGAGGCCGACCAGTTCGCCGCCGATGCGCGCGGCGAGCATCGCGAACTGCAGCAGGAGCGCGAGCCCGAACCCGATCGCGAACTCGCGCAGCGCGAGCAGGCCCCAGGTGCCGAGGCCGCTCACCTCGATCGACGTCGTACCGCTGACGGAGAACGACACGCCCGTCAGAACGACGATCAACGCGATCTTGAACGAGGCGAAGCCGATGCGCGCGAAGAACGGCGCGGCGACGACGAGGGCGCTCGTCCGCACGAGGTGCAGACCGAAGGCCGCGATGCCGTTCTCGAGCGCGCCGTCCATGGATCAGGAGAGCCCGAACGCGACCATGCGTTCGATGAGGTCGACCGTGTACTGACGCAGGAGGCCGAGGCCCGGTGCGAGCACGAGCAGCGTCATGCAGAGCACCGCGAACATCTTCGGCACGAGGCTCAACGTCTGTTCTTGGATCGACGTCAACGCTTGGAACAAGCTGACGATCAGACCGACGATCAAACCGCCGACGAGGATCGGGCCCGCGAGCACGAGCACGGTCACCATCATCTCGCGAGCGATGTCGACGATTTCGAGGTCGAGTGCGTTCATGGTGTGTTGCGGCGCGCTCAGGCGACGACGAACGAGGACACGAGCGACTCGCACACGAGGCTCCAGCCGTCGACGAGCACGAACAGCAGGATCTTGAACGGTGTGGAAATCGTGACGGGTGGGAGCATGAACATGCCCATGCTCAACAGGACGCTCGCCACGACCAGGTCGATGACGAGGAAGGGCAGGAAGAGCAGGAAGCCCATCTGGAACGCGGTCTTCAGCTCGCTGAGCACGAAAGCCGGCACGATCACCGTGAACGGCAGCGCGTCGGCTTCGGGGCTCGTGTTGCCGGAGAGCTCCATGAAGAGCTCGATCTCGCTCTGGCGTGTGTTCGCGACCAGGAACCCCGAGAGTTCCTTCCACGCGGCGCCGGTCGCGTCTTCGAACGGAAGACTGCCGGTTTCGTACGGCACGTACGCGTTCTCGTAGACACGCGTGAACACGGGCGCCATCACGAAACTCGTGAGGAACAGCGCGAGGCCGATGATGATCGGGTTCGGCGGGAGTTCGTTGATCGACAACGAGCGGCGCACGAATGACAGCACGATCACGATGCGTGTGAAGCTCGTGATCGAGATCAGCGCCGCCGGCAGCAGCGAGAGCGCTGCCAGCAACAGGACGACTTCGAGGGCGTCGCTGAGCTTGCCTTCGGACTCGAGTCCGACCGCGTCACTCGGTGCCGCGGGCGTTTCGCGCTCGAGCACTTGGCGCGCGAGATCGGCGAGGTCCTGCGGCGCGGCCGCTTCGGCAGCGGAGGCGCCGAAGACGAGGAACAGCGCCGTGAGGATGGCGACGAGTGTCTTCATCCGACCCACGAGGCGCGCGTCTTGGTCGGAGCTGCCGCGGCGTCGCCGTCGGTCGGTGCCGACGGTTGCGGAGCGGGGCGAGTGCGGGGCTTCGGAGCGGGAGCGCGCTCGGGCGCGGCGGCGGCGGCGGCCGGTGCGGCTGCCGGTGCAGCACTCGTCGCGTCGGTCGTCGGCGCGACGTTCGCCGCGGCGCGCTCACTCTTCGCGCGCGCCTTCTCGGTCGCACGCTTCTGTTCGCGACGCGCCGCCACTTCGGCGCGGCGTTCGTCGAGGATCGACAGCAGTGCGTCGCGCGCGGCCGAGGCGGCGCGGCGTTCGACGTCGTTCGGATCGGCGGCGACCGGTGCAGCGACGGGCGCCTCGATCGGTGCGGCGACAGCTGCGGGTGCGGGCCGGCGTTGCAGCGCGGCACCGGCGAAGCTCTGCACGAGCGCCGCGAACGAACCCGGTGCCTTCACCGCGTCGGCATCGCGCTCGGCTTGCACGAGTGCTTCGGCGGAGAGGTCGTCGTCTTGATCGATCTCGGCCACGAGCGCGACCTCGCGCTCACCGACACCCAGTACGAACGTGCGGTCGTATGCGCGCACCACACACAGCCGCTGTTTGCGACCGAGCGGCAGCACGTCGATCACACGCAGCGAGCGCTTCTTCGCACGCTGCACGATCGAGCTGTTCTTGAGGCGCGCCAGTGCGAACGCACCGAGGCACAGGAGCCCGATCACGACAAGGCACGCGAACAGGTAGCGCGACATGTCGAGCCCCTCCGCGGCGAACGCGAGAACGGGCGTGGGGACGGCGATGGCGGTGTCGAACACGTGGGGACCTCGTGACCCGGGGCGGGTCGCTGTCGCGAAGTCCGACACTCGTGAGCGGGGTCGCTCGAGGTGTCGGTTCGCGCCACAGGTCCTTTCGAGCCGCGGGCCGCGGCGCTTGAGTGCGCGGGGCGAGCGGAGCGGGCCGCGGGGCGCCGCCGGCACGGCTCGAGCGACGGAAACGACTACTCACAAGCCACTTACGACCGTCGACCCACCCCGGAAGTCCTTTCCCACTGCGCTGTCGGGTTTCGCGACAGTCACCGGCCCGTCGGGCTCGGCCGGGTTCGCTCGCGCTCCGATCGGCAGCTCGGACGAGCTCGATTCGCGGGACGCCCTCAGCACAGCGCGCGTGTCTGTGTGCTCTCACCGCGACGTCACCGAACTGACCTTCCGCATCCGGCGGTCGTGTGTCGATGCAGGGCTAGACTCTTCGCCTCGCGCACGCGAACGACCGCGTGCGACCGTCGCGCCGCCGCACCATCTCGTGCCGCGCGCGCCCTCCGCCCTCCCCCATGAGTCAGTACACGCAGACCCACCTCGAGCAACTCGAGGCGGAGAGCATCCACATCATCCGCGAGGTGGTGGCCGAGTTCCAGAAGCCCGTGATGCTGTACAGCATCGGCAAGGACTCGACGGTCATGCTCCGGCTCGCGCAGAAGGCCTTCGCGCCGGCGAAGCTCCCCTTCCCGCTGTTGCACGTCAACACGCGCTTCAAGTTCAAGGAGATGATCGTCTTCCGCGACTGGATCGCGAAGGAGTGGGGCTTCGAGCTGCTCGAGTGGATCAACCCCGAGGGCGTGAAGGCGGACATCAATCCGTTCACGCACGGCACGCAGCGCCACACCCACGTCATGAAGACGGAGGGTCTCAAGCAGGCGCTCGACAAGTGGGGCTTCGACGCCGCGTTCGGCGGCGCGCGCCGCGACGAGGAGAAGAGCCGCGCGAAGGAGCGCGTCTTCAGCTTCCGCGACCGCTTCCACCAGTGGGATCCGAAGAACCAGCGGCCCGAGTTGTGGAACGTCTACAACGGGCGCGTCGCGAAGGGCGAGTCGATCCGCGTGTTCCCGCTGTCGAACTGGACCGAACTCGACGTGTGGCTCTACACCTTGCAGGAGAAGCTGCCGATCGTGCCGCTGTACCTGGCCAAGGAGCGGCCGGTCGTGAAGCGCAACGGCACGTGGATCATGGTCGACGACGACCGTTTGCCGCTCGAGCCCGGTGAGAAGGCCGTGATGAAGCAGGTGCGCTTCCGGACGCTCGGCTGCTACCCGCTGACGGGCGCGGTCGAGTCCGACGCGACGTCGATCACGGACGTGATCGAGGAGATGCTGCTCTCGACCACGTCGGAGCGCCAGGGCCGCGTGATCGACTACGACGAAGCCGGATCGATGGAACAGAAGAAGCGCGAGGGGTACTTCTGATGCACCGCAACGAATTGGCGCGCGGCGGCATCCAGGGCTGGCTCGCGGAGTACGGCAAGAAGGAACTCCTGCGCATCCTGACCTGCGGATCGGTGGACGACGGCAAGTCGACGCTCATCGGGCGCCTCTTGCACGACGGCGCGGGTGTGTTCGACGACCAGCTCGCCGCGTTGAAGAAGGACACGACGCGCTTCGGTACGACGGGTGAGGAGATCGACTTCGCGCTCCTCATGGACGGCCTGCAGGCCGAGCGCGAGCAGGGCATCACGATCGACGTCGCGTACCGCTACTTCTCGACGCCCAAGCGCAAGTTCATCATCGCGGACACGCCGGGCCACGAGCAGTACACGCGCAACATGGCGACGGGCGCGTCGACCAGCGACCTGTCGATCATCCTGATCGACGCGCGCAAGGGCGTGCTGCCGCAGACGCGCCGCCACGCGTTCATCTGTTCGCTGCTGGGCATCAAACACGTCGTCATCGCGATCAACAAGATGGACCTCGTCGACTACGACGAGAAGGTCTTCGAGTCGATCCGCGCGGAGTGCACCGACTTCCTCGCGAAGCTGCAGATCGGCGACGTGCACTTCATCCCGCTCTCGGCGCGGCGCGGCGAGAACGTCGTGGCGCGCGCGGAGACGATGCCGTGGTACCAGGGCGCACCGCTCCTCGACTACCTCGAGAACGTTCACATCGCGAGCGACCGCAACCTGATCGACCTGCGCCTGCCGGTGCAGGTCGTGCTGCGGCCGAACCTCGACTTCCGCGGCTTCGCGGGCACGTTGGCGTCGGGTGTGTTGCGCGTCGGCGAGGAAGTCGTCGCGTTGCCGTCGGGTCGCAAGAGCCGCGTGAAGGAACTCTTCTGCGCCGGCGAACCGCGGCGCGAGGTGCACGCGGGCATGGCGGTGACGGTAACGCTCGAAGACGAGATCGACGTGAGCCGCGGCGACGTGTTCGCACGACCGAACAACGTGCCGACGCTGTCGAACGTGCTCGAGGCGATGGTCGTGTGGATGAACGACGCGGCGCTCGAGCCGGGCAAGTCGTACCTCCTCAAGACGGCGACGACGATGGTGCCGGTGACGGTCACCGACCTGCGCTACCGCATGGACGTCGAGACGTTGCGTTCGGAGCCGACGCCCAAGCTCGCGCTCAACGAGATCGGTCGCATCCGCCTCGAGAGCGCACGCACGTTCGCCGTCGACGCGTACGCGAAGAACCGCCAGATGGGCGGCTTCATCCTGATCGACCGCATGACGAACGCGACGCTCGCGGCCGGCATGATCCTCGAGCGGCAGTCCGCGGAGACCGCACTCGACCAGCGGCGCGTCTCGGCAGACGCGGGTCAGAACCTGCGCACGAAGCGCTCCACGGTCGACACGGCCACGCGCCACATGCGCGCCGGTCAGAAGCCGTTCACGCTGTGGATCAGCGGCCTGCCGCGCTCGGGCAAGAGCTCGATCGCGTTCGAGGTCGAGAAGCAGCTCTTCCAGCGCGGCAAACACGCGCTCGTCCTCGACGGCGAGCAACTGCGCCGCGGCCTGTCGTCCGACCTCGGCTTCTCCGGGCCGGATCGCGCGGAGAATCTGCGCCGCGCGGCCGAACTCGCCAAGCTCCTCAACGAGCAGGGCCTGATCGTGATCGCGGCGTTCGTCTCGGCCACGGCTCAGTCGCGCGAGTTCGCGCGGCAGGCCGTCGGTGCGGAGCGCTTCTTCGAGGCCTGGTGCGATGCGCCGCTCGAGGTGTGTGAGAGCCGCGACACCGAGAAGCTGTTCGCGCGAGCGCGCGCCGGCGAGCTCGCCAACGTGACCGGCATCGATCACGCGTACGAGCCGCCGACGAAGGCGGACCTGCGCCTCGACACGACGAAGGTCGCGGTCGAGGCCAACGTGACGAAGCTGATCGCGGCGTTGGTGGGGCGCGGGTTGCTCGGCTGAGAGAGTGAGAAAAAAATCGACGCTTCGCGCCGGACACCACTCTCTCAGATGCCCATGGCCCAACCGCTGGCGCGGTTGGAGCTGAGAATACGGTGCCGTAGCAAAAAACCTCAGGACGGCAGGCGCCGCGGAGTTGCCGCGAGCACAACAAGAAG
>JBIKNC010000114.1:0-13675 GCA_044358925.1 Planctomycetota bacterium | reverse complement strand
GAGGGCGCCGTCGAGGTGGTGAACCGCGACGTGCTGTTCAACATGGCCTTCCTCGCGCTGCAGTCGCGCCAGTTTCCGCGCGGCACCGAGGTCGATCCGAACGCGCTGACGATCAAGAGCGGGTGGAAGCTCCAACTCGCCCCGTTCCGCGGTCAAGGCAAGCGCAAGAAGGCCGAACTCGAATTCGAACGCGTCGAAGGCGACCGCTGGAAAGTTCAGGTGCGTGTCAAGGTGCAGTCGAACATGGCCGTCGTGAACCAACTCGACGCCTCCTACGCGGAGTGGGAGTGGGCGGACGACGACGAAGAGGAAGCACGTGTCCTCCTGCAGTACCTGCGCTCGTCCTTGGCGCAGTGATGGAATAGACTTCGCACCACGCGCGCGGAGGCCCAACACCGGGAGGCCCGGAGCGAGTGCCGCTCCCGTTCCAGCGGCCCTCCGATCGACGACTCCCCAAGGTATGAGCCGCTCCACCACAGTCCCGGACCCTGCACGCGAGCGCACCGCGCCCGATGCCGTCCACGGAGTCGACGGCAGCGGCGCGGGCGGCAACGTCGGTGTCTGGATCGGTGCCGACCCGCCGCGCATCCGGCACGCTCTGCGGCGCATCTTCGAGTTCCCGCGCCTGCTGACACAGCACCGCGACTTCGTCTCGACGACCGTCAAGCGCGAACTTCAGGCGCGCTTCACCGGCACGTTGCTCGGCTGGCTCTGGCCGCTCGTGTATCCGGTCTTCATGTTCGCGGTCTACTACTTCGTCTTCGTCGAGCTCTTGCAGCAGAAGATCGACGGCCTGACCGACGAATTGAAGCCCGCGATGGGCGTGTTCATGTTCACGGGCATCGTGGTGTGGACCGGCTTCGCCGAGGGCCTCTCTCGCGGAACGACGTCGATCGTCGAGAACGGCAACCTGATCAAGAAGCTCGTCTTCCCGACCGAGCTGCTGCCGCTCAATTCCGTGCTCGTGGCCGCGGTCACGATGGGCTTCGGCGTCGTCGCGTACCTCGTGGCCACGTTGTTCGGAGTGTGGCCGACGCCGACCGTCGACCTCCTGTGGATCCCGGCCATCCTGCCGCTGCAGTTGTTGTTCACGTACGGCCTCGCGCTGTTCCTGGCCACGTGCAACGTCTTCCTGCGCGACACGCAGCAACTCGTCGCGCTCCTGACGACGGTCTGGATGTTCCTGACGCCGATCTTCTGGATCCCGAGCGCCACGATCATGGGCAAGGACATCGCGCCGTACCTCGAGCCGCTCGAGAACAACCCGATGCACCACCTGATGCACGTGTGGCGCAGTGCGCTCATGAACCGCACCGAGCTCCTCGCCATCGAGGACCCGCTCGTGCGCAGTCGCCTCGACGTCTTCGAGGGCGACCCGCTGCACTCGCTGATGATCTTCGGCGCCTGGGCGATCGGAGTGTTCCTCGTGGGCTTCGTCGTGTACGCCTTGTCGCAGCGGCGCTTCGCCGACGAGATCTGATCGTCCCATGGGCTACGAGTACTCCGTCGAAGCCGAGGGCCTGGGCAAGTGCTACCGCGCATTCGCGCGCCCGCTCGATCGCATCCTCGAAGCGGGCACGCTCGGGCGCTGGAAGCGGCACCAGGAGTTCTGGGCCATTCGCGACGTCGACTTCCGCTTGAAGCCGGGAGCTTCGCTCGGACTCGTCGGCGCGAACGGCGCTGGCAAGTCCACGTTGCTCAAGGTGCTGGCGGGTGTGACGGCGCCGTCGCGCGGCCGCTACCGCATCAACGGCCGCGTCGCGAGCCTGCTCGAACTCGGCGCGGGCTTCCACGCCGACTTCACCGGCCGCATGAACATCGTCACGAACGGCGTGATGATGGGTTACTCGCGGCGCGAGATGCGCGACAAGCTCGACGAGATCGTCGAGTTCGCGGAACTCGGCCACTACATGGACCAACCCGTGCGGACGTACTCGTCCGGCATGGCGCTGCGCCTGGCCTTCGCGATCGCGGCCGCAATCGATCCCGAGGTCTTGATCATCGACGAGGTCTTCGCCGTCGGCGACATGTACTTCCAGAAGAAGTGCGTCGACAAGATCTACTCGTTCCGCAATCGCGGCAGGACGATCGTCTTCTGCAGCCACTCGCTCTACGACATCCGACAGTTGTGCGACCAGGCGATCTGGATGCGTGACGGCCGCCCCGCAGCGGTCGGCAGTTCGGTCGAGGTCACGAACGAGTACACGGCGTATCAGCGCGAGCACATCGAAGTCGGCATCGCGAAGGAGATCGCGAGCGAGATGCCGCCCGAGAACGCGCGCGGCCCGGCGCCGACCATCCTCGACGCGCGGCTGTACTTCAAGGGCACCGACGTCGAGACCTACCTCGTCACGACCGGCGACAGCGTCGAACTCCGCGTGTGGTGGAGCAATCCCGACCACCAGCGGAAGAACATCGAGATCGGCACGGCGTTCTATCGTCAGGACATGACGCTGCTCATCGGCATGGGGACGCATCTCGACGGCTACCGCCTGTCGGGGGCGAGTGGTTGCCTCGTGCTCGAACTCGACCCGATCGAGCTGCTCTCCGGCCAGTTCACCGTTCCGGTCGTGCTCTTCGACGAAGGCGGCGTGCACCGCTACCAGGAGTTCATCCTGCGCCAGAACGTCGTCGTGCGGACGCCCACCAAACAGGTCGGCCTCGTGCGCGCGCCGCACGCTTGGCGGAACGAAGTCGGTCGACCGCTGCCGCCGCCGACCGAAGGCGCGGCGTCATGAGCGCGGACCGAGTGCGGCGTCGACTCGCGGGTCTCGTCGTCAACTACAACTCGGGCCAGTTCGCGCGCCGCTGCGTCGAGTCGTTGATCGCGAGTTGGCGGCTCGAGGGGCGCGACCCGGCCGATCTCGAGATCGTCGTCGTCGACAACCAGTCGCCGAAGGACCAGACCGAAGCACTGGCCGCCATCGAAGCGCTCGGCGTCGTCGTCGACCGCGCGGACGAGAACCTCGGTTACGCGCGCGGCATGAACCGCGCGTTCGCTCACACGAGCGGCGGACCGAAGGACGTCGTCGCGATCCTCAACCCCGACCTGTTCTTCCTGCCCGGCGCGCTGGGTGTGCTGATGGGGGAGCTCGAGGATCCGCGCGTCGGGCTCGTGGACCCCAAGGTCTCGATCGATCCGGGTCGCGAGCTCCTGCTGCCGCGCAACCCGCTGCCGACGCTGTACGACCACGCCTACTCGGCGCTCGCGCACCGTTGGTCGAGCGTCGCACGCGCCTACGGCCGCCGTCGACTCGCGATCGACCTGCCGTGGTTCGAGTCGAAGGACCGCTACGTCACCGACATGCTCTCGGGCGCGTGCATGTTCTTGCGCCGTGAGACCGTCCAGCGCCTGGGCGGAACGCCGATGGACCCGGTGTTCCCGCTCTACTACGAGGACACCGACCTGTGTCGGCGTGTGCGCGGCCTCGGGCTCGAACTCGTGCACCACGGCGCCGCGCCGGTGCTGCACTACTGGTCGCGCAGTGCGGGCATCGGCACGTCGTTCGAGGGCGAGCCGCGCCGGCGCTACACGATCAGCCAGGACATCTACTTCCGGCGCTACTACGGCAGCCTCGGCGCTCGCGCGGCGCGTTGGTTGAACGAGCGCAGCGCCGCCTGGGCGCAGGGCCGCACGCACACGACGCACGAGTTCGTGCACATGGGTGCGTGCGACCGGCCGCCGCTGCTCGAACTCGAGGGCGACGGACCGTTCCTGATCGAGTCCAACTTCTCGCCCAACTTCCTGCTGTCGGCCGGGACCCTGGGCGAAGGCCGCACGTTCCGCTTCTCCGACCAGGCCTGGGATTGGATCTTCTCCGCGCGCATCTACCTGCGCGCGATCGACCGGCGCACGCGCAACCTGCGTGGAGCCTGGACCATCGACCGCACCGGCGACGTCCGCCACCACGGGCACACCGTCCCGGAAGTGCTCGGCGAGTCGGCGGCCGCGCTCGTGAAGCCTCTGCCGCGCGCGGCGGCGGCGCAGGATGCACGCTCGTGAACCCGCCCGATCGCTGGACGCCGCGCAGCCCGCTGCCCGTCACGCGCCGTGAACTCGAGCGCGGCAACGTGCTCGTCTTCGCGCCGCATCCCGACGACGAGGTGCTGGGTTGCGGGCTGACGTGCCACCTTCACCATCGGCAAGGCGACCCTGTCGACGTCGTGATCGGGTTCGACGGAGCGCTGGGCAATCGCGGCAGCGAGGCACTGGCGCGCGCGGAGTTCGTCGCGCGCCGCGAGAGCGAAACGCGCGCCGCGTGTGCGCTCCTGGGTTTCGAGGCGCCGTTCTTCCTCGGCGCGCCCGAGGGCCACGAACCCGCGCCGCACGAGCTCGAAGCGGCGATCGTGCGTGTGCACACCCTCGTCGTCGAGCGCGCCCCGACGTCGATCTACGCGCCGTGGATCGGTGAACACCAGCTCGACCACCACGTGCTCGGGCGCGTCGTTTTCGAGGCGCACGCGCGACTCGCGCGCCCCCGTCCGAAGCTGTGGCAGTACGAGATCTGGTCGGCGCTCGTGCCGACGCACGTCGTCGACGTGAGCGCCCTGTGGCCGCTCAAGGAACGCGCGCTCGCGCTGCACCGCTCGCAACTCGAACACACCGACCTGTTGCACCACATCGGCGGCCTCAACGCGCACCGCGCGTTGTACGTCGAGGGCGGCGCGCGCCGTGCCGAGGCCTTCGCCCTCGTCGAGTAGTTCGAGCTCCGCGCGAACGTCATGCCCGAGCACGCAACACACGGCCTCGTCGAGGCGCTCTTCCTGCTCGCGGCCGCGGTCGTCGCGGTGCCGATCGCGCGTGCGCTGCGCACGAGCAGCGTCATCGCCTACCTCGTCGTCGGCGTGGTGCTGGGGCCGGGCGTGCTCGGACTGGTGGGGGAGAGCGACTCGATCGAGCTGCTCGCCGAACTCGGTGTCGTCTTCCTCCTGTTCGACATCGGTCTAGAACTGTCGTTCGAGCGCCTGCGTGCCATGCGGCGCGAGGTCTTCGGACTCGGCTCGCTGCAGATCGTCGCGACCGGTGCGGCGCTGACGGGCATCCTTCTCGCGCTCGGCGCGTCGGGCGAGGCGGCCCTCGTGGTCGGCGGTGCGCTCGCCCTCTCGTCGACGGCGTTCGTGATGCGCCTGCTCGCCGACCGCGGCGAAGCGGGCACGCGCCACGGCCGGCTCTCGCTCTCGGTCCTGCTCATGCAGGACCTCGCGATCGTGCCGCTGCTCGCACTGACGATCGCGCTCGGCGAGCGCAACACGTCGCTCGCCGGAGCGCTGGGACTCGCGGCACTCAAGACGGTGCTCGGCATCGGTGCGACGATCGCGGTCGGACGACTCGTGCTGCGGCCCGTCTTCCGCTTCGTCGCGAGCGCACGCGATCAAGAGGTCTCGACCGCGGCGACGCTGCTGGTCGCGATCGGCACCGGCTATCTCCTGTCACTGCTCGGTGTGTCGATGGCGCTGGGCGCTTTCCTCGCCGGACTCATGCTGTCGGGCACGGAGTACCGCCACCAGGTCGAGGCCGACGTGCGGCCGTTCCGCGGCCTTCTGTTCGGCTTGTTCTTCGTGTCGGTCGGACTCGCGATCGACCCGGCGCTGCTCGCACCACGGCTGCTGGAGCTGCTGGCGGCGACGCTCGTCCTCATGACGGCCAAGGCGCTGGTGCTGTTCGCCGCGGCGCGTGTCTTCGGCGTGGCGAACGCTCCGGCGGCGCGCGTCGCACTCCTGCTCTCACAGGGCAGCGAATTCGCGTTCGTGCTCGTCGGGATGGCGTTCGGCCTGGGACTCGTGCACCAGGAACTCGCCAACTTCGCGATCGCGACGGTCGTGCTCTCGATGCTGCTGACGCCTCTGGCCGCGTTCCTGGGCGAGCGCATCGCCCGCCGCTTCGAACCCGTCGTCGTCGCGCCCGACGAGACGGAACGCGTCGCCGCCCACGGCGCCCACCTCTCGGGCCACGTCGTCCTCGCGGGCTTCGGGCGCGTCGGCCGCACGGTCGCGCGTGTGCTGGTCGAAGCCGACCGCCCGTTCGTGGCCATCGAACGCGAGATGGCCGTCGTGTCGCAGTTCCGCGCCCGCGACCTGCCGGTGTTCGTCGGCGACGCGAGCCGCCTCGACGTCCTGCGCGCCGCCGGCGTCGAGCGCGCGAGCGCCGCCGTCATCACGATCGACGACCACGCGGCGGCGAGCCACACGGTCGCAGCGCTGCACGAGGTGGCGCCGGACCTGCTCGTGTTCGTGCGCGCGCGCGACCTCGTGCACCAAGGCGAACTCGAGCGCGCCGGCGCGACCGCGGTCGTGCCCGAGACGCTCGAGGGCAGCCTGCAACTCGGCGCCGTGACCCTCGCGCGCACGGGCGCATCGATCGACCAGGTCGCCGCCGTCCTGGGCTCGTTGCGCGAGCACGGCTACGGCGCGTGCGGCGATCTGCACCTGACCGCCCGCAAGAAGGAGCGCGCACCCGCCGCTTCGTGAGAGAGCGCGCGCGGGCTACCTTCGCGCGCCCCGCCGACCACCGTCCATGCCGAACCACTTTCGCCATCTCTTCCCGCCGCTCGCGGACAAGAACGCGCTGCCGCGCCGTGTGCTCGTCGTCGCGCCTCACGCGGACGACGAAGTGCTCGGCTGCGGCGGCATGCTCGCCTTCCACGCGAGTCGCGGCGACGCGGTGCGGGTGGTCGTGCTGACCGACGGCGGCGCGGGTGACCGCGACGGTGTGACGGCGAGCCTCACGCAGCGGCGCGAGGAGGAGAGCCGCGCGGCCGGGCGCGTGCTCGGCGTCGGCGACCACGTCTTCCTGCGGCTGCGCGACGGCGAGCTGGGCGGCGCCCCGGACCTCGCGCAGCGCGTCGCGACCGCGATCGCGGACTTCGACCCCGACCTCGTGTACGGCCCGTCGCCGCAGGAGTTCCACGCCGACCACCGCGCGACGGCGGCCGCGCTCGCCCATGCAGCGCAATCGGACGCGCGCCCGCGCCGCTACCACCTGTACGGCGTCAACACGTACGCCCACGCGAGCGTGCTCTACGACACGACCGCACAGTGGCCGGTGAAGGAGCGTGCGCTCGCGACGTTCGCGAGCCAACTCGCGTACCACGACCTGGTCGAGAAGTGCGCCGCGTTCGATCGCTCGCGCACGGTCAACATCGAGGACCGCGGTGTGCAGCGCGCAGAAGGGTACGCGGACCTCGCGAGCGGCGAGATGGCGGAGTACCTGCGGCGCGCGGCACTGCTGGTCGACGCCGTGCTCGACGAGACACTCGGCGGCGCAGGTGCGAACACACGCGCCGCGACGCGCCGCGCCGACAGCAGACGCGCGGCACAACTGGGTGTGCCGCCGACGACGGCCGTCGTCTCGACCTGGAACAAACGCGACGAGGTCTGCAAGAACATCGACGCGCTCCTGCAGCAGAGCCTCGCCTTCGAAGAGATCGTTCTGGTCGACAACGCGAGCAAGGACGGCACGGCCGAGCGCATCGCGAAGGAGTACCCGGAAGTGCGATTGATCCGCATGCCGGATCCGTCGTACGGCGCGTGCGAGACGTTCAACATCGGCTTCGCGTCGGTGACGACACCGTGGCTCGCGATACTCGACGACGACGTCGTGTTGCCGCCCGATTGGCTGGAGAAGGCCAGCGTCCGGCTCCAGGCCGAACCGGAGTCGACGGCGATCCTGTCGACGAAGGTCGTCGAGCCGAACATGCCCGACTCGTTCAAGAACTCGCAGCGCGTCAACACCGAGCGCTACATGGCGACGTTCCGCGGCTGCGGGAGCCTCGCGAAGGTCGCGCCGCTTCGCAAGGCGGGTTGGTACGACGAGCGGCTCTTCATCTACGGCAACGAGCGCGACCTGACGTGCCGCCTGCTGGCCGACGGCCACCGCGTCTTGCAGTACCCGGGCGTGACGACGTACCACTCGACGCCGTTCGGTCTGCAGATGGGCAAACGCAGTCTGTTCTTCCACGCGCGCAACGCGTGGTTGACGCAGCTCAAGTACGCGCCGCTCGGCGACCTCGTGCGGCTGCCGTGGCTCGTGCTGACGAAGGTCATCCTGCGCGGCGCGAAGAAGGAAGCGGAAGGCGCGGTGACGGACGCGACCGGCACGATCGGCATCGGACGCAGTCTGCGGCAGACGCCCGGTGCGCCGTGGATCCTCGTGAAGGCGCTCGGCAGTGTGCTGTGGAACCTGCCGTACTGCCTGAAGCACCGCCGCCCCGTGCACGCGCCGGACTACCGGTTGCCGATCGAGTGAGGGCGGACAGTGATCAGGTGGGGCGAGCGCGCGCGACGACGGCCGTCGTCGTCAACCACCAGGGACGCGCGTGTCTGTTCGACTGTCTCGAGGCGCTGCTCGCGAGCGAACCTGCGCCCGCCGAAGTGATCGTCGTCGACAGCGGCTCGACGGACGGCGCGCCGCAGCTCGTGCGTGAGAAGTATCCGGCCGTGCGTGTGATCGAACTCGGTGCGAACCTCGGGCCCGCTGCGGCGCGCAACCGCGGCCTGCGCGAGGCGCGGCACGAGCGCGTGCTCACGGTCGACAACGACGTCGTCGTGCAACGGGGGACCCTCGCGGCGCTGACGGGCGCGCTCGATTCGCACCCGCGCGCGGCGGCGGTTCAGTCGCGCTCGCTCGTCGCCCACGACCGCTCGCGCATCCACTACGACGGCGGCGGTTTCCACTACACGGGTGTGCTCGTGCTGCGCAACTTCTTCGGAGTGCTGGCCGAGACGAGGCCGACGCCGGGCGGCAGCGCGCACGTCGATGCGATCGTCGCGTTGTGTGTGCTGCAGGACCGCTCGCGCGTGCTCGCCGTCGGCGGCTACGACGAGGTGATGTCGATCCTGTTCGAGGACAACGACCTGTCGTACCGCCTGCGTGCGAGCGGCGAGGAGCTGCTCGTGTGCGAGCTGGAACCGTGCCTGCACGGCTCGGGCACAGCGGGCACGTCGTTCCGCGGCGGCGGATATCCGGCGCGGCGCGTGTTCCTGCACACGCGCAACCGGCGCATGTTCCTGCTCGCGAACCTGCGCGCGCGCACGCTGCTGCTCGCAGCGCCGGGACTCCTCGTGTACGAGGCGTTCTGGTTCGCCTTCGCCGTCTCGCGCGGCCGCTTCGGGTCGTGGTGCGCCGGCACGTGGGCGTTCGTGCGTACGCTGCCGCACGTCTTGGCGCGCCGGCGCGCACTCGCCGCGCGGCGCAGCGTCGGCGATCGCGAGTTGTTGCAGGGCGGGCCGCTCACGCTGTCGCCGCAACTGGCCGCGACAGGGCGAGCGCCGTTCGGGGCGCGCCTCCTCGACGCGCTGCTCCGCGGTTGGTGGAGCCTCGTGCGCGGGCTGGTACGTTGAGCCGCCCGATGCGCATCCTGCTCGTCTCGCACCGTTCGCTGCCCGCGCATCCCGCAGGCACCGAAGTGCACACGCACCAAATGGCGCGCGAGTTCCTGCGCCTCGGGCACACGGTGCTCGTGCTGACCGCGGAGAAGGACGTGTCGCGGCGCCACCACGCGTTGCAGCGCCGCGAACACGACGGCGTGCCCTACGTCGAGCTCGTCGACAATCTCTTCCGCACGCGCTTCGAGGAGACGTATCGCGACGCGGGTGCCGAGCAGCGTTTCGAACAGGTGCTGCGCGAGTTCCGCCCGGACGTCGTGCACGCGGCGCACCTCATGTACCACTCGTTCGGCTACGCGCGTGTGGCGCGGGCGAGCGGCGTGCCGTTCTTCGCGACGCTCTTCGACTACTTCGCGACGTGCCCGCGTTTCGGGCAGCGGCGCTTCCCGGACGGGTCGTCGTGCACGGTGATCGACCATGCGCGCTGCGGTGCGTGCATCACGTCGCTGCGGTTCGCGGCCACGCCGCTCGAACGCACCGTCGGCACGGCGTTGTCCGCGCTGCGTTCGGCCACCGGCGTCGATCTCGCGCCGCTCGCGACGCGCCTGGCCGGCACGCGACGCGCCGAAGGACTCGTGCCCGACCATGCGACGAGCGGCGACCCGGCGCCGACACGCGAACGCGCGCGCTTCGTCCTCGAAGAGTTCGTGCCACACGTGAACGCGTTCGTGGCGCCGAGCCGTTTTCTGCTCGAAGAACACGTGCGCTTCGGCTTCCCGCGCGAGACGTTGCACTTCCTGCGCACGGGCATCGACCTCGCGCCGTTCGCGGGCTTCGTGCGCGAGCGCGCGCGCTGCACCCGCGTCGCGTTCATCGGCAGTGTCGTGCCGCACAAGGGGCTGCACGTGCTCGTCGAGGCGTTCGAACGCCTGCAGGGCGAGGTGCGCACCGACCTCGAGCTGCACGTCCACGGCCCCGCGACACACGCACCCGACTACGGCGCGGGCCTCGAGCGCCGTGTCGTCGCTCTCGGCGGCACCTGGCACGGCCCACTCGAGCGCGAAGCGTTGCCCGGCGCGCTCGCGCGCACCGACCTCTTGGTGGTGCCGAGTGTGTGGTTCGAGAACGCGCCGTTGGTCGTGCTCGAAGCGCTCGCGACGCACACGCCGTTCGCCGTGTCCGACATCGGCGGACTCTCCGAACTCGCGCAGGAGACCGGAGCAGGCTTCACGTTCGCGCCCGGTGACGCGGGTGCGCTCGCGGCGTTGCTGGAACGCCTCGTGCTCGACCACGCGCCGCTCGAACGTGCGAGCGAGATGCGCGTGGACGTTCGCTCGATCACCGACGACGCGCGCGATTTCCTCGCGCTGTACGCGGCCCACGGAGTGCGCACGTGAAAGTGTTGCTGGCCGTGCACGGCTATCCGCCCGAACTCGTCGGCGGCACCGAACTCACGGTGCGGCGACTGGCACACGCATTCGTGCGCGCCGGGCACGACGTGATCGTGTTCGCCGGCACACTCGATTGGGAGAAGCGCGGCACGCTCGAAGAGACGCGCGACGCGGTCGACGGCGCTCCGGGAGGAACCGTGCGCGTGCTGCGTTACAGCCGCGACGATCTCTACTTCGACCACTGGGCCAAGGGCCGCAGTGCGCGTGTGCGCAAGGCGTTCATCGAAGTGCTGAGAGCCGAGCGCCCCGACGTCGTGCACGTGCACCACTGGATCCGTCTCTCGCGCGACCTCGTCGCCGCGGCGGCGACGTGCGGCGTGCCGAGTGTCGTGTCGCTGCACGACGCGTGGACGAGTTGCCTCGTCGCGTTCCGCATCCGACCCGCAACACGCGAGGCCTGCAATGTGCCGCTCGCGGCCGAGCCGTGTGTCGCGTGCGCCGCACACCTGCCGCCGCCGACGCCGTGGCTCTCGCCCGACGAGGCGCGCGCGCGTTTCGCCGCGCACCGCGCCGATCTCGTGCGCGAGTTGCGCCTCGCGCGCGCGATCGTCGTGCCGACGCACAGCCACACGCGCACGATCGAGGCCGGGTTGTTGCTCGCGCCCGGAGCGCTGTCCGCGCACGTCGTTCCGCCGCCGGTCGAACTGCCGAAACCCGTGCGCACGTCGCCGCGCTTCGCACGCGGCGACGTGTTGCGCGTCGGCTCGTGGGGCCACTACGCCGAACACAAAGGGCTCGATCTGTTGATCGACGCGGTGCGCGCCTGCGAAGGTCGCGTCGAGTTGCGGCTCGCGGGCGGTGTCGTGTTGCCCGAGTATCGCAAGCAGCTCGAGGAGCGCGCCCGCGGCCTGCCGATCGTGTTCGACGACGCGTTCGCAGCTCACGAACTCGCCGCGCACCGCGTCAGCGACGTGCACGTGTTCGCGAGCGGCAGCCGCGCGCGCGAATCGTGGGGTCTGGTCGTCGACGAGGCCTTCGCACTCGGTCTGCCGGTCGTGCTGCCGAACGCGGGTGCTTTCGAGGAGCGCGTCGGTCGACACGCGGCCGCCCGTCTCTACGAACAAGGTTCCAGTGCGGCGCTCGCGGCCGTGCTGCTCGAACTCGCGAGCGACCCCGCGCGCGTCGCAGCGCTGGCGGCCGCCGTGCCGAAGCGCGCGCAACTCGAGCGCACCGGCGACGACCACGCGCGTGCGCTGCTGCCGCTCTACGCCGCCGCGTGTGAGTCCGGCGCGCCCGCGACCGAAGCCGTGTTCGACGACGCGCGCGACCTCGCCGAACAGGCGAGTTTCGACGCACGTGTCATGGGTACGGCCTGACGGAGCGCGAGCGCGCGCGCTACCTTCGTCGGCATGTTCGCGCGCCACAACCACCCGGTGCCTCGCCGGTTCACCGCCGCGCGGGCATGTGCCGCGGCGATCGCGCTGCTGTGTGTGCAGCTCTGCGTGCAGAGCTGCGCGTCGTCGACGCCGCCGCGCGAACGCCTGTCGTTCGAGCAACTCGCCGAGGCCGAACGCGAGGGCATCGAAGCCGTGCGCGAAGGCGGCGAGCGTTGGCGGCGCACCGTCGAAGCGGCGCGCGCGGACGAGCGGCTCGCCAAGTTCCTCGCCGAGAACCTCGCCGTCGAACTCGTGCGCCAGTACGAACGCGGCGGCTTCACGCGCGGCGGCGACGAAGCCAGTCCGTACGAACGCGCGCGGCGCGCGCTGCGCGATCTCGGTGCGCCGGCGGCGGCGTTGCTCGCGAGCATGGTCGCGGAAGGCGACGACGTGGTGGCGGGCGTCGGTGCGGACGCGCTGTGGCCGTTCGGAGCGCTCGCCGTCGAACACGCGCTGCCGCTCGCGCGCGATCGGCGCGACATCGTGCGCCGGCGCGCGTTCGAACTCGTGGGCCGCATCGGGCCGGCGGGGGAGGAGAACGAGAGCGCCATCGCGGATCTCCTGCGCGACGCGCTCGAACGGGACCCGGCCTGGGTGGTGCGCGCCGAGGCCGCGCGAGCCGCAGGGCGCCGCTTCGGTGCGCACGTTTCGCGCGACCGTTACACGTCGATGCTCGTGCTCGCGCTCGGCGACGCCGATCCGACGGTGGTGGGCAGCGCGGCCGATGCGCTCGCGGCGTGCGCGGATCCGCGCGCGGTCCCGGCGCTCGTCGAGGCCCTGACGCGCACCGAATCGGACCCCGGCGCCCACGCGCGGGTGCAGCGCGCCTTGCGCACGTTGCTGCGCGAGAACGCGGATCGCTCGCGCGACGAGTGGTGGCGGCTGTGGCTCGAGCGTCGCGAGGCGCTGCTCGAGCCGCTGCTCCGTGCGCAAGCGCCCGGATAGGATGCGACGATGGCCGATTGGAAGCTCTCGCGGCGCCAGCCCGCGTGTGTCACCTGCGAACACGTCTTCGCCGAAGGCGAGCGCCACTTCTCGCGGCTCGAGGTGACGGCGGAGCAGCTCCTGCGCCAGGACGTGTGTTCGCGCTGCTGGCCGACCGCGCCCGAGGAGGCCTGGATCTGGTGGCGTGCGCGGCGTGAGGCCGGCCGCAAGAGCGGCTTGCAGGTCGACTGGGACGTGCTCGAACGCATCTTCGGCGTGCTCGGGACCCGTGAAGAGGGGCACTTCGCCGAGCTGCGCTACCTGCTGGCGCTGTTGCTGGTGCGCAAGCGGCGCTTGTTGCTCGTGCGCGCCACGCGCGTCGAGCAGGGCGAGGCCTTGGTACTGCGCAAGCCGCGCCGCCAGGAAGAGCAGATCGTGCGTGCGTTCGACCTGCCTGCGGAGCGGATGGACGAGCTGCGCGCCGAGCTGCAGAAGCTGTTCGAGGGCGGCGAGGAGCTGGCCGCGGTGGCGCCCGCCACCGAGAGTTGACGCGTACGGTGTCAGACACCGGATCCGCCACGGCGGAGTCGAAGTGCGGAA
>JBIKNC010000321.1:0-3773 GCA_044358925.1 Planctomycetota bacterium | reverse complement strand
GCCCGACTCGGTTCGCGGGGGGGGGCGCGGCGCGCCGCGCGCCCCGCCCCGCGCCGTTTCAGGCGCGCTTCGGCGCGCTACTCTCGCACTCCGTGGGACCCTGGACGAAGTACTCGCTCGCGGCGGCGGCCAGCGTCGCGTTCGCCGTGCTCCTGGTCGCACTCTCGCCCGACATCGGGCCGTGGGGCGACGGCCTCGGCATCTTGAAGGCGCTCGCGGACGAGACGGGCGTCAACCAACGCGCCTACCACATCGGCTACCGCGTGCTCGCGCGCCTGGCGGTCGACGTCGGCACGCCGCTCGGCCTCGCGCCCGAGGCGGCGGCGATCCACCTGTCGCGCGTCTGCATCGCGATCGGAGCGTTGCTCTGTGTGTGGTGCGCGCGCGCGCGCGGCTCGTGTGCGCCCGCTGCGTTCGTGTGCACGGCGCTCGTGCTCGCGACGCCGTCGCTGTGGTTCTTCGCCGGAGTCGTCGAGGTGCACGGCGTGCAGTTCATGGGCAGTGCGGCGGCGCTCGCGATCGGGCTCGCAGCTGCGCGCCGCGAGCAGCCCCTCGCGCGGTTCGGTCTCGTCGCCGTCGCGAGCGGCGTCGCACTCGCGCTGCACCTCTCGCACCTGTTGCTCGTCCCGGCGCTGATCGCGCTGGCCGCGCCGCCGTTCGAGCGTCGCGCGCGCCGCGTGTGGATCGGTTTCGCCGTCCTCGCCCTGCTCGGGCTGTTCGTCGCGCTCGGGTCGTACGCGCTCTACCGCGCGAGCAACGACGTCGCGCCCGAGGGTTGGCTCAACGGCGTCTACTACCTCGGGCTGTACGAGCACCTCTTCTTCGAGTTCCGCAGCGGCTTCGGTTGGTTCGGGCCGGGCGAGGTGTTCGAGTTCCTCGGCGACCAAGCGCTCGGACAGGGCGGCGTCGTGTGGCTCGCGGCGCTGGCCGGCGTCATAGGCGCGCGCGGCCGCGAGCGCGCGGCGTTCGTGCTGCTAGTCGCGACGTACCTCCTGGTCGTGCCGCAAGCCGGCATCCGCGAGCGCGGCGCGTACTTCGTGAGCCTGTTCCCGTGGTTCGTCGCGTTCGCAGCGCCGCTCGTGCGCGGCCGCGCCGGGCTGACGTTCGCGTGTGCGTTGCTCGTCCCGCAACTCGCGCTCGGTTGGCGCGATCTCTCGCGCTACGCACAGCGCCCCGATGCCCGCGCGTGGGCGCGCGAAGTCATGGCCGTCGTCGAACGACCGTGTGCGATCTACACGGGCGACATGGTGCGCGTCGACGCGCTGCCCGGCGCACACCCGGGCTTCGATCCGTTCCAGTGGAACCAGCAGTTCGAGTTCACGCCGCGCCGCAACTGGACGGAGAAGCTCGAGCAGCCCTACGAACACGCACTCGGCCAAGCGCTCACGAAGGGCCGCCTCTACCTCGACGCACAGATCATCGGGCTCGGCCTCGAGCCCCATCGACTGGAGCCCTGGCAGCAGTGGGCGCGCGATCTGTTCGCACCGTGGCCGATCGAACTCGTGCCCGTCGAAGGCGACCTGGTCGTCGAGGTGCGTGTCGTCGAGAGCAAGCGCTGATCCTCGCGGAGCCGAGCCGCGAACGCACACGCGGTGCTCGAGGAGCGCGTGCGTCGCACATTCGCCAACGTCGTCGATCGATCGTGTGAATCGCCGTGGCGCGCGCCATACGCCTGTCACCGAATGTCACCGACACCGCGGTCGGAGGAACTCGACGAACGTTGTCGTTGGATCAAGAGCGAGGCGTCGGCATGCTGGTTGCCGGGGCGCGCGACCCGACACGTATCCACCCGACCCCAAGGTGTCCGTGCACGTAGCCAGCAGCCTCTTCGTCGTCTCTCCCGCACTCGCCCTCCTGAACTCGATCGCCTTCGCACAGGAATCGGCCGACCAGGGCTCTGCCGCGCAGGCCGACAAGGACATCCCCGAAATCCTGATCGTCGCGCCGCCGTTGTCCGGTCAAGGAGCGATCGACGCCTCGCCGCTCGACAACCCCGGCAGCCGTGACGTCATCCCGGCAGCCGAGGTCGCGAACGCGGGCGTGATGAACCTCCAAGAGGTCCTGCGCCGCTCGCCCAACATCGTCGTCAGCGAAGAGACGGGCTCGGACTCGCTACCCAACATCGGACTGCGCGGTGTGACGGGCAACGACGGCTTCTTTCGAGCGGTCAACGTCTCGCTCCTCTCCGACGGCATCCCGCTCGTCTCTGCGCCCTACGGTCAGCCCGGCGCGTCGCTGTTTCCGTTCCCGCTCGAACGGGTGTATGCGATCGACATCATGAAGGGCGCCTCGAGCGTGCGCTACGGCCCGAACAACGTCTCCGGTGTCATCAACTTCTTGTCGCGACCGATCCCGGAGCGTCCCACGCTCGAAGTCGGTTTCAAGTACGACACGTTCAGGAACGCGTCGAATTACACCGCGTTCGGAGCGACGTACGGTCGCTTCGCGTACCTGGCCGAGGTGGTCTACAAGGAGGGGGAGTCGTTCCGCGACAACGGCGAGTCGACGATCCAGAACTACTCGATCAAGTCGGCCTATCAGTACACGGCGAATCAGCGCGGCATCCTGCAGGTCGAGTACTTCGACGACGACTCCAACCTCTCGGACGGTCTGAGTCTCGCGGCCTACGAAGCGGACCCGGAGCAATCGCAGTCCCTCCAGAACCGTTTCGAAGGACAGCAGACGCGCTACAACTACAAACACGAGGCGCAGCTCGGGCCCGACACGCGACTCGACGTCACGAACTACTACTACAAGGGCAAGCGCGGCTTCTTCCTGGGCAGCCCGATCCAATACGGGCAGACGGCGAACTTCGTTCAGTACACGCCGCGCCCCTCCGAAGTCTGGGCGATACAGCCTCAGCTCACCCATGCGTATTGGATCGGCGAGTCGACCGCCGAGTTGGTCGTCGGTGTGCGGCTCCACGACGAGAACATCACCCGTGGCGTCGAGCGCTTCTTCCCCGACGACACACAGACCATCGTGTCGCGCGCGCGCTTCGACTACACGGCCTACACGGCGTACGTCGAGAATTCGTTCTACGTCGGTGACTGGAGCTTCACTCCGGGCCTGCGGGCCGAGTCGATCGACATCGAGGCTCGAGACGTTCTCACGCCTCTGCCGCCGGTCGAGCGCGACATGGAGGAAGTGCTTCCGGCGCTCACGGTCGCCTACCTGCTGAGCGACGAGTGGTCGCTGTTCGCGAATGCGCAGGCCACGTACCAACCGCCGGGTGCGAACGTGATCGAACTTGGATCGGATCCACAGGAGATCGAGTCGCAGTCGGCGTGGTTGTACGAGTTGGGTACGCGTTTCCAGTCGGCGGATGCGCGTACGTATGCGGACGTGACGCTCTACCGCATCGACTACAGCAACCGTCTCGAGCCGGATCCCGACCAGTTCGACGTGTTCCTCAACTCGGGTCGCTCGTTGCACGAAGGCATCGAATTGTCCGTCGATCGCGACCTCGAGCACGAGATCGCCAAGGGGGTCGGCGTTTGGGCCTCGGGCGCCTACAACTCGTCCGAGTACACGAACGGCGACTTCGACGGGAATCGCCTGCCCGGGACGCCCGAGTGGATCCTGTCGTGGGGCACGCGCTACGAACACGAACCGTCCGGCCTCTCGTTCGGTCTCGACGGCTTCTACGTCGACTCGTACTTCTCCGATCGCGAGAACACGGTGCCGATCGCGGCGAACGGCACGCGCGGTGAAGTTCCATCGCGCGTCGTCTGGAACGCACAGGTCGCATGGCGGCACGTCGTGTCACAGAA
>JBIKNC010000113.1:0-13746 GCA_044358925.1 Planctomycetota bacterium | reverse complement strand
CGAGGCCCGGCAGGTGTTCGAGCGCCATCCGCAAACGCCCGCCCTCCCAACGCGCGCGCTGGGTGTCGGCGGCGGCCTGGGTCGGCGCTGCATTGGCCGTCACACGTGCCGCGCTCACGAAACGGACGCGCCGGCCGCTCTTCACGAGGCGCAGGTGGTACTCGAGGTCCTCGACGATGCTGCCGGCGCTGTAGGGCACCGCTTCGAGCGTCGCACGCGTCAGTCCGAAGCCGTTGCCCAGGATGCCGGCCGAGAGGCCGAGGTGCTCGCGCCCCAGCGGGCGCAGGTGGTTGAAACACAACCACGCCAGGTGCAACAGCGCCGCGCGTTCGTCGGCGTCCGGGTTCGCGACGCGGTAACTCGCCTGCACGACGTCCGCACCCTCGGCGAACTTCGCCAGGAGATGTTCGAGCGCCGACGGGCCCAGTCGCGCATCGGCGTCGAGCACCAAGAAGTACTGCGCGTCGGCGTCGTGCTCGAGCAGTTGTTTGAAGGCCTCGTCGAGCGCGTGCCCCTTGCCGCGCCGCGCCTCGAGGTGGCGTTCGATCACACGCACGCCGCGCGAACGCGCGATCGCCGCCGTGTCGTCCGAGCAGTGGTCCGCGACGACGAGCACCTGCCGCGGCGTCGCTCCGCGCGGCAGCTTCGCGAGCAGCGCGTCGAGCATCGCGCCGATGCCCGCCGATTCGTCGTGCGCCGGGATCACGATGCGCACCTGCGCCACGTCGACGGTCGCCTTCGGGCCCTTCTGCGGACCGCGCGCCGACCTCTTCGCCGCGGCCGCCGCCGTCAGCACGGCGAGTGTGAGTGTGCCCGGTGCACTCGCGGCGGCACACAGCGCGAACAACGTGGTCGTGATCATGCGGCTCTCCTCGTTTCCTCGAACAGCGCGGCGAGTCGCGCGGCCTCGCGAGCGGAGTCGTGCCGCTCTTTCACGGCACGCGCTCCGTTCTTCGCGATGTCCATCAACGCGTCGTCGTTCATCGTCAGCGCCTCGCGCAACGCATCGACGAGGTGGTCCACCGAACCGGCGGGAACGACCCAGCCCGTGCGTCCGTTGAGGATCAGCTCGGGGATGCCGGCGATGTAGGTCGAGACGACGGGGCGATGGAGCGCGAGCGACTCCATGAACACGACGGGCAGACCTTCGTCGAAGCTCGGCAGCACCATCAGACGCGCGGCGAGCACCTCGCGGCGCACACCCTCACCGCCGAGCCAGCCGCACCAACGGATGCGCGGCGCGAGGCCGAGTGCTTCGGCGCGGCGTTCGACGACCGCGCGGAACTCGCCGTCGCCGACCAGTGAGAGCTGCGGATCGAAGCCCTCTTCGACGAGTTGCGCCAAAGCCTCGAGCAGCACGAGGTGGCCCTTCACCGGCGAGAGGCGTGCGACACACACGACGCGCTGCTCTTTGGGCAACGGCGTCGGCGCGGTGCCGAGGAACGTCTCGTCGGTGCCGCAGCGCACGAGGCGCAGCTTGTGCCAGTGCGACGGATCGCTCCAACGTTCGAGCGCGGAGAAGCCGTGGTGGCTGATCGCGACGACGAAACGCGCGGCGTGGATCTTCGCGCGCAGGCAGCGCGGCGAGATCGACTCGAAGATCTCGGGACCGTGGAAGGTGAACGAGAAAGCGGGGCCGCCGAGTGTGTGGGCGAGCAACGCGACGGTCGCCGAGTTCGTGCCGAAGTGGGCGTGCAGGTGGGCGGCGGGGCGGCGCTCGAGCAGGCGCACCAGGAGGCACGCCTCGGCGAGGTAGACGAAGTGGAAGAAGCGACCGCGCGGGTGGCGCGTCGAGATCGACCACGTGAGTGCGAGTGCGCGCGCGAACAGGCGCGGCCGTGTGCACGCGAGCAACAGCGTCGACCACACGATCGCTCGCGCGCCCTGTTCGAGCAGGAACGTCGTCGCCGCGAGTTCGCGTTGGTCGCCCGGATCGACGAGCGGCTCGTCGACGCGCCGGATCGAGTAGCGATCGACCTCGACGCCCGCGGCGACGACACCTTCGATCTCCCGCCGCATCCAGGCGTGGCTCGTCTTCGGGTACTGGTTGACGAGGTAGGCGACGCGCGTCGCGTCGGAGGTCGTGGACACGTCGTTCGCCTGCGGCAGTGCCGCGCGTTTGTATTCGATGATGCCGGCCGGCCGACCGAACAGGCGGCCGTACCACTGACGGAGGATGCCGAGCAGCTCGGCGAACTTCGCGATCAGCACGAAGCGCGCGTAGAGCGCCGCGTGTTGCGCCGTCGCGCCGCGCTCGCGTCGGCCGCGCGCGATGCGCAGGTACTGGCGGCCGTAGAACAGCGCGGCGAGGAGCGGCACGGCGAACACGAACGCCGAGCCGCGCCAGGCGAGCAGAGCGGCGAGTGCGGACAGTCCAGCGGGCACGACGCCCGCGTGCAGCACCGCGCTGCGCACGATCGCCGTCATGTGCCGCACGCCGCCGACGCCGTGGCGATCGACGTTCGCGGCGGCCGCGTAGCCGCCGCGCTTCATGCGCTTCCACCACGCGCCGAACCGGTGCAGATCCGCGTCGTGCACCGTCATCGGCGCGTCGACGCGTTCGATGCGCCAGCCGCGGCGGCGCAGGCGATGGCACAGCTCGGGCTCCTCACCCGCGATGAAGTCGTCGTCGAAACCGCCGGCTTCGACCAGCGCGTGGACGCGCATCAAGACGTCGCCGCCACACGCTTCCGCGGTGCCGATCGGAGTGTCCCACTCCATGTCGCACAGGCGGTTGTAGACCGATGCGTCGGGGAAGCGTTCGCGGCGACGACCGCACACGGCGGCGAGTTGCGGCTCCTGTTCGAGCTTGCGAGCCGCCAGTTCGAGGAAGCCGTCCTCCAGCGTGCAGTCGCCGTCGACGAAGAGCACGTGGGCGACGTCGGGCGCGAGGCGGCGCAACTCGCGCACGCCGGCGTTGCGAGCGCGCGCGGCCGTGAAGCCGCGCGTCGTGTCGAGGTGGACGACCGCTGCGCCGCGCTCGGCCGCGGCTTCCGCGCTGCCGTCCGTGGAGCCCGAGTCGACGTACACGACGTGCACGAGGTCGCGCGCCGCGAGCGCGGCGAGGCACGCGACGAGACGCTCGCCTTCGTTGCGGCCGATGACGACCGCGCCGATCTTCGGCGGACCCTTGCGCGGCTTCACGCGGCCCTCCGCCGTTCGGGTTCGGCCGGCGCGTTGCGACGCAGATCCGCCGCGCGTGCGACGCTCGCGAACAGGTGCTCGCACAGCGCATCGGCGCCGCTGCCTTCGGGGCGCGGAGCTCCGCGGCGCGGCGCGCAGGTGAGCAGCTCGCCCAGTTGATGTTCGTCGCTCGCGAGCGCGACGAGTTCGCGTTCGGCGAGGCGCTCCGCGAACAGCACCTGGTGGTCGTCGACGTGTTCGCCGAAGCGCTGGCGGCGCGGCAGCACGATCGGCTTGTGGCCGGCGGCGATCGCGAGCAACGTCGTGCCGGCGCCCGCGTGGCAGATCACGTGCGTCGCTGCGTCGAGCAGAGCGCGCATGCGTTCGAAAGGGACGAGCCGCTCGAACGGGAACGCGCGCGGCTCGTGCGACGACGAACCGATCTGACCGAACACGTCGAGGCTGCGCGCGGCCGCGAGTTCGTCGACGGCCGCGACCAGGCGGTGGAACGAGAACTGCTCGGTGCCGACCGTGAGGAGGATCACAGCACCTGCCCCCGGTACGACGTGCCGTGTGTGGCGTGGGCGAGTTCCGGCCATTGCACGAGGAACTCGCGCACGAACGGCTTCACGAGTCGGCCCGACAGCGAGAGGTCGTCGATGCGCGTGAGCGACTCGACGTAGACCGTGTGCATGCCGCGCAGGCGACCGAACACGAGGAACGGAACCGCGACGCCCGCGCCGGTCGAGACGATCGCGTCGAAGTGTTCGTGTCGCAGCGTGCGCCACGCGAGCGCGAGGTTGCGCAGCAGGTTCGGCACGTTGCGGTTCGTCGGATGGGCGGCGTGGACGACGCGCTCACCGACCAGCAGCGAACGCGCGTCGGGCGTGTCGAACGTGACCCACGTCACGTCGCAGCGACTCCAGAACGAACGCAGCGCGAGCATCTCGAACAGGTGGCCGCCCGACGAACAGACGAGCAGCACCTTGGGGCGCGCGGTGGGCGGTTCGTGATGGGCGGACATGGCGTGGGCGGCGAAGGGCGGGGCGCTGTGGCGCGGCGGACACGACGGAGCGCGCGCCGCGGGGCTTCTGCGAACGGATCCATCGGGCGCGGCGCGCCTTCGCGAGGAGGAAAAACGTTCCCGTTCGGTCGCGGCGCGCGAGCGGGCGCGGCCCGCGCCTCGGACGAGCGGCGCCGCGCGGCCTCGGTCGCGGCGCGGCGGAGCCGATGAACGAGGAGCCGGTGCGTCCGGCCCGAGCCCGTGAGCACCACCGACACAGCGACCACGCCGCAGGGCGACGCCGACTCACGTCCCGAACTCGAGCGGCGCGTGCGGCGCGGTTCGCTGTTCACGATCGGCGGCTACGCGTTCGCGAACGGGCTGAGGCTCGTCAGCAACGTCGTGCTCGCGCGCCTGCTCGCGCCCGAGATCTTCGGCGAGATGCTGCTGGTCGGGCTCCTGTTGCTGGCGCTCGGCATGTTCTCCGACGTCGGCATCGGGCCGTGCCTCGTGCAGAGTCCGCGCGGGAAGGAGCGCGCGTTCGTCCACACCGCGTTCACGGTGCAGGTGCTGCGCGGTTGCACGATCGCCGTGATCGGCATCGTCGCGGCGCCTGCGTTCGCGGGCTGGTACGGCGCGCCGCACATCGCGCCGGTGCTGCAGGTCGCGTGTGCGACGTCGCTGCTGCAGGGCTTCAACTCGACCAAGCTGTTCACGGCGACGCGCGAGCTCGCGCTCGGGCGCAAGACCGTGATCGAACTCGCCGCTCAGTTGGCGTCGATCGGCGTGTGTGTCGTGTGGGCGTTCGCGGCGCCGTCGGTGTGGGCGCTGGTCGCCGGCAACGTCGTGCAGTGTGCGATCGTCGCGGTCGCGAGCCACGCCGCGTTGCCGGGCGAGCGCGACGGCTTCGCTCTCGAACGCCGCGCGCTGCACGAACTCTTCACCTTCGGTCGCTGGGTCTTCGCGAGCACGTGTGTCACGTTCCTCGCGCTGCAAGCCGACCGCCTCGTGCTCGGCAAACTCGTCGACTCGCTCGGACTCCTGGGCGTGTACGGCATGGCCGTCGCGATCGCCGCGATCCCGACCATCCTCGCGGGGCACCTCTCGGGCAACGTGCAGTTCCCGCTGCTCGCGCAACAGGCGCGACTCGCGCCGGACGAACTCGCGGCGGCGTTCTTGCGCCAGCGACACACGCTGTTGCTCGGACTCGGCGTACTGCTGCTGGGTGTGTTCTGGTTCGCGCCGCTCTTCTTCGAGCTGCTGTACCCGCCCGAGTACCAACAGGCCGGCGCGATCGCGCAGTGGCTGTGTGTGTGCGGCTGGTTCGCGCTCCTCAAACAGACGGCGGACCGTGTGCTGCTCGTGCGCGGTGCGACGCGAGCATTGGCGGCCGTCAACGCCGTCGCGTTCGTCGCGAAGACCACCGGCGCGATCGTCGGCTTCCGCCTCGGCGGCCTCGAAGGTCTCCTCGCGGGCCTCGTGATCGGTGGTGTGATCGAGCAACTCGCCGTCGAACGCGCCGTCGGCGCCGTCGGCCTGTCGATCCGCCGCCAAGATCTCATGGCGAGCGCCGCGGCCCTCGCCGTCGCGACCGCCGGCTGGCAGGTGCAACACCTCGTGCACCTCGAAGTGCTGGCGCGCGGCGCGACGCTCTCGATCGAAGTGCTGCTCGGCTTCGTGCTCGTCGGCCTCGTCGCCGCGCAGAGCGTCGTGCGCTTCAAGAAGACGGGGCTCTCCTGATGGGTTCGCTCGTCCCGCTCGCTCTGTACGGCTTCCCGGCGCTCGTCGTCGTGCTGTTCGTGCTCTTCGGCGCGCGCCGCGCGATCGCCGTCGCCCACGTCGCGGGTTGGGCCTTCCTGCCGGTGGCGACGATCGACCTGCCGGGCGTCGAGTACGACAAAGCCGCGGCGATCGCGATCGGGTGTGCGGTCGGTGTGCTGCTGTTCGATCTGCCGCGCCTGCTCGCACTGCGACCGATCCTCGCGGATCTCGGTGTGCTCGCGACCGTCGCGGCGCCGATGGCGAGTTCGCTCGCCAACGATCTGGGTGCGTACGACGGGTTCGTCAACTCACTCGCACGTGTGTTCCTGTGGGGCCTGCCGTACCTGTTCGGGCGGCTCTACTTCGCCGACCGCGACGGCCTCTTCGTCCTCGCGAAGAGCCTCGTGTGGGGCGGCCTCGTGTACGTGCCGCTCTGCCTGTGGGAGCTGCGCATGTCGCCGCAGTTGCACGCGCAGGTCTACGGCTTCTACGCCCACGCGAGCGGCTTCACGCAGGTCGTGCGCTTCGGCGGTTGGCGCCCGACGGTGTTCATGCACCACGGCCTCATGCTCGGGCTCTGGATGGCGACGGCGTCGATCGCGGCGTTCGGGCTCGCGTTCGTGAAGCGGGGGAGCGCAGTCCGATTCATCGGACTGCGCGCGTGGCACGCGGCGCTGCTGCTGCTGGCCGTGACCGTGCTGTGCAAGAGCTCGGCGTCGATCGCTTGGGCGGTCGGCGGAGCGTTGCTCCTGTGGCTCGGCCAGCGCACCAACGTGCGCTCGTTCGCGTATGCACTCGCCGTGCTGCCGCTCCTCTACGTCACGGTGCGCACGTTCGATCTGTGGAGCGGCGCGGCGCTCGTCGACGTGATCGAAACGGTCGGCGCGCCGGATCGCGCGGAGTCGCTGGACTACCGCTTGGAAGCCGAACGCCTGCTGGCGGACAAGGCCCTCGAACAACCGCTCTTCGGCTGGGGCGGCTACATGCGCGGCTTCGTGCCGTGGGCGCGTTCCGTCAGCGGCTTCGTCGTCCCGGACGGCCTGTGGACCTTGTACTTCAACATGCACGGCCTGCTCGGGCTCGGCGGCCTGCTGGTCATGCTGCTGGCGCCGCTGTGGAGCGTCCTGCGCGGAACGCGCGGCGCCGCCTGGTGCCGCGGTGAACGAGCGGTCGTCGTCGCGCTCGCCTTCGTCGTCGCGTTCTTCGCGGTCGACTGCCTGCTGAACGCGATGGTCGTGCCGCTGATCCTGGTTGCCGGCGGAGCGGTGTGCGGCGCCATGGGCGGCGCGGCTGTTCGCAGCGTCGTCTCTCTGCGCAGCGGCGAGCGCGTCAGCGCACGTTGGCGCGTCCGCGAGCGGCAACTGCGCGTCACCTGAGATTTCAGAGCGGCGATCCGTACTCTGGCGCGGTCCATGGATGCGTTCCGTCGCGATCTCGTAGCAGGCATCACGGCCGCGACACTCGCCCTGCCGCTCTCGATGGCCTTCGCCATCGCCTCGGGCGTCGCGCCGGAGCAAGGCCTCGTCACGTCGATCCTGTGCGGCGCGATCGCGGCGCTGATCGGTGGCTCGCGCGTGCAGATCAGCGGCCCGACCGGCGCGTTCGTCGTCGTCACGTCGACCACGCTGGCCGAACACGGCATCGGAGGCCTGTACGTCTGCACGCTGATGGCGGGCGCGTTCCTGTGCCTCATGTCGTTGGCGCGGATGGGCGCGCTGATCCGCTTCATCCCGTACCCCGTGACGCGCGCGTTCACGATGGGCATCGCGGTGCTGATCCTCGGCACGCAGATCGAGCCGTTCTTCGGGTTGAGGCCGGTCGCGACCAACGGGCTGGCGCCTGACTTCGTCGCGCGCGTCACGCACTTCGTCGAGAGTGCAGGCGAGATCCACGGAGTGACGGTCGCGCTCGCGTGTGCGTGTGTCGCCATCATCGCGCTGTGGCCCGCGCGTTTCGCGCGTGTCGTGCCGGGAGCGATCGTCGGGCTCGTCGCCGCCGTGCTCGCCGAGCAGTTGTTGCACCTGTCGCGCGACCACGGCGTCGCGACGATCGGCACGGCGTTCGGGACGTTCTCGAGCACCTTCCCGATGCCCGAACTGCCGCAGTTCTTCTGGAGCCGCGCGCCCGTCCTCGTCCAGCCGGCGCTGACGATCGCGCTGCTCGCGGCGATGCAGGCGCTCATGAGCGCGTCCGTCACCGACGGACTCACGGATCGGCGGCACGACAGCAACCGCGAACTGCTCGGCCAGGGCCTCGCGAACCTGGTCGGCCCGTTCTTCGGTGCGATCCCGTCGACCGGCGCCGTCGCACGTTCCGTCGCGAGCGTGCGCGCCGGCGCCACGACGCGTTCGGCGGCGCTCGTGCACAGCGGCGCGCTGCTCTTCATCCTCGTCGTGGCGGGCGCGCTGTTGCCGCGCGTGCCGCTCGCCGCACTCGCCGCCGTCCTCGTCGTCTCCGCCTCGCGCATGGTCCCGTGGCGCGACCTCGTCGGTGTGTTGCGCTGGCCGCGCGCCGACGCACTCGTGTTCGCGGCGACGTTCGGCCTGACGGTGTTCACGACTGTGACGCTCGCGGTCGAGGTCGGCGTGGTGCTCGCCGCGCTGCTCGTCGTCAAGCGTTTGGCCGACACGTCGACCATCAGCGCCGTCGATCCGAGCAACGAGACCGAAGGTTCACAGCACTCACTCGTCGGCCGCGAGATCCCGCCCGGCGTCGTCGTATTCCGCGTCTTCGGCACGCTCTTCTTCGGTGCCGCGGATCGACTCGAAGAGGAGCTCGAGCGCATCGGCCAAGTGCCGCAGGTCTTGATCCTCCGTTTGCGCACCGTGCTCGCGATCGATGCGACCGGCCTGCAAGCCCTCGAAGACCTGCGCGCGCGCCTCGAGCGCCAAGGCAAACACCTCGTGCTGAGCGCGCCGCACACCCAACCCTTGGCCGCGATGCAAACGAGCGGCTTCGTCGAGCGCCTCGGCCACGAGAACGTGCAGCCGAACATCGCGGCGGCGCTGGAGCGGGCGCAGGCGATCCTCGCCGCTCAGCGCGCGCACGGGCACACACATTGAGCTGACCTGTGGTGCGGGGAGGCGAATCGCGGCGGAGAGGCGAAGTTCGTCGCCCGCGACTACCATCGGGCGGCAACGGTCCGTCGTCTCGCCCACCCTCCTGCGCTCGCCATGTCGCACCGAGTTCTCGCCGCCTCACTGTCGTTCCTCGCAAGCATCGCGTTCTCCTCGTCGCCGGCACTCGCGCAGACTCCCGAAGGGCTCTCGGGCGCCGAGTGGTCGAGCATCCGCGCCGCCTACGAAGACGGGCGCCACCGCGTGTTCGAGCGCTCGGACGGCACCCACCAAGCGCGCACACACGGCCAGCAGTACGCGACGACGTTCGACGGACGGCGGGCCGTGGTTGCGTCGGACGAAGGTGATTGGTCGTTCGGTCTGGAACTCGTGCGCTACGGCTTCGACGGACACGCGGTCGAAGTCGTCGAGCCGCAACGCACCGAACTCGCCGGCTCGCGCATCGCGTACGCATGGGACGACGTCGTCACCGAGTGGTACGTGAACCGCGACGGCGGGCTGGAGCACGGCTTCACCGTGAAAGCGCGCCCGATCGGTGCGGAGAACGAGAGCGACTTGCGCTTCGACCTGCACGTGCTCGGCAACCTCGTGCCGTCGGTCGACGCGAACGGGCTCGGCCTGTCGCTCTTCGACGGGCGCGGCGCACTCGCCGCCACCTACGCCGGCCTCGTGGTCACGGATGCGCGCGGAGTCGAACTCGCGGCGCGCATGACGACGACCGCGGACGGCCTGTCGATCCTGGTGGACGAGAGCGGGGCCGCGTACCCGCTCACGATCGACCCGATCATCCAGCAGGCGTACGTGAAGGCTTCGAACACCGGCCCGATGGATTCGTTCGGCTCCAGCGTTGCGATCGACGGCGACACCGTCGTCGTGGGAGCGCGCTCCGAGGACAGCGGCGCTGCGGGAGTGAACGGCAACCAAGCGGACAACTCGATCGGCGAATCCGGCGCGGCCTACGTCTTCGTGCGCACCGGAGTCACGTGGACGCAGCAGGCGTATCTCAAGGCCTCGAATCCGGGCGCCGGAGACGAGTTCGGCATCAGCGTCGCCATCGACGGCGACACGATCGTCGTCGGCGCTCGCGACGAGTCCAGCAGTGCCACTGGAGTCGACGGCGACCAGGCGGACGACTCCACGCAGTTCGCCGGCGCCGTCTACGTCTTCACGCGCGACGGGACCACGTGGTCGCAGCAGGCCTACCTCAAGGCTTCGAACACGGGAGGCGGCGATTTCTTCGGCGCCAGTGTGGCCATCGACGGCGACACCATCATCGTGGGAGCCGAGAACGAGGACGGCAGCGCGCCGGGTGTCGACGGCGATCAGGCCGACAACGGCACCGCCAGTGCGGGCGCCGTCTACGTCTTCACGCGCAGCGGCTCCACCTGGTCCCAAGAGGCGTATCTCAAGTCGTCGAATCCCGGTTCGGGCGACTGGTTCGGCATCAGTGTGGACATCAGCGGCGACAGCATCGTCGTCGGCGCCTCGAACGAAGACAGCAGCGCGACCGGTGTGGACGGCGATCAGCAGTCCGACACGGCCGTCGGATCGGGCGCGGCTTACGTCTTCGTGCGCAGCGCTTCCACCTGGTCGCAGCAGGCCTACCTCAAGGCTTCGAACACCGGGGCGGGCGACGACTTCGGCACCAGCGTCGCGATCGACGGCAACACCGTGGTCGTCGGATCCATCGACGAGGACAGCAACGCCACGGGAGTGAACGGCAACGAGGCCAACAACTCGGCGAGCAACTCCGGCGCCGTGTACGTCTTCACCCGCAACAACGTCGCGTGGGCGCAACAGGCCTACATCAAGGCTTCGAACACGGGCGCGGGCGACGACTTCGGCACGAGCGTCGACATCGAAGGTGACACCGTCCTCGTCGCGGCCGTGGCCGAAGACAGTGGCTCCACCGGCGTGAACGGCGACCAAGGACAAGGTGGCCCGGACACCGGTGCCGTCTACGTCTTCACGCGCACCGGTTCCACGTGGGCACAAAGCGCCTACATCAAGGCTTCGAGCTCGACCACGTCCGACAACTTCGGCAACGAAGTGGCCATCAGCGCCGGCACCGTCGTCGTGGCGTGCAGACGCGACGACAGCAGCGCCACGGGCATCAACGGCCAGCAGTTCGACAGCTTCCCCGGCGACGCGGGCGCCGTGTACATCTTCGACCTCGACGCGGACTGGTGGATCGTTTCGGGCTGCTACGCCAACACGGCGGCGTACGTCGTTCCGACGACACCGGCACGGATCGGCTCGACCGTTCCGATCGAACTCGTGGGTGCGGGCGTGAGCGAAGGCCTCGTCGCGACGTTCTACGGAGCCGCCGGCATCGACGCCTTCGGTTGCGGGTTCCAGCTCTCGCTGACCGAGGAGCAGCTCCTCGCCTTCGTGCCGGCGCCGACCTTCTACACGCTCTCGACCATGACCGGCGGCTTCGCGACCATCCCGTTGACGCTGCCCGACAAAGCCGGCCTGGTGGGCTTCGAGATCACGCTCCAGTCGGTCTCGGTCGACGCCACGATTCCGCTGTGTGAGTTCTCGAACGGACTCTCGTTCGTGATTCGGCCGTGAGAGCACGCGCACGCGAAGTGTTCGTCCGTGTCGACTTCAGCCTCTCGCGCACTCACATTCGTCGTGTCTCTTTGCTTTGACTTTGCGTCCTTTGCGCCTTTGCGGTGAAGTGCAACAGGCTCCTCAGCACGAGCGTTGCACTTCACCGCCAAGGCGCAAAGGACGCAAAGTCAGCGCAAAGAAACACAACGGATGAAAGCGCACTGGAGGCTGGCGGCGCGCTTCACGTCTTCAGCACCGATGCGCACTTCCGAGTCACTTCGGGAACTTCGAGCCGAGCTGCAAGCGCAACGCTCCGGCTCCCTGCGCCGCAACCGCGAGGCACAACGCCGCGAGCGCGAGCGGGTACTCGAGGCCGTTGTCGCGCACGAAGAAGGCCTCGTAGCGCGTGAGCGCGACCGCGTTCGCGACGACGAGCACGAGCATCAGGAGCGCGGCCGAGCGCGCGAACACACCGAGCACGAGCGCGAGGCCCGCGACGAGTTGGCCGATCGAGATGACCCAGGCGAGGATCTCGGGCGCCGCTGAGATGCGCGCGGCGATCTCGGCGGCCATCTTCTCGTGGCCCGGCCCGCCGAAGAGACCGAAGGTGTTGGCGAGGCCGTGGACGAGTGCGATGCCGCCCAGCACGAGGCGCGTGAACGTGAGTGCGAGGGCGGATGCGGAGGCGTTCATCGACGCACCATAGCCGTGCGGCGACGGTGCTCCGGCACGCGCTCAGGCGGCGCGGCGAGCGGACTCTCGCGCCGCGGACGGCGGCGACGGGCGCGCGGCACGCGACGCGCCCAGAAAGGCGTGGCGCACGAAGTCGGCGAGGAAGTGCGCGGGGTCGTCGCTCACGCGGCGCGTCAACGCGCCGCGCACGCGCCACGAGAGGTGCGCGAGCACGAAGACCGTGTCGATCAGCGCCGTGTGTGTGCGGCCGAAGTGCTTCGTGAAGTAGCGACGGCGCGACGCGAACCAGTAGGCCGGCCGGCGGCGGCGCGCGGCCTCCGTGTTCGTGACGCCGGTGCTCTGGCCGACGAGGTGCACGACCTGTGATTGCGGGACGTACCAGCACTCGAAGCCGGCGTCCGCGGCGCGCCGGCAGAAGTCGGTCTCCTCGAAGTAGAGAAAGTACTCAGCGTCCATGAGGCCGATCGCCTCGAACACCTCGCGGCGCACGAGCAGGCTCGCGCCCGCGACCCAGTCGGTGCGGCTCGGTGTGTCGGTGAGCGGCGCGAGGATGTGGTGCTGCGCGAAGGCGCGCGTGAGCGGCCCGAGGCGCGCGCCGTCGAGCAGCTCGGTCATGAGGCTCGGGAAGCGGAACGTGCTCGCCTGCACACGTCCGTCGCGGTGGATCAACCGACTGCCCACGAGCCCGGCCTGCGGATGGCGCGCGGCGAAGTCGAGCAACGCGTCGATCGCACCCGGTCGCACGAGGGCGTCGGGGTTCAAGAGCAGCACGAAGTCCGGCGGCGTCGCACTCGCGAGGGCGGGTTCGATCGCGACGTTGTTGCCGGCCGCGAAGCCGTCGTTCGGTGCCGCCACGACACGAGCCCAGGTGCCGAAGCCGCGCCGCTCGACGAACGTCGTGAGGCGCTCGAACGAACCGTCCTTCGAATCGTTGTCGACGACGACGACACGCCGGCCCGGATGGCGCGCGACTTGGCTCTCCAGGCACTCGAGGCCCTCTTCGACGAGGGCCGCGGTGCGGTGGTTGACGACGACGACGAGCAGGCGGGTCATGCAGTTCTCACCACCAGGGTTGGTTCGCCTCGATGAACGCGCGGACCGTGCGGAACTTCGGCGCGCCGGCCGCGTTCTGCGTGGTGCGCTCGAGGAGGCCCCAGCTCCCGAACTTCGACGGTTCCTCGGCCAGGTGCCACAGGAACATCTCGTGCGCGCCCGACGCTTTCCACTCTGCGAGATAGAGGTCGTAGAGCTCGCCCATGACGGGGTGGCGATTCGTGGCGACGAAGAGCTGCGTCAGCGCGTCGTTGTTCTGCATGCCGCCCGTGCCGACGAGGTGCTGCCCGCCTTCGTAGGCGACCAGCGGCAGGCCGTAGTCCTCCGCGAGCGCGACGTTCTGCGCGATCGCATCGAACGTGTCCTCGATGTCGTCGAAGAGCGTGGCGTGCCACTGCGCTTCGTTCATCTGGAGCACGGCCGGCGCCTTGTCGGGCGCTCCGAGTCGTCCGCCGAAGTACGGCGCGACGGCGTACACGT
>JBIKNC010000320.1:0-3801 GCA_044358925.1 Planctomycetota bacterium | reverse complement strand
GAGAACGTCGACAAGGACCTCGCGGCATCGACGCTCCCCGCCAGCGGTTCGACGGCGGTCAAGTTGCGTCGCTGGTACCGACTCCAAGCGTTGCGCGCCGACGCGACGGCGTTCGACCACGTGCTCGCGGCGCGCGTCGAGGACGACGAGATCGCAGCGTTGCGACTGCTCGACCGCGCCATCGCCCTCGACCCGCAATGCATCTGGGCCCACTTCGGGCGCGCGTTCGTCGCGATGCGACAGGGCGACGTGGCCGCGTGCCGCGCCGCGCTCGATCGTGCCATCGAACTCGACGCGAGCCATCCGCGCGTTCGGCGCCTCGAGGCCACGTTGCTCGAAGCGCTCGGTCACGACACACAGGCGCGCGAACTGCTCGAGAAGTGGACGGTGGCGGTCGAACACGACGTGCGCGTCTCCGACGCCGAGGTGATCGACGCGAACCTCGACCTCGCCCACGCGGACCTCGTCACGCGCCGCACCGACGACGCGCTGCGGCGGTTGCTCGCACTCGATCCGGCCGACCCGCAGCGCCGTGCGCGCCGCGAGTTGTTGCTCGCCGACGCGTGGGCGGCCGAGGAGCGCTGGGAAGAGAGCCTCGAGTCGCTGCGCCTCGCGCGCACGTACCAGCCGTCGAGTTACACGGCGTGGCAGAGCGAGGCGCTCGTCTTGCACCACGGACTCGGCGATCTCGAAGGTGCGCTCGAAGCCTGGCGCGCTGCGGCCGAGGTCGCCGCACAGCAGGCCGGCGTCGACGCGGCCGCCGCGGTGATCGTGCAACAGGCGCGCGTCGAGATCCTGCGCCTCGAACGCGAAGTCGAAGACGCCGCTGCCGCGGCGGCGGACGCGGCCTCGGCCGCCGAAGCGAAAGCGCAAGCGGACGCGCCGTGATCGCCGTGCTCCAGCGCGTGTCCCGCGCGCGCGTGGTCGTCGCCGGCGAGGTTGTCGGCGCGATCGACGAGGGGCTGCTCGTCCTCCTGGGCGTCTTGACCGGCGACACACAGGCCGAAGCGCAACGGCTGGCCGAGCGCACCGCGACCTACCGCGTGTTCGAGGACGAGAGCGGCCGCATGAATCGCTCGGTGGTCGACGTGGGCGGGGCGGTGCTCGTCGTCAGCCAGTTCACCCTGGCCGCCGACGGTCGGAAGGGGCGCCGCCCGTCGTTCGACCGCGCGGCGGCGCCGGAAGTGGCCGAGCCGCTCTACGAGGCCTTCGCGGCCGCACTCGCGCTGCGCGGCCTGCGGGTCGCCACGGGTGTTTTCGGAGCGCAGATGGAGGTCGAGTCGACGAATCGCGGGCCCGCCACGTTCGTGCTGACCGAGGAGCCGTCCGGCCGCTGACCGCCGGGGCGCCCAAGTCCTTTCCGCACAAGCGCTCAACCCCGGCCGGAGCCGGCGCCGATGGGGGCGTGGTCGGAGGGAACCCGCCCCGAGCGGTATCCGTCCGAGTTTCCCGAGCTGGGCGCGCAAGTTCGCTCCCTGAGCGGGGATAACAGTGACCCCGCGCTCCCCGCGCCTCCTCGAGAGCTCCCATGACCGAGCAAGCCCACACGACGACGAAGAAGGATCTGGTCGGCCGCATCGCCGACGAGACCGGCCAGACGAAGGTCGTGGTCAAGGACATCGTTCAACGCTTCCTCGACGAGGTCATCGACGAGCTCGCGCGCGGCAACCGACTCGAGTTCCGCGAGTTCGGTGTGTTCGAAGTGCGCGAGCGCGCGGCCCGCAAGGCGCAGAACCCGCGCACGCTCCAGAAGGTCGAGGTGCCGAGCAAGCGCGTCGTGAAGTTCAAAGTCGGCCGCCTCATGCGCGAACGCGTCGAGGATCCGCCGGTGTGGCCGGTCGAGCAGCCGGTCAAGGCGCCCGAGAAGGTCGAGCCGGTCAAGCCGCCGATGCCGCGGCCCAGTTCGAACTCGCCGTTCTGACACGGACGCGCGGGCGGCAGTGGGGCGGCGGTCGCGAGGAGCACTCCTCGCGACCGCCGCTTCCGTTCTCGCGCACACCTGACTTTCGCAGCGACGCACCGATCGGCCAGCATGTGGCGCATGCCGCGGTTCGCCCTTCGTGTCGCTCTCGCCCTGTCGCTCGCGTTCGCCTCAGCGACCGACGCCCACGCTCAAGCCTGGCCGTTCGGCGACGCCCAGCGCGGCGGCGACTTCTGGAACCTCGGGCCGCTCGGCGCGAAGGCGCACACCGGGATCGCGGCGCGACCTGAAGCCGATGCGAGCGGCAAGGTGAGCGTGAGCGGTGACGTGGCGTTCCTCGACGGCGGTCAGAAGGAACTCGTGCTCGCGGTCGTCGCGCCGGGCGGACCGGCGGCGCTCGCGGGCCTCGCGCCCGGCGACGTGATCGTCGGCGTCGGCGGCAAGAAGTTCACGGAGGACGAGTCGCTCGCCGCGCTCGCGAAAGCGCTCGTGAAGGCGCGTGCGACGCGCACGATCGAATTGATGGTCGAGCGCGACGGCAAGTCGTCGCGCGCCGACGTCGCTCTCCTCGAACTCGGTCTCGCGGCGAAGGTGCCGCCCGACCTCGAGGCGCGCGCCGCCGCTGCCGCCGCCGCACGCGCTTTCCTTGCCGAGCGGCAACAGGCCGACGGTTCGTTCCCCGCCGGGCTCGCAGGCGACATCGGCCGCGTCGTGAACACGTCACTCGCCGGCCTCGCGTTCCTCGCGGGCGGCAGCGATCTCGAGCAGGGCGATCGCAAGGACGAACTCACGCGTGCGCTCGAGTTCGTGCTCGGCGACCTGGAACAGCGCGCCGGTGTGCCGCTCAACCAACCGAAGATCGGCGAGCCGAACTGGGACCAGTCGAACTGGGCGCTCGTCTACGCCGCGCTGTTCCTCGGCGAGCTGTACGCGCGCACGCCGAACGACCGCATGAAGGACGCGCTGACGTACCTCGCGGCCGATCTCGCGCGCCGACAGGAGTCGAGCGGCGGCTACGCACACGGTCCGGGCGGGCCGAACGCGCTCGACTACGTCGAACTCAACATCGTCGGCGCGATGGCACTGATGGCCTTCGGTGCCTGCGAACGCAGCGGCGTCCCCGTCGACGACGACGCGGTCGACAAGTTGATCGAGTACCTCGATGCGTCCGCCTCGGCGGGCGGAGTCGGCTACTCGACCGGCGAGGGCCAGCAAGGCATCGGCAACATCGGACGCACGGTGCCGACCTGGCTCGGACTCGCGCTGCTCGGAGAGGACAAGGGCGGCTTCGCGAAGGCGACGAAGAGCTACGCGAAGTCGAACGCGACGGCCTTCCGCGACGGTCACGCGTCGCTCATGCAGCACTTCTTCTTCGGTGCGCTCGGAGCCCGCGCCCTCTCACCGAAGGACGGCCAGAAGTGGTTCGCCGAACTCGAGCGCGAGGTCGTGCTCGCGCAGGCGCACGACGGTTCGTTCCAGCCGCGCCCGTTCCAGGAGACCGCGAACCTCGGCAGCAACGGCGACGTGACGATGGGCGAGATCTGGACGACGGCGTCGTGGGCCGTGATGCTCGCGCTCGATGTGGAAGGCGGCGGGTTGCCGTTGTTGCTCAACGCGAAGTGATGTTGAAGACGGTGAAGTGCAGTTGCTGAACAACTCGAAGCGACCATGCATCCTGCCGTTCTGCGTCCTGCCGTTCCTTTGCTTTGACTTTGCGTCCTTTGCGCCTTTGCGGTGAAGTGCAACGCCCGGGATCACGGGAACGTTGCACTTCACCGCAAAGGACGCAAAGGACGCAAAGTCAAAGCAAAGGAACGCAAGCGGCGTGTGGGGGGGGACACCCCACCCCCACCCCCCCCGTGGAAACCCAAGTCAGCCCG
>JBIKNC010000319.1:0-3807 GCA_044358925.1 Planctomycetota bacterium | reverse complement strand
GACGCCGTGGGCCGCGCTGCGCAGCCTGAGGTTTTTTGCTACGGCACCGTATTCTCAGCGACGGCTGCGTGGCTGGCACCGTACCCGTCACGCGAACCGGCGCACCAGCAACGCGACCGCAGCGTTGCCCGGACCGTCAGCCGTCCCGCGGTCCGTGCACGTGGCTCCCGAGGTACGCGGTCAGTTGCAGCGCGACGCGCAGTTCGTCGCTCGCCTCCTCGGAATCGAACTGCGAGACCTGCACGCGCAGACGCACGGGCTCGGCCACCCGGCGCGTGAAGAACAGGGCGTACTCCGCGTCGCGCGGCGTGCCGGGTTCGGGGTGCTCGAACGAACCGACCAAGGCACCGACCGCGTTCACTCGTCCGAAACGGCGCTCGCCCCACACATGGAAGCCGGCGACGCGCTCGTCGAAGACCTCGAGCAACGTCAGGCCGACGTCGGGCTCGGCGCCGACGTCGCCGAGTGCGATCAGGTACTCGCCGCCGATCGTCCAACCGGACGTCGTGTCGCGCACGCCGCTCGAGAAGCGCACGTCGCCGCCGATCACGGTGTTCGACGCTTCCGGCGCTTCGAGTGCATTCGCCTCGTCGACGAACGCGAAGTCCGCGAGATGGCGCGCCGATGCGCCGAAGTGCAGCTCGCTGTCCGCGCCGACGTCGAACGTCGGTGCGACGCGCGCCGTGAACACGAGGTCGCCGAGGCCGCGCCGATCGGCGAGTTCGACCGCGACGCCGCCGTCCTCCTCGGCGTGACCTCCGTCGAAATCGGTGAACGCACCGACGACCGTTCGCAACCGGCCGCGACTCGTGAGCGACCACACACGTTCGAACTCCGCACCGACACCGATCAATTCGTCGCCGAGATACTCCGCGAGCACTCCCGGACGATCGACGTACGGCAATTCGTGCACGTGCAAACGCATCTGCTCGCCGAAGTCGACGAAGAAGCGGCCGAGGCGTAGCGTGGTCGCGTCGTCGATGCCGCTCCAATGCAGCGCGGCCTCTTCGAGTTCGACGTCCTCGGCGTCGGCGACGGCCACGGCGTACGCCCACCAGTTCGGCGCGAGCGCGCCGCTGACCTGCGCCTCGAACGAACGCAGTTCGGCATCGAAGCCGTGCTCGCCCGCGTCCGGGTCGGACACGTCCGCGAGCAGATCCACAACCGCCGCGAGCACGGGCCCGCTCACGGCTCCATCACTCGGCGCATTCAGCGGCGCACTCGCATGCGCGGCATGGTCATGGAGCGTGTGGTCGTGACCAGCGTGCGACCCGGTAGCGCTCTCCTGTGCCTCGAGAGTCGAACCGTCGGCGAGCACGAACACACACGCGGCCAAGGTCGCCACGCCGGAAGTAGGAACGCGTTGCATGGCGTGCACGATGCCGATCGCGTTCGGCCCGCGACTGCACGCTTCGACAGTTGACGAAGCGCACAATCGAGCGGGTTCGAGCGGCTAGACTCCGTGGCGTGAGTCAGCGCCCGATCCACGAAGCGTCCGACGACCCCACGGCCGACACCCATCCGGCCGCTGCGGCCGTGATGGACGCGCTGTGGCGCGCGATGCCTGGCGAGGAGAAACTCGCTCTCGCCGATCGCTGGTCCCGCGAACTGATCGAACTCTCGCTGGTCGGCCTCGCCCAGCGCTACCCGAACGATTCGCGCGAGCAGCTCGAACTGCGCGCGGCGCACGTCCGCTACGGCCGGGAGTTGATGGAGCGCCTCACCGGCACGAGGTTCGATTGGTGAACTCCGCCGACGACTCGACGCTGGACGTGGCGCGCAAGTTCTCTGGAGTTCTCGGCCGCCTCGGCATCCCACATCTCGTCGGCGGCTCGGTCGCGAGCACGCTCCACGGCGAACCGCGCAGCACGTTCGATGTCGACTTCTCGGCGCACGTCCGGTTGGAGGACGTGGAGAAGCTCTGCGCGGCGCTCGATGACGACTTCTGGGTCGACCGCGAACTCGTCCGCGACGCGGTCGCGCGCGGCAGACACTTCAACGTGATCCACCGAAAGCCGCCGCTGAAAGTCGACGTGTTCGTGCGGCCGCGCAGCGGGCACTTCGCGCTCGAGATCACACGCGCCATGGAGCGCGAGCCTGTCATGGGCTTGCGACTCGCAACGGCCGAGGACACACTGCTGCGCAAGTTGTGGTGGTATCGACTCGGCGGCGAGCAGTCGGATCGACAGTGGCGCGACGTCAGCGGTCTCGTGAAGTTGCGCGGCTCGCAGGGGCTCGACGTCGCCTACATGCGTCAATACGCGGTCGAGCTGGGCGTGAGCGACCTGCTCGAACGCCTCCTGGCCGGCGCCTGACCCCGCGTCACTCCATGGCGTGGTCGAGCGCGTCGCGCACGAGGTGCACGACGTGCTCGTCGGCCAGCGAGTAGTGGATGTGGCGGCCTTCGCGGCGCTTCGCGACGAGTTCGGCCTCCTCGAGCAGGCGCATGCGGTGCGAGACGGTCGAGAGCGGCTCGTCGAACGTGGCCGCGATCTCGCTCACACAGGCCTCGCCGCGCGTGAGGAGTTCGAGCGTGCGGAGCCGCCGATCGTCACCCAGCGCCCGGAACATCTTCACGGCGGTGGCGAAGGCGCGCGCCGGAACGGGCGGCGTTCGCAGAGCGGCGTGTTCGCCCGGCGCACAGTGCGCGCCATCCTCACGAGCGGCCGCGTCACCATGCGCGTCACCATGCGCGTGACCATGTGCGTGCCCGCCGACGTTCTCGTCGACGTGTTCGGTGGCGGCCGCTTTCGGTCGCGCCTTCGCGGTGCTGCGTTTGGCCATGGGCGCGCGGAGTGTAGCGGCGCGGTCGTGTCGACTTCCCAAGGCGGAACCCGTGGGCGCGGCGAAGAGCGAGCGCTCCCTCCACCTGGGCTAGAGTGCACGCAGTCGAGCCCCCCGAGCTCAACGCCCGCGACGCACCATCGGCGGCGGGGTTCCGGCGACAGCCGGGCCGCCGAGAGAGCGTCGCGAGCGCCAGGGTCGTTGCACGCATGTCTGTTCGCAGCCCTTCGTCGGTGCGAGGTCCCTTCGTCCTCGCCGCTCTCTTTCTCGTCGCATGCCACAGTACGAACGGCCCACAAGAGCCGGCGATCCTGCCGGCGCCCGCGCGACCGACGCCCGCTGAACTGACCGAGCGCCTCGTCGACGACATCGACGCCCTTTCACTCGCGGCGCTTCACGACGCGGTCGCGACCGAGCCGCACCCGGCCGGTTCGCCCGGCGACGAGGCGACCATCGCCTGGCTCGCGCGCTACTTCGGCGAACTCGGGCTCGAGGTCGAGGTGCAGTACTTCTGGGCGCTGCTCGCGTTCCCCGAACACGCCGAACTCGAGCTGGTCTCGCCGCAGCGACTGCGCCTGCCGCTCATGGAGGACGCGCTGCCCGAAGACCCCGCGAGCAGCCACCCGCGCCTCGATCCCGGTTGGAACGCCTACTCGGCCTCGGCCGAGGTGACGGGCGAAGTCGTGTACGCGAACTACGGCACGCTCGAGGACTTCGCGGAGCTGGAGCGCCTCGGCATCGACTGTCGCGGCAAGATCGTGCTCGCACGCTACGGCGGCAACTTCCGCGGCTACAAGGTCGAGTACGCCGAAGCGGCCGGCGCGGCGGGCCTCGTGATCTTCACGGACCCGCGCGACTCGGGTTGGGGCCAGGGCCTGTCGTGGCCGGAAGGCGGCTACGCGAACGGCTCGTCGATCCAACGCGGCAGTGTGCTGACGCTGCCGTACTACGGCGATCCGCTCACGCCCGGCCGCGAAGCGACCGAAGACGCGGCGCGCCTCGACGCGAACGCCGTCGGCCTGC
>JBIKNC010000318.1:0-3843 GCA_044358925.1 Planctomycetota bacterium | reverse complement strand
TCGGACTCGTGGACGTGGAAGGCGAACGTCGCAGGACTCGAGAGCGACGAGACGCGCGACCTCGGGACGCTGGAACTGCTGCCGACGCAGATCACCGTGCGCGCACGCATCGAGCGCGCCGAGGGTTCCGGCCCGCGGCCCGGTACGGCGACCGAAGCGGATTCAAACATCGAGGTGGACGTACACGCGCCGTTCGCGAAGCCGCGCTGGCTGAATCTCGGCAGAGTCAACGTCGCGGCAGAAGAGCTCGAACATGTCTTCCACGGACTGCCGCGCGAGCAGATCCTGCTCTCGCACGAGGCCAGGGCACCATTGACGCCATCGCAGCGCTTGATCGCCGGCCGCTACGACGAGACCGTTCAACTGTCGGATGCACCTCTTGCGTTCGAGTTCGTGTCGACAATCGAGTCGGGTCCGGTCCCGCGGCCTCACCTGCGCTTCGCCGTTCCGTTCGACGTCGCGCAGCTCGGCTGGCCCAATGCGTACGAGTCGATCTTCTCCGTCGATGGAGCGGGACAAGTACGCTTCGACACTCTGGAGGCGCTGGGCTATGCGTACGCGGAACTCGGCGTCGGGAGAACACGCTATGCCGTGACACTCAGCTTCGGGCACGGCACGAAGCGGCTCTTCTTCTGCGGTGAACTCGAAGTCCCCGAAGACTTGAACATCGGCTACGACGCCGAGGCGACGCCCGCGGTGGCTGTGCAACTCGTCGCGCCTGTCGAAGTCGAAGGTGACGACGCGCGGCTCCAACTCGTCGCACCTGGCGACACGTTCGGCTACCAGTACGACTCAGGAGCGTCGAAGATCACCGTCGACGAGCCGACCGGCGAACGCCGCATCGCCATCGCGGAACTTCCGGTGGGCTGGACGGTCCGCACCGGTGACAAGGCCCCGTTCGAGTGGCTGATCCCCGCCGAGGGCGGGCGCGTGCTGTCGCGAGCGCGCGAGTGAACGGCGCCGTCAGCGGCGCTCGAGATAACCGAGCGCCTCGAGGTGCGCGCGCAAGCTGGCGCTGAGTTCCTGCATCGGCACGCGCGTCAGCACCGGCGCCTTGTTGACGGCGGCGCGGCGCTCGAACTCGGCGAGCAGCTCGCGCGGCGGCGGCGCGAGTTCGGAGCGCTCCTCGCGATCGTCGTCGATGTCGAACGCGCGCCACGAGGATCGCAGGTCGTCGCGCACGAGTTTGTGGCGCCCATACACGAGGCCGGACTCGTGTTCGTCCTCCTCGGCGTCGATCTGGAACCAGGCGCTCGCCTCCGCTTCGTGCAGCAACGATCGACCGATCCACTGCTCCGGCGCGGCGACTCCGGTCAGTTCGGCGATCGTCGGCGCGAGGTCGACGTGGGACGCGATGTCGGCGCGCCGGCGCGCACTCGACTTCGGCCAACGCGCGCCGTGCACGAGGAATGGAATGCGCACGATCGCTTCGTCGAGCACCCCGCCGTGGAACATCGCGTCGCGTTCGCCGAAGGCCTCGCCGTGGTCGGCGAGGAAGAACAGCACCGACGTCTCGTTCCAGCCGTTCGCGTCGAAGGCCGTCATGAAACGACCGAAGTGCTCGTCGAAGTCCTGAACCTCCGCCCAGTACAGGGAGCGCAGATCCCGAGTGCGCGGATCCTCCACCAACGGGCCGCGTGACACGTCCCACTCCTCGAGTTCCTCCATGGAACTCTCGAAGTCGCTCCAGCGAACGTCGGCGGCGATGCCGTGCGCGGCGCGCGCGCGCTCCGAGGGTTCGTAGGGGCCGTGGACGAAATAGGTGTGGACGAACAGGAACGTGGGCCGGCCGTCGTGGTGTTCGAGCGCGCGAGTCGCGTTGACGAGCGCGTCCTGTGCGTCCTCGTAGCCCTCGTCGAACACGTCGAAGCCCTGCTCCAGGCCGTACTCGACCGACAGGTACGTGCCGTCGGTCAACGCGACGGTGCGGTAGCCGTCGGCGCGCAGCAGCTCGGCCAAGGTCAGCGCCTCGTCGGGCAACGTGTAGCGCAGTCCCGTCGCCGTGTGCTGGCCGGGGTGCAGCCCCGTGAACATCGAAGAGTGCGTCGGCAGCGTCCAACTCGAAGATGCCCACGCGCGATCGAAGAGCACCGAATCGCGCTCGAGGCGCGCGAGGTTCGGGAACGTGACACCGTGCGGTGAACCGGCGAAGACGCGCTGCGACTCGAGCGCGTCGGCGCGCAGCGTGTCGGCGACGAAGACCACGATGTTCGGTCGATCGTCGAGCGTGCGTGTGCCACGCGGCTTCGCGGTCGTGACGACCGGTGCGAGGACGCCGGTCACGCCGGGCGCACCTTCGAAGCGCAAGCCGATGCGTTCGACGTCGCCGGGCAGCTCGAACGTCAGGAACTCGAGTTGACCCGTGCGCGAAGCGCGAGCGGGATCGAACGCGAAGCGCTCGGCCTCTTCGCCGTCGAATGCCACGACCAACACGGGCGGTGCATCGGGCAGGCCTTGCGCGAACGCGGCCAGCGAGAGCCGGCGTGTGCCACGTTCGTCGGGCTCGGGCGGCGGAACCGACAACTCCTGCGGAACGCCGGCGGGCACGAGCACGCCCGCCCCGAACCACGGATACGCATCGACATTCCAACCCGCGCCGTTCGGACCTCCGATCGGCAGGCGCACGCGCTCGACGACGGTTGGAGCAGCAACGCCCTCCGGTCCGGTGTACACCGCCAGAAGCTCGTCGAGATTTGCGTACGTGTTCGGAGCGATGGTTCCGATGTCGAACGCCGCGCCCTTCGTGCCGGACCACGCGGTCGCTGCGCGTCCGTCGATCTCCACCGTGTAGCCGCTCCGCTCGCGCGTGCGCGTCAACCCGTCCGCGATGCGACGCTTGGTGATCCAAGTGCCGGGGATCGCGTCGCGCACCCAAGCGGTGGGCCGATGGAGCATCTCGAGGACCGGTCGCCCGTCATCGCCGCGGAGCAGCGTGAGCGTGTGGTCACTCGAGTCCTCGAGCACGACGGCATCCCTTGGAAACACCGGCTCGAAGCCGAGCATCAAGTCGTGGTGAACCGGCGCAGGCCCGGGCTCGCCTCCACACGCCGCGCCCAGGGCGAGCAGCGCTGCGAGTGCGAGTGTGCGCGCGCAACTGCGCGCTCGCTCGAAGCCCCCGTTCGCCGGTCTGGCCATGTTGCTCGCCGGTCGGACCATGTGGATCGGCCGCAAACTAGCGCCGTGTTCCGCGCTCCGCAAACCGAGGACGCGGCGCGCGCACACGCGAACCCTTGGGTCAGAGGAGCTGCGCGATCTGCCACAGCGCGAACTCGGCGAAGTTGCGCGGGCTCAGCATGGTGACGTCGGTGCGCAGCGCCGCCTCGACCGATTCGGCGTCGCGCGCCGAGTACACGTCGAGTCCTTCCTGCACACGCGGATCGCGCGCGTCGAGCGTCACGTCGCTCCGCCAGATCGTCGTGCCGGTCTCGGCGGCGACGAGTTCGGCGTGCACGGTGACGCTCTGCGGCGGATAGGGATGTTGGTCGACGATCTCGACGAACACGACGGCGTCGAGCGAGAAGCGCGTCGTCACGTCGAGCAGCGCGTCCGCGTCGTGGTGGCCCGCGAGGCGCGGATTGACGAGGCGCAGCTCTTCGAGGATCGCGGGTGTGAGCGCGACGACCTCGTAACTCGTGCCGAGTCCGACCTGCGTCGCGAACCACTGCTGCAGGTGGGTGCCGTCGTCGCGGCGCGTGCCTTGGCGCGACGGCATGCGCAACGGCAGCACACCGACGCGACGCACGACGTACGTGTCGAAGTCGTTCGCGAGTTGTGCGCGCGCGAAGAGCGGCACCTCGCGCTTCGGGCCCGCGCATCCGAGGGCGGCGAAGCTCGCGAGTGCGA
>JBIKNC010000112.1:0-13968 GCA_044358925.1 Planctomycetota bacterium | reverse complement strand
GACGTCGGGCGGCGGACGGAGGTCAGACGCTCGCACCCGCAGTGTCCTGACTCTGTCTTCCTTTGCGCTGACTTTGCGTCCTTTGCGCCTTTGCGGTGAAGTGCAACGCTCATGAGCACCATACGTTGCACTTCACCGCAAAGGCGCAAAGGACGCAAAGTCAGCGCAAAGGAAGACGACGATGGCAGCAACGACGCACTGAGAGACGTCTACGGCTGAATGGCGCCTCGCATTGAGCGTCTCCGAGCGGCCGCCCGATCGCTTCGATCTTCGACGCGCCTTCGGCCGCAACACGTGCTCCTCCGCGCGGCGCGATGCGCAACAACATCTCAGCGCGCGTGCGATCGAACGCCTCACGCACCGCCGCAGCGAGGCTCGCACCCGAACGTCAGCGAAACGAGAGGTCCCGTCGTCGTGGTCGGCGATCTCGACACGTCGCCGCTCGCGCCGACCTTTCAGCAACTCCTCGGCCGAACTCGGTGTGACGCGCTTCGAAGTCGGCGAGTCGATCGGCTCGGACCACTTGCCGGTCGTCGTCGAGCTGGTGCGCATGAGCGACGCGAACTGAGTCGATCGTGCGCGTGCGCGACGAGGACGGAATCAGGCCGCGCGTCGGCGCGCGTTCTCGACCGCTTCGAACGTCCACTGCGCGCGGCGCGCGTACCACACGTCTGCCGCGTGGAAGCGGCCGGCGGCGAGCGCGTGCGGCGCGAGGGCGAGGAGGCGCGTGCGATCGGTCGCGAGCGCCGCGATCTCCTGCGCCGCACGATCGTGATCGGCGCGCGGCAGCACGACCGCGGCGTGTTCGGCCTCGGCGCGTTCGCGCACGTAGGCGATGTCGGTCGCGACGAGCGGCAAGCCGGCCGCGTACGCGTCGAAGATCATGCGCGGCGTGTCTTCGGCGCTCGGTGTGAACAGGAGCGCGTCGTACGTCGCGAGGCGTGCGATCAATTCGGGCCCGTAGGTCGCCGGGCCGTGGAAGTGCACGTGGGCGGCGACGCCGCGTTCGCGCGCCAGTGACTCGAGTGCGGCGCGCTGCTCACCGTCGCCGACGAGATGCAGTTCGACGTTCGCGCCGAGTGCGCGCGCGCGGGCCACGAGGGCGATGCTCGTCGCGAGCCCTTTGCGCTCGACGAAACGTCCGCAGTAGACGAAGCGCAGCGGCTCCCCGCGCGCCGCGCGTTCGCGGCGACGTTCGATCACGCCGTCGCTCACGACGTGCTGCGAGAGGTGCGACGTGTCGTGGAACTCGCGCACGTTGGCGCCCCACGGACCGTAGCGCTGCACGAGGTCGCGGCCCTTCAGGAGGCTGAGCGTCGAGCGCGCGACGCCGCTGCGCACGACACGCTCGTACACGGCGCCGTAGACGCGCGCGCGCACGACGCGCAGCGCGTCGTCGCCCGCCAGTTCGCGCTCCTGCAGCACGATGTCCGTGTCCTGCACGAACACGGTCGGCACGCCCGCTTCGACCGCGAGGCGCCAGGCCGTCGACATGAGCGGCTTGAACAGGTTGTCCGCGCCCGCGTGCACGACGTCGGCGCGCGCGACGAGCGACTCCGCTTGCGCCCGCCACTGCCGATGGTGCGTGAGCCAGTAGTGCCGCGTGCGCACGTCGGCAGGGATCGACGCAACCGCTTCGATGCCGTCGTGTCCGAGCGAGAGTTCTTCGAGCAGCGCCGCGCTGGGCGCACGCTCCACCGGCAGGCTGGGCGCGAGCACACACAGCGGCCCGTACCGCCCACCGAGCGAGTCGCGCAACAGCTCGAGCGACCGCTTCCAGTCCGTCGTGACGAGCCGTCGCTCGCCATCGACGAAGAGCGGGGCCTGGATCGGGAGCAGGTACATGGCGCCGACCCAGGATCGCCCGTTCGACCGCCCTTCTTGAACCCTTCGGGCTCCGCGCGCAGAGGCGTCCGAGATCGGAGCCGGCGGCGCCGCGGTTCACCGCGTGCAGGGTCGCCGGACCTTCGATCCCGCTCAGCCGGGACCGCGCGCGCCGTCCGAACGGCCGTACGCCCGGGCCACGGCGCGCCCAACCTCGGCCAGCACCTCCTCGTCCGCAGCACTCGGCCATTCGGCGACGACGCCGGTGTCGTAGTAGACGGCCGCGACGAGCGGCGCGCGCCCGGGCGGCTCCATCCACACGACGTCGTTGCACTTGACGGTCACGCCGTCGCCCCCGCCGGTGCCGGTCTTGTCTCCGGCGATCCACGTGGTCGGCAGACCGCGACGCACACGCGCCTCCCCCGTCCGAGTCGCGATCATCCACTCGCGCAGCGTCCGCCGCGTCGTCGGCGCGAGCACTCCGCCGAAGAGCCGTGCGACCAGTCCGGCCATCGCTCGCGGCGTCGTCGTGTCGCGCGGGTCGCCCGGCCGGACGTCGTTCATCTGCGGTTCGTAGCGATCGAGCCGCGTCGCTCCGTCGCCGTTCGCGCGACAGAAGGCGTTGAGCGCCGCCGGTCCGCCGATCTCGCGCAGGAGCAGGTTCGCCGCGGCGCCGTCGCTCCTCGTCTGAATCGCCTCGGCCAGTTCGCCGAGGGTCAACTCAGCGACACTCGCGCCGCGCGCCGTCGCGGCTTCCATGGCCGCTCCGACGACCGGCGCGTGGGCGATCACGTCGTTCGACCCGAATCGCAGTGGTGTGGCGAGTGCCGGCCCACCGGCCGCAGCACGTTCGAGCACCAGCGCGGCGAGCACGAGTTTGAACGTCGAACACAAGGCGAAGCGCTCGTCCTGGCGCCGGCCTCGAACCGTGCCGTCCGCCGTGTCCAGCACGGCCACTCCCAGCCGGCCGCCGCGCTCGAGCTCCGCGAGTTCGCTCTCGAAGTCGGCCGCGACCGCCACACGCGAAGGCGAGCGACAACTCGCAAGCGCCGCCCCTGCCGCGACGAGCACGAAAGTCCTGCGATCCACGTCGATGTTCCACATCGCGTGCGAACTTACGGCGACCGAACCTGACGACGATGCAGCGCGCGCGCAGGGCGACCGCCGCCATCGGTCGAGTGGCGAAAGCGGAACACAGCGCGAGCGCTTTCAGTTCTGCATGCCCGCCGTGAACCACACGGCGAACGCGAAGTTGGCGAGGCCGAGCACGAGCAGTGCGGCCTGCGATCGACGCGCGACCCACGCGAGGATCACGACCAGCGCCGCGTCGCCAGCGAGGGTGGTTGCGACGACGAGCCAGAGACTCGCGGAGTTCAGCGCGATGGCGAGGAGAGCGGCAGGTCCGAGAGCGAGGACGATTGCGCCCGGGTTGCCCGGCACGAGCGTGAGCACGACGAGCACCCACGGCACGAACACCGCGATGGCGCTCAGGCGGAAGCTCTCCTTGGTCGACATGCCCGCGCAGATTCTGACGCGCGCCGCTCTCGGCGGCTCGATGCCGCCCGCGCGTCAGGGCGCGAACGACAGCCACAGCGCGGCCGAGCGGCTGTCCACGGCGAACGTGTCGGCGCGGTAGTCGGTCAGGAGTAGGCCGAGTTGGAGCGTCTCGTGCAGTTGCCACGTGAACTCGAAGTCGAGTTCGGTTCCGAGGTCGGCGCCGCCGCGCTCGGCCGTGAAGTCGTGCCACGACAGCAAGGCGTCGAAGGCGCCGCGGGTGAAGCGCAGGCCCACGAAGCGATCGACCAGGCCGTCGGGCGTGCCGGTCACGAAGACCTCGGCGCCGCCGTTGAACGAACTCGTGCTGCCGAGCGGCGTCGTGAACTCGTCGCCGGGGGCGGCGCTCCCACCGCCGAGGGACTCGACGCCGAGCGAGAGCTCGAACATGCGGTACGTGAGCGCACCGCCGAGTTTGGTGTAGCTCGCGTCGTACTCGACCGGGTTCGCGGCGCTCTCGCGTTGGCGCGCGAGGTCGGCGAAGACGCGAGCGCTCGTCCAGAGGGTGAGGTCGGCGGCGGCGTCGAGGCGCGCTCCGAGCGTCGCACTCGAACGCGACGGATCGTCGTCGATGTCGCTGTCGACGAAGTAGGCGGCGACGCGCGAACCCGCGCCGATCTCGTGACCGATGCGCGCGACGTGCGTGGCCATCGCGGCGCTCTCGTTCGCCGCTTCGTCGCCGAGCACGCGGTTCACGCGCGCGAGCCAGGCGTACTCGACGTCGAGCGCCCCGAGCACCGAACCGCGCGCCACGATGCCGTCGAAGGTCTGGCGGTCCTGCCGCCACGGGTCGTCGCCGACCAGGCGGCCGTCGTCGAGCACGTAGACGAGGCGCCCGCCTTGGAACGAGACGCCGGATTCGTCGAGGAAGTCGGCGGCGAGCTGGTCGAGCTCGAGGTTCTCCGGATCGCGCACCGTCGGCCGATCGAGCGGGCCCTCGAACCCGTCGAAGAAGCGCTGCGGGCCGAGGTGCGTGGTGCTCTCGAGTTCGGCGCGCAATCCGAGGCCGCGCCAACGCGCGGTCTCGAGACCGATCGCCGAACGCAACGTCCAGGCGTCCGCGTCACGCCCGAAGCCGTCGGTCTCGACGTGCTCGAAACGGGGACGCAGCTCGATCCAGAAACGGCCGCCGCGCGCGGCGTCGACGATCTCGTCGAACAGGCCGGGCGGCGACGTGGCCCCGGCTTCTTGCGCCCGCACCGCCGGCGCGAACAGCGCACAAACGACCACGAACGCCTGGACGGCGTTCGTGGGGAGCCGTTCACGCTGCGGCGGCATGGACGGCGAAGGCTAGCCCGCGTTGGGGGCGCCTGACGGATGGGCACGCGCCGAGCGGCGCAACGCCCTCGAGCGTCAGAGCTTCTTCTCTTTGTGCGGCGTGTGCTTGCCGCAGAACTTGCAGTGCTTCTTCTTCTCGAGCTTGTAGGCCGCCTTTTGACGCTTGTGCGTCGTGTAGTTGCGGGAGCTGCACTCGGTGCAGACGAGCCAGATGAAACGTTCCTTGATCTTCATGGGCGTGTTCCGGTGCGGCGCGCCTTCTTCGTCGGCGAGGCCGTGTGCGTGGGGCCCCAGGACTGGCGGAATCGCTCCGCCCGGTCACGAGGGCCGAGAAGTGTACGGAGCGACTCGGACCGGGGCCAGGGGGCGAAAATCGCGGCGATCTGGAGCGGGGCTCGGCGGTCGGATCGCGACAGGTAGCTCGACCCGGCCGCTCGGCGGAAGCGGCCCACCGGGATCCCGCTGCCTGCGCCCCACTCCCACCCGCCCGCGTCGAGCGAGCGCGCCCGGTCAGCGCCGGAGCATCGACATCAGTTCCTTGCGGGTGGCCTCGTTGCGGCGGAAGGCGCCCAGCATCCGGCTCGTGACCGTCATCGAGTCCGGCATGTGGACGCCGCGGGTCGTCATGCACTGGTGCGAGGCCTCGATGATCACGGCCACGCCCTTCGGCTCGAGAACGCGCTGGATCGTGTCCGCCACCTGCACGGTCAGCTTCTCCTGGATCTGGAGGCGCTTGGCGTAGACCTCGACGACGCGCGCGAGCTTGCTGATCCCCACCACCCGCCGGTCGGGCAGGTAGGCCACGTGCGCGCGGCCGAGGATCGGGACCATGTGGTGTTCGCAGTGCGACTCCAGGTTGATGTCGCGCACGAGCACGATCTCGTCGTAGCCCTCGACCTCCGAGAAGGTCTTGCTGAGGAGCAGCTCGGGATCGAGTTCGTAGCCCGCGAAGAACTCCTCGTAGGAGCGCACGACGCGCGACGGCGTCTCCAGCAGGCCTTCGCGGTCCGGGTCGTCGCCCGCCCAGCGGATGAGCGTGCGCACGGCCGCTTCGGCCTCGGCGCGCGACGGGCGCGAAATGCCGTTCACGCCGTGCGGCGCGTGGGTCCGGATGTCGTCGAGATCGTGATCGTGCACGGTGGACGCTGGTGTGGGAGACAGGCGCCCGCAGGCGCCGCGTGAGCGAATCGAGCATAGCCCCGATCCGTGAGGGGCCTTCGAGGACGTGCGCTCTTTGGACGCGCACCGACGCGGGTAGAGTCTGCGCACGACCATGGCCCTCCCCACCGCGACCGATCTGTTCCTCGAGAAACTGGCGCGGTTGCGGAGGGTGAGCGGGTGGACGGCGGTGCTCGTCGCGCTGCCCGTGTGCCTCGCGACGTTCGCGCACGGACTCGTGCACGGCGCGGCCTTGGGTGCGTTCGAGAACGTCTGGCTCGACGGCTGGTCGGTGGTGCTGGTGCCGAGCGCCGGCACGTTCGGGGCCCTCGTCCTGCTCGCCAACTTCGCGCTGTGGCGCATGCTGGCCTGGCGCGAGAAGACGCTGCGCCGGACGCTCTCCAAGGAGGCTCTGGGGGGCGCGGCGCCCACCTTGCGTGTGCCGCTCTTCGGCACGCGCCTCGCGCCGACGCTGGTCGTGTGGCAGCACGTGATCGCGCTGCTGTTCGGCGCGGCGCTGATCGCGTGGTGGCGCACGCTCCTGAACGCCCAGCCGCTCGGCGGCGAGCTGCCGGCCTGGTACACGCGATTCACGAACGGCGACACGCTCGCCTACGCGGCGATCGAGCGCGACGTGCGCCTCTACCTCGCGGGTGTGCACGTCGTGCTCGCGGCGGCCTGTGCGCTCGTTGCGACGTACTTCGCGAGCGTCGATCCGAAACTGGCGCCCGAAGCGCGCGGCTTCGCAGCTTGGTTGCGCCTCGCGACGTGGGTCCTGGGCCTCGCGGCGGCGCACCTGTTCGCCGTCGTGTTCGAAGCGCGCTTCGACCTCGAGTTCCTGGTCGGCTTCCTCGAGGGGCTCACGCTCCTCTTGTGGATCGAACTCCTCCTGCGCGGCGTCGCGACCGCGTGGGCGCGCTTCTACACGGGCGCGGTGCATCCGGGCGCGAGTGTGTGGACGGACGCCGTCGTGCCGCGCCTGCTCGGCACGACGTTCAATCCGGTGAAGAGCCTCTTCACCGTCGCCGCGGAAGGCTTCGGCATCGACCTGCGCGGCACGTGGGCGCTCGAGTACATGCGCCGCGCGCTGTTGCCGATCGGTGCGTTGCTCGTGCTCGTCGGATGGCTGTCGACGGCGCTGCACGTCGTGCCGTTCACGCACGTCGGAGTGCTCGAGCGTTTCGGCGCGCGCCCCGCGTCGAACGAGGGGTTGCTCGAGCCGGGCCTGCATGTCGTCTGGCCGTGGCCGATCGATCGCGTGCGCAGCATCGAACTGACGCGCGTGCGCTCACTGCCGGTCGGCATGGAGCGCCCCATCGAAGGCGCGTCGATGCTGTGGACCGAAGCGCACGCCGAAGAGGAGTTCCGGCTCGTGCTCGGCGGCGGCGACGACCTCCTGACGGTCAATGCGATGCTGCACTGGCGACCGAGTGACCCGCTCGCCTTCGCCTACAACGTCGCGAATCCCGAACAGGCGCTGAGCGAGATCGCCGAGCGTGTGATCTTCGAGCGCACGGCCTCGCGCAAACTCGCGGACGTGCTGCTCGGCAACGTCGAAGTCCTCGCTCGCGAGTTCACGGACGGCATCCGTGCAGCTGTGGCGGAGGCGAACCTCGGCATCGAGATCGTCGACCTGGCCGTCCTCGCACTGCACCCGCCGCGCGACGTCGCGACCGACTACCAGAGTGTCGTGAGCGCGCAGATCGAGGCCGAGAAGTTGCGCATCGACGCCGACGCGTACCTCTTGACCGAACGCATCCGCGGCGCGGCCGAGGGCTTCGCCGTGACGAGCGACGCGCACGGTTGGGCCTCCGAAGAACTCGCGCGTGCGAGCGGCCAGATCTCCGTGTTCGGTGCGCTGGCCGGCGCGCGCGCCGCGATCGCACAACCGGAGCTGTTCGACCTCGTGCTGATCGTCGAACGGATGAATCAGGCGCTCCAGGGACTGTCGTTCGGAGTGCTCGACAACCAACTCGAACTCGACGGCGCCACGTGGTGGTACCTCGGCAACCAATGAACGCGACCGCGATCGAAGAAGACGGCCCGACGCCCCGCCGACTGGGACTGCGCATCGCCGTCGGCGGTGCGACGCTGCTGTTGCTCGCGCTCTACAGCTCGGCCGTCGCCGTGAAGGAACGCCACGTCGCGCTGATCACGCGCTTCGGCGAACTCGTGCGCACGATCGAGGAGCCGGGCCTCTCCTGGAAACTGCCGTGGCCGATCGAGTCGGAGGTGCTCGTCGACCAGCGCCTGACGGTGCTCGCTTCGGTGCCGATGGAGGCGCTGACGACGGATCGACGCAACATCGTGATCGACACGTTCGCCGCGTGGCGCGTGGCGAACGTCGAACAGTTCTACCGCGCCCTCGGAAGCGCCGCGCGCGCCGAGCAGGTCCTGAGCGACATCGTCAAGTCGAAGCTGCGCGACGCGGTGGGCAAGGTGCAACTCGCGAAGCTGATCTCCGAAGAGCGCGGCCAACTCGGCGCAAGTGAAGTCGAAGCGACGATCCTCGCCGAAGTACAAGCCGACACGCTCACGAAGTACGGCATCGCCGTCGAACGCATCGGCTTCAAACGCCTCTCGTTCCCCGAAGCGAACATCGCCGCGGTGTTCGAGCAGATGCGCGCCGAACGCAAGAAGGAAGCCGACCAGGCGCGCGCCGACGGTCAGGCCGAAGCCGAGCGCATCCGCGCCGAAACCGACCGTGAAGTGCGCGCGTTGATCGCGGGCGCCGAGAGTGAAGCGCAGATGATCCGCGGGCGTGCGGAGACACAGATCGCACAACTGCTCGCCGAGGTCGAGCAACTCGACCCCGAGTTGTTCTCGACGATGATCAAGCTCAACGCGCTCGAGCAGATGATCAGCGAGCGCTCGTCGCTGTACTTCAGCACCCGGCACGCGCCGTTCGACCTGTTCGAGCAATTCGAACGTTCGACCGAAGCAGACGCCCCGGCGAACGAGGGCGACTGACGTGGCGCAGTACCAGGCACGCGAGAGCGGCGAGACGCAGCGGCTGTTCCGGCCGCTCGTCGCCGTGCTCGAATGGATCGTCGCGCGCATCGGTTGGATCGTGGCGGCCGTCGCGGTCCTCTACCTCGTGTCGGGCGTCACGTTCGTGCGCGCGAACGAGGTCGCACTCGTGCTGCGTTTCGGGCGCCTGGTCGGTGAGTCTCCCGCCGAACAGGTGCACGGGCCCGGCCTCCTGATCGCGCTGCCCTTCCCGATCGACCGCGTCGAACGTGTGCCGCTCGAACTCGTGCGCGAGGTGCGGGTCGAGGGCCTCGACGCGACCGACGCGATGCGGCGCAGCGACCCGCTGGGTGAGATCCAAGGCGACCGCATCGACCCGTTGGTCGAGGGCTACACCATCACGGGCGATCGCTTCGTCATGCAGACGCGCCTCGTCGCGCGCTACCGCGTCGGTGATCCGCTCGCGTTCGCACTGGAGAGCAGCGCCGCGGAACGCGAACGCCTCGTGCGCGACGTCGTGCAAGCGGCAGCGGCCGAGGCGATCACGCGCTACCGCTCGTTCGAACTCGTCTCGGGCCTCACGGCGCTGCCGATCGAGGTGCAGACGAGCGCGCAGGTCGAACTCGACGCACTCGGCTCCGGCGTGGAGTTGGTCGAGGTGCTGCTGACGAGCATGTCCTACCCGCGCCAGGTGCTGCCGGCCGTGCAGGACGTGATCGACGCGCGCTCGCAGGCCCTCACGTCCGTGCGCGTCGCCGAGGGCCGCCGCGACGCGGACCTCGAACTCGTCGAACGCACGCTCGCGCAGTTCATCAACGGCGCGCACACCTACGCGAACGACTTGGTCGCGAGCACGACCGGCACGCTCAACGCGTACGAAGAACTCGTGCCGCAGTTCCGCGCGGCGCCGCGTGTCGTGCTCGGGCGCCTCGTGATGAACGGCCTCGGCCGCATCATCCGGAACAGCGGCGCGCGCACGGTGCGCTTCCCGCCGCCGGCGGACGGCGTGCGTTATCCCGAGTTGCGCATTTCGTTGCCGATCACACGCGCGCCCGCGGCGTCGCCCGAAGAGACGGAAGGCGATCGCTGAGAGCGGCCGAGAGCGAGACACGAGCCATGTCGAAGACCCATCCCAAAGCCTGTGAACTCGTCGGCGGGCCGCAGGCACGCGAGCTGCGCGGCGCGAGCACCAACACGGGCAGCGGCACAGGTGTCGACGGCGCGCGCGAACTGCGCGCGACGCAGCGCAGCGCCGACGAAGCCGTGCGCGAGATCCCGTTGACGGCGGACGAGAAGCGCGACATCGCGCGCGAACTCGGGCCGCTCATGTTCGGCGCGGGACTGTTCGGACTGGGCGCGTTGTACGAGTGGCTCGTGCCGACACAGGCCGGCGTCGCGGTCGTCGTGCAAGGCGTCGGTGCGGTGATCGTCGGTGTGCCGATCTTCAAGGAAGCGCTCGAAGGCTTCTTCGCGCGGCCGACGAAGAACCTCACCGAACAGCTGGTCGCGATCGCGATGGTCGCGGCCCTCGTGACGGGCGAGTTCGCGGTCGCGACGCTCGTGCCGCTGTTCCTCGAACTCGGCCACATGTTCGAGGAGCGCAGCGCGCGCGGCGCCCGCGCGGCGATCGACGGCATCCTCGGCCTGCACGCGCGTCGTGCGAACCGCCTCGCTGCGGACGGCGAGATCGAGGAGGTCGATCCGGACGCGTTGTCGGTCGGCGATCGCGTCGTCGTGCGACCCGGCGAGGTCGTGCCGTGCGACGGTGTGGTCGAGAGCGGTCGGTCGTCGGTCGACAGCTCCCCCATCACCGGCGAGTCGCTCTACGACGACGTCGAGCCCGGCAAGAACGTCTACTCGGGCACGATCAACCTCGACGGGCGTCTGACCGTGCGCGCGACGACGGTCGGTGCGGCGTCGGTGCTCGGGCGCGTCGTCGGATTGCTGCAGCGCGTCGAGAACAGCAAGACGCCGGCGCTGCGCCTGCTCGATCGTTTCTCGGGCAGCTACATCCCGCTCATGCTGACCGTCGCGGCGGTCGTGTTGTTCGTGACGGGCGAGATGAACCGCGCGATCAGCGTGCTGATCGTCGCGTGTCCGTGCGGCCTCGTGCTCGCGGGCCCCGCGGCGATGGTCGCGGCGATGACGGCGGCGACGCGGCTGCGGCTCCTCATCAAGAGCAGCGAGTTCATCGAGACGTCGGCGGACATCACGACGCTCGTGCTCGACAAGACCGGCACCGTGACGAGCGGCCAGATGGCGGTCGACGAACTCGTGCCGGTCGACGGCGTCACGACCGAACAACTGCTGCGCGCCGCGGGCACCAGCGGCCAAGGTTCGCTGCACCCCGTCTCGGTCGCCGCCGTCGAAGCGGCGCGCGAGCGGCGCCTCGGGCTCGACGCGATCGAACAGACGCGCGAGATCCCGGGCGAAGGCGTCGAGGCGCACACGAACGGCGGCCTCGTGCGCCTCGGGCGCCGGACGTGGCTGGCCGCGGCGGGCGTCGACTTCAGCGGTGTTCAGGACCGCTCGGGTCCGGGCGCGTGGGTCGCGATCGGCACGCGGCTCCTGGGTTTCGTGAGCCTGCGCGACCGGCCGCGCCACGAGGCCCGCGAAGCGCTCGAGCTGACGCGGCGCCTGGGGATCGAGCGCCTCGTGCTCCTGACCGGCGACCGCGAGGCGACCGCCAAACAGGTGGCCGAGGAGCTGGGCTTCGACGCCTACGTGGCCGAGGTGCTGCCCGAGCAGAAGCTCGACATCGTGCGCGCCGAACAGGCCCGCGCGCGCGGCAAGGTCATGATGGTCGGCGACGGCGTGAACGACGCCCTCGCGCTGTCGGGCGCGGACGTGGGAGTCGCCCTCGGTGCGCGCGTGAACGAGGTCGCGGTCGGCGGCGCGGACGTCGCGCTCATGTCGGGCGACCTCGGGCGCATCCCGCGCATGCTGCATCTGGCCGACCGCACACGTGCGGCGATCGTCGTCAACGCGTTGCTGGCCACGGGCTTCGGCGTGGTGATGGTCGTGCTGGCGTCGACCGGAGTGATCGGCCCGGGCCTCGCGGCCCTGCTCCACAACGGCGGCGTGCTGCTCGTGCTCTTGAACTCGGCGCGCCTCGTGCGCCTCGGTGAGAGCGAGGAGCACACCGGCCCGTACCTGGCGCCGGCCGAGATGCTCGTGCGCCCCGCCGCGCCGCCGGTCGCCGCCTGAATCGCGCCGTCGCCGGAAATACCCGGCGATCTAGGGCCGGCCCGCGCCTCCCCGAGCTGCCACGATCGAGCCTGCGGCGTACCATTCGATGGGCGCCGCGGCCGAAACAAGTTTCGGCGCGTGCCCACGGAACCACCTCGGCCGACGCGCCACGTCGGCCGTGCTCGCACCAGCGCCGCCCAACCAGCGGCCCCCTCCCCCCGAAATGATCCAAGCCAAACGCGGCAAGATCGTCCTGTACCAGCCGCAGCAAGTCGACGCACGACTCGGAGCGCGCTCGTCGGGCGACATGCTGCCGCTCGAGATGCTGCAGATCGCGGCGTGGCCCGATGCGAACGGCTACCAAGTCGTGATCATCGACGGCTCGCTGTACGACCAGGAGACCGCGCACCGCATGGTCGTCGAGGCCTGCAACGGTGCGATCCTGTACGGCGTCACCGGCATCCTCGGCTTCATGGTCAAGGACGGTTGGCTCTGCAGCCAACGTGTGCGCGCCGCACACCCGCACATCAAGATCGTCGCGGGCGGTTGGTTCGCGTCGGTGCGGCCGGACCTGCTCCTGAAGACCGGTGTGTACGACGGCGTCGTCGTCGGTCAGGGCGAGATGGCCTTCCGCGACGTCGTCGAAGCGACAGCGAGCGGCGCGAGCTGGGACTCGATCCAGTCCATGGCGCTGTGGCGCGACGGCGAAGTCGTCAAGAACCCGAAGTACCCGGTCGTCGGTTGGGACAAGCTGCCCGACGCCGCGTGGCACCTGCTCGACATCGCACCGTACCGCGACATCCAACTGCGGCCGGAGAGCCACCGGCACGTGCTGCGCATGCCGACGCCGCCCGCGCTCGGCAAACGCAAGCCGTACTTCGGCATCACGTTCTTCTCGAGCTTCGGTTGCCCGGAGCCGTGCAAGTTCTGCTGCTCGCCGTTCGTCACGGATCGCCGTTGGAAGGCGATGCCGGCGGACCGCATGCTCGACCAACTCGAGGACCTGCAGAAGCGCTGGGGCTACCAAGTCGTGCGCTTCCACGACGCCAACTTCGGCGTGATGGAGAAGCGCGTGCGCGACTTCAGCCAAGGCATCCTCGACCGCGGCATGAAGCTGTGGTGGAACTCGTTCATCGAGACCCACTCGATCCTCATCTACAAGCCGGAGACGCTCGACCTGATGGCGAAGAGCGGCATGCACCTCGCCGAGATCGGCGCGGAGACCGGCACCGAGGAGTTCATGAAGGAGCAGATCGGCAAGCCGATCAAAGGTGACGACAACGTGCGCGCGACGGCCGAGATGGACAAGCGCGGCATCGAGTGCTCGGTGACGTACATCATCGGCTTCCCGCAGGAGAAGCCCGACAACATGCTCGCGACGCTCGAACAGGCGCGCGCAGCACAAGCCGCGGCGCCGGGTTCGAGTGTGACGGTGTGGCCGTACCGGCCGATCCCCGGCACCGCGATGTGGGACCAGGCGATCGAGCTCGGCTTCGAAGCGCCCAACGAACTGGAGCACTGGGGCAGCCTCGGCGAGTACCACCTGCACGAGACCTGGCCCGGCCGCATCCCGCAGAACGTCGCGCAGGTGCGCCGGCTCTACTGCCACTACCAGACGCTCGCGCGCGGACTGGTGCGCAGCAAGGACGGTCTGTGGGAGAAGCTCGCGCGCTGGCGCCTCGCGACCGGCAACTACACGTTCGGTGTGATCGAGACGCGTGTGTTCGCGCTGTGGCTGAAGCTGGCGCGCTTGCTCAAGGCCAAGGAAGAGGAGATCTCGCGTTCGTGGGTCGACCCGGGCCACAAGACCGGCACGGGTGAGAACGCGATGGCGAAAGGCATCGACCAATCGCAGGTGGTGTCGGAAGCGACGGCCGGGCGGCGAGCGGCGGGCGGGTGACACCCGCGATCCCGCGCTCCGGTTGACGCGTACGGTGCCAGGCACCCTGTCGCCAGATCCGGCACTTCGAGCGTGCCTGGAACAACAAGAGCCGC
>JBIKNC010000009.1:0-43478 GCA_044358925.1 Planctomycetota bacterium | reverse complement strand
GCTCTTCCGCGAAGGCCTGGCCGAGATCGTGAAGAAGGCCGCGGTTCTCGACGCGGTGCGCTTCGAGCGCCTCGAAGAACTCGCGCCCGCTCTCGCCGAGCGCGACGACGACGCGCTCTTCGAAGCGCTCGCGATGGCGGCCGACATGAAACTCGCGGTCGTGCGCGAGGATCCGTTCGAGCGGGACCGCCGCCGCTGGCTGAACTTCGGTCACACCATCGGGCACGCGCTCGAGAGTTCGGCGGGCTTCGCGTTGCGCCACGGCCAAGCGGTCGCGATCGGCATGCTGCTCGAGTGCCGCGCGGCGCAGAGTGGGTGCACGGAGCGCATCGAACGTCTGCTCGCTGCGCTGCACCTCCCCACCGCGCCGCCGCGCGAACTGTGCGACGTCGACGCGCTCTGGGAGCTCGCGCGCAGCGACAAGAAGGCCGCGTTCGGCAGCGTGCCCATGGTGGTGCCGCGCGATATCGGGAGCGGCCATGTCGTCGAGTTGACGCGCGCAGCGCTGGCCGCGGCGCTGCGATGAGCGCAAGAGACGCACGCCCCGTCGCGCTCGTGCCGTGGCGCAGTGCGGCGCTGCTCGAACTGCCGGGCAGCAAGAGTGAAGCCAATCGCCTGCTCGCGCTCGCTGCCGTGTGTACCGCGCAGATCGGCGCACGAAGTGCAGCGCAGAGCGGCACGCGTGTGCGCGTCACGGGCGCGACGCCGTGCGACGACGTGCGTGTGATGGTGGCGGGACTCGCGACGCTGGGCTTCGAGGCACGCTTCGAGGACGAGGTGCAGGGGCGCGTCGTCATCGGCCCGCGCGGCGCGAACGCACCGACACACGGTGTGCTCGAGTGCGGCAACGCCGGCACCGCGCTGCGCTTCCTCGTCTCGCTCGCGGCGCTCACACCGGGCACGTGGACGCTGACGGGCGACGCCCACATGCGCACGCGGCCGATCGAACCGCTCGCGGCCGCGTGGCGCGCGCTCGGCGTCGACGTGCGAGCGACGGGCGGTTGTCCGCCGGTGCGCGTGGTGGGCGGAAGCGCCGCACTCGGTGGCGCCGTCGTCGGCGGAACGGTACGCCTCGACGCACGCGTCTCGAGCCAGTTCCTGTCGTCGCTGCTGCTCGTCGCGCCGACTTTCGCGAACGGCCTCGCGATCGAGTTCGACGGGCCGCTCGCGTCGCCGCGCTACGCCGAGCTGACCGCTCGGATGCTCGCGCGCTGCGGCGCGACGGTGCACCTGGACGAGCGCGGCGCGCGTGTCGCCCACACGCGCCTCGTGCCGCCCGCGGAGCTCGCGGTGAGCGGCGACTGGAGTGCGATGGGCGTGTGGACGTGCTTCGACGCACTGACCGGTTCGCGTGTGCGAGCCGCGAACCTCGCCGCGGACGACACCCAGCCCGACCAGGAGCTGCACGTCGCGCTCGCGCAGCTCGCCGCCACGGGCGACGTCGTCGTCGACGTCGCGCCGTACCCCGACCAGTTCATGAATCTCGCGGTCGTCGCCGCGCGGCGCACGGGCACGACGCACTTCGTCGGCGCGGCCAACCTGCGTTTCAAGGAGTGCGATCGCCTCGCGGTGACCGCGCGCGAACTGACGCGCCTCGGTGTGCAGGCGCTCGAACACGCGGACGGACTGACGATCGTCGGAGCGGCGCGGCTGCGTTCGGCGGTGATCGACCCGCAGTCCGACCACCGCGTCGCGATGGCCTTCGCGCTCGTCGGGCTGCTGTCGCCCGGCGTGCGTGTCGCCGAACCCGAGTGTGTCGCGAAGAGCTACCCGACCTTCTGGGCCGACCTCGAACGTGTGCGCGCCGCGACGCGCCCGGTCGCAGTCGTCGGCATGCGCGGCGCGGGCAAGACGACGTTCGCGCGCGCGTTCGCTCGAGCGACGGAACGTGTGTGTGTCGACACCGACGAGGTCTTCGTCGCGCGCCACGGCTCGATCGCGGCGTTCGTCGAGCGCGAAGGTTGGGCGCGCTTCCGCGAACTCGAAGCAGGAATCGTCGGCGAGGTCCTCGCACCGGGCGTCGTCGTCGCGGTGGGCGGCGGCGCGTGTGAACGCGAGGACACACGCCTCGTGCTGGCGCGCGAGTGCGAGGTCGTGTGGCTCGATGCGACGCTCGCTCTGCTGCAGGAGCGGCTCCTGGACGACACCACGCGGCCGAGTTTGACCGGCGCCGGGGTGCCGGCCGAATTGCCGCACGTGCTCGCGCGCCGCCGGCCGCAGTGGGCGCAGATCGCGCACCACGTGTTGCCTGCGGACGCGGCTGTGGACGAGCTCGTCGAACGGGCGCGCGCGCTGCTCGCCGCACCGTGCCGTTGGGACCGCGAGGTGAAGGTGAACGCGTGCTGATCGTCACGCTGCCCGCGAACTCTGCGCACGAGCCGAGTGCGTTCGCCGCTCGCGCGCGCGCCGCAGGCGCGAACCTGCTCGAGGTGCGCGGCGACTTGACGCCGGGACTCGCGCCGTTCGACAGCGCGCTCCCGTTGCTGTTGGCGCCGCGCGGCGGCGATCTCGTTGCACTCGCAGCGCGCGGAGCGGCGTGGCTCGATCTCGAGGAGCACGAGGCGCCGCTCGAGGTGCGCGGCGCGCGGCGCGTCACGAGTCTCCACGACCACACACACACGCCGCCGTTCGACGATCTCGCGGCCTTCGGTGAACGGGCGTTCGCGCGCGGCGCCGCACTCGTGAAGATCGCCTGCACGGCGACGAGCCACGCGGACGTGCTCACGCTCACTCGTGTGCGCAGCGCGCTCGCGCGCCGCGGTCCCACGACGGTGCACGCGATGGGGCCGCTGGCCGAGTTCGAGCGTGTGGGTTCACCGTGGGCGAACGCATCGACCTACGCGGCCCTCGACGCGACGAGTGCGAGCGCGCCGGGACAGATCGCACTCCAGCGGTACGTCGAACTCGCGGGCCCCACCGCCCCGCCGATCTTCGGCGTGTTCGGCGGCCCCGCGTTCACGAGTCGCAGCGCGAGCCCGCGCCTCTTCCGCGAGATCTTTCGGCGCCGCGGCGTGCGCGCCGCCTACGTGCGTGTGCCGAGCGACGCCGCACGGAGCGACCTCGCGAGCCTGCGCACTCTCGGTGTGCGCGGGCTCTCGGTCACCGCGCCCCACAAGTTGGCGGCGGCGCGCTTCGCCGACGAACTCGCACCGGACGCCGCGCGCGCGGGCGCGGTGAACACGCTGCTGTTCGGCGAGCGAGTCGTCGGCCACCAGTTCGACGCGCTCGGCATCGAACGCGGCCACCCGCAGCTCGCCGGCCGCGCCGGCGACGTCGCGATCGTCGGTTCGGGCGGCGTCGTGCCGGCCGTGATCCTCGCGTGTGAACGACTCGGACTCGCGCGCCCCACCGTCTTCGCGCGCAACGCCGACGCGGCGCGCGCGCTGGGTGAGCGCTTCGGTGTGCACACGGCCTCGCTCGCGGAACTCGTGCACGCGCGACCGGCGCTGCTCGTGTGGACGCTGCCCGTCGATCCGTCCGACGTCGTTCTTCCGAACGCGCAGGCTGCAGCCATCGCGCTCGATCTGCGCTATGGCGCACGGACGCCGTTCATGGCGCGCGCCGCGGAACTTGGCTACACAGTGCAGGACGGCGCGGCGATGCTCGTGCACCAGATGCTTGCGCAATTCGAGCTGTTCACCGGACTCACGCCTCTCCCGAACGACGCGGCGGCGCTGCTCGAACTCGTCGCGCGCTGATCGGTCAAACGAGTGCAGCCACGAGGCCGAGCGGCCCGAGGCTCTCGCGCACCGCGATGTCGAGCGGACGCGGCACCGGCCACGTCACGAGCGCGACACCCAGGCGCCGCGCCTCGGCCTCGAGTTCCGCGTCGTGGCGCGCGAGGCGTTCGAGATAACGAGCGCGGCGGCCCTCGTCGACGACCACGTCGCGCGCGTCGCCGCTGCGCGCATCGACGAGTCGCACAGGACCTGCGAGCGGCGGCTGCGACTCGCTCGTGTGGCGCACGGCGATGGCGATGCCGGCCGCGGCGCCGTGGAAGGCGCGGCGCAACACCGCACGCGCGGGCGAAGCGCAGAACCAGTCCGAGATCACGACGCGCACGCCGTTCGCGGGCAAGCCGCCCGCGCGTTCGAACGCGCGTTCCAGATCGAGGCGGCCGTCGAACGTCACGCCGCTCTGGGCGACTTCGCCGCTCCCGGCGCTGCGCCACGTGTCGCCCGCCAAGGTGAGGCGCGTCGCGAAGCCCGCCGCGCGCGCGAGTTCGATCCACAGCGCCGCGACATCGAGAGCACCGCGCGCCTTCTCCTCCTCCACCGCGAGCGCCGCCGACGTGTCGAGCACGACGTCGAAGCGCGGCGCGATCTCCTCGCGGTACGTGCGCACCAGCAACTGATCGCTGCGCGCGAACGCGCGCCAGTCGACGTGGCGCACGTCGTCGCCGGGTGTGTAGGTGCGCCGATCGGCGAACTCGAGACTCGCTCCCGCGCCACGCCCGAGCCGTTCGCCCGGCGCTCCGCCGCCCGCGCGCGGTCGCCAGACGAGATCGAAACGAGCCGCGGCGCGCGCGACTTCGTCCGACGGTTGGAAAGGTCCCGCGGGCATCGATCAGCTCGCGCGTGCGGCCGCTTCGCGACTGCGAGCGACGGCCGGGTCGCTCTCGACGATGCGCCCCGAGCGCGCGTGAGCCACCTCGGTCAATCCGCGTACGAGTCGCGGTCCGTTGACGAGAACGCCGAGCAGTCCGAGGGCGAGCACACCGAATGCGGTGCCGCGGCCGAGGCCGCCTTGGAGCGACTCTCCGAGCGTCCAGAACACGTTGAACGCGTGGCGGCCGAACTGCAGCTCGGTGTCGTCGATCAGGAGGCCGACGATGGCCGGTACGAGGATGCCGCACGCGACCGCGACGACGGCGGCGATGCGCGTGACCCACACACCGAACTCGCGCACACACAGCCGTGCGAGCAGTGCCGACGGCACGCCCACGAAGAAGGCGTAGTAGCACAGGACCCAGAGCCCGAACCAACGTCGATGGTCGAGTCCGAAGTCGCCCGGGCCGCTCGCGAACACGGTGAAGACGGCCGCGCCGCCGATGGTCGCGAGGCCGAACGCGAAGCCGCGCCCGCCACCAGGCAGCAGCAACGACGGCAGCCGACGCGTGCGACTGCCGCGCCGCGCGAGGCTCGCCACGACGCGCCGCCCGAGGCGCGCGCGTTCCGTGGCCCAGGTGACGCCGAGCACACCGACGACCACACACAAAGCGCTCGCGAAGAAGGCGAACGCGTCGCCGGGCAGCCAACTGGTCCAAGCCGCGACGCCGAGCCACACGATGAAACCGAGCGCGGCGACGAGCGTCAGGACGCGCAGCGGTGTCGATGCGTTCTCCTCGGGGTGCGAGAGGCGCCCGCTCGCGACCTCGTGGCAGAACGCCGCCGCGCCCGAGCCGATGAGGAAGAACGTGATTGCGATCGTGAGGAACTCCGGCTCACGCAGGGTCGCAGGCTCGTCGAGAAGTCGGATGGTGGCCCCCATCGAACCGATGAAGCCCAAGAACAGCCCCACACCGAGCAGCGCGAAGAGGACGCCGCGCACGACGCGGCGCTTCGACAACGACGACAGCGCGAGTGCGGCCGACGAGCCCCACACGCTGAACGTCGAGATCATCGCGACGACGAACGCGGTCGCCGCGAGGTCCACGCCGCGCATGAGGAAGCCGAGCGCGACGAACGGCGCGAAGGCCGCGACGAGCAGCATGGACTGGAGCACACCCGCCCACCACTTGCCGGCCGTGATGCCGCGCGGAGTGAGGCCCGAGAGCGCGATCTGCTCCATGTTGTCGCCCTCCCACTCCGAGCCGAGGCTCTGGAAGGTCTGCAGGGGCACCATCACGAGCAGGCCGAGGGACAGGACGCCGAGCATCCAGCCGAGGAAGGACAGTCCGAGTTGCGGCGACGGCGACGCGTTGTCGTTGACGACGAAGACGGCGCCGATGCCGGCCGCGATCACGACCATCGCGACGAAACTCCAGACGAAGTTCTTGCCGCGCAGGACCTGGCGCACCTCTTTGACGAGGATCGGATTGAAGCGATCGGTCGTCGGCTCGAGGCGTTCGAGCGCGCCGGTGACGAACGGGACGAGCGTGCGGTCGATCATTGCAGCTTGCCTCGCGTCAGTTGCAGGAACAGGTCTTCGAGGTCGAGCCGCTCGCCGTGGAACTCGAGCGGTCGCAGTCCCGCGCGCACCGCGGCTTCGAGCAGGTCCGCGAGAGCAGCCTCCTCCCCGCGGTGCACGAACACGACACCGTCGCGATCGGGGCGCACGTCGATCACGCCCGGTTGCTCCGCCAGGAAGCGCATGGCTTTCTCGGGATCGACGAGGAAACGCGCGCGCACCTGCGCACCGCCGGTCGCGCTCTGTGCCCCGCGGCTGAGCGCCGCGATGTCGCCGCGCGCTTGGATGACCCCGCCTTCGATGACGGCGACGGTGTCGCAGATCTCCGCCAGCTCCGTGAGGATGTGCGACGAGATCAGCACCGCCTTGCCCAGGCTGCGCAGCGCGCGCACGAGTTCGCGCAGTTCGACGCGCGCGCGCGGATCGAGGCCCGAGGCCGGCTCGTCGAGGATCAGCACCTTGGGATCGTTGAGCAGCGTCTTCGCCAGGCACAGGCGCTGCTTCATGCCTTTGCTGAGGCCGTCCATCGGCTTCTCGAGCAGCGGCGCGAGGCCCGTGAAATCGGTGACCGAGTCGATCGCGCGTTTGCGCTCCTTGCCGCGCAGTCCGTAGGCGCGCGCGAAGAAGTCGACGTACTCGGCGACCGTCGTCGACGCGTACGTGCCGAACGAGTCGGGCATGAACCCGATCGCACGCTGCACACCGCGCGGGTCGAGCAGCACCGAGTGCCCCGCGACACGCACGTCGCCGCTGTCGGGCATTTCGAGCGTCGCCGCGATGCGCATCGTCGTCGTCTTGCCGGCGCCGTTCGGACCGATGAAACCGCACACCGAACCCGACGGCACGTCGAACGTGACGGCGTCGACCGCGCGGTGCGAGCCGAAGTGCTTCGTGAGCGTGTCGACCTCGAGCAACGCGCTTCCAGTGAGGGAACTCATCGCAGTGCCTCCTCTTCGAGCACGCCGATCAGACTCTGGTGCACCACTTCGACCTTCCCCGCGACGCCGCAGTCGTCCGGCGCGAGGAGTTGGTCGATGGCGGTCGCGTAACAGCCGGGTGCGAGGCGCTCGAAGGCCGTCATGTAGGGACCGGGCGCGAGGCGCGCGAGGAATTCCGCGAGGGCGGCCTCGTCGGCGGTGCGTTCGAGCGTGACGCTCGCGCCCGCGGCGACGCTTCCCGGCGGCGTACGCCACAGGTCGCCCGCGCGGTCGCGCAGCCACAGTTCGCTCACGTTCGCGCCGAGCGCGTTCTCCACGACGAGTGCCTCGCCTTCGCGGCGCAGGGCGACGTGCTTGCGCGAGTTGCGGTCGCCGAGCACGAAGTGCGAGAACGTGCGCCGCACGGGCAGCCAACCGCTCTCGAAACGCAGGTCGCCGGACTCGAGGTCGTGCGCCAGGACGTGGCGCGGCAGGCTCCAACCGAACGAAACGTCGGACGTGAACGGCAGGACGATGGTGCCCGCACCCGGCGCGAGTCGGCGACCGCCCGAGCTGCCCATGAACATGGTGCGTGCCGTCGCAGAACTGGCGGTCTGTGTCTCCTGATCGAGCACAGCCCAGGAGCGAGCCCCTTCGACGACACCGAGTCCGTCGCGCGCGATGCCGTAGCCGACGACGCCGAGCGAACCGACCAGCGAGAGCAGCGGCACGGTCACGAGCAGCGCCGCCGGCCGCTTCGAACGCCGAACGACCCACACGTTGAGCGGCGCCATGACCAGAGTGAGTACGAGCAAGATCGCGAGCAGCGTGTGGTGCGAGAGTTCGCCGACGCCGTCGAGTTCCGGCAAAGCCATGTGCCAGCGCGGCGGTTCCGACGCATTCGCGTACTCGAGCAAGGGCACCTGCCAGGACGGAGCGCGTTCGAGCACCCACCACAACGCTTGCAACTGGCCGTCGCTCGCCAATGGGTCCGCGGTCGAGAACACGACGGTTCCGAGGCCGAGGCGACGGACTTCGGCGTCGCCGAACGTCGCCAGCAGACTCTGCTCGCGGCGTGCGTCGTCGAGGTCGCCGAACGCGCTGTAGGTATCGGCGCGCGCGACCACGACGAGGCCGCCGAGGCGCACCCAGCGCGCGAGGTCGTCGAGACGCGCCGGGTCGATCGGTCCGCCGTCGATCACGAGCGCGTCGAGGCTCGTGCACGCGTGTGTCGACGACGGCAGCGCGGCGGTCGGATGGACGCTGACGAAGTGCTCGCGGCTGACGAGGCCGGAGCGGAAGTTCGCGACCTGTTGCTCGCGGTAGCGCTCGGTCGGGACCGACCCTCCGCGCCACGTGATCGGCGCCATGTACCAACTCGGCGCGGGCTCGTGGAAGTGCTCGCGCGCGGTCGCTGCGTCCCCGACGGCGCGCGACATGAAGACGCGCGAGAGCGCGGCGGAGCGCTCACCCGCGAAGCCGCCGCCCAGCGCGCGATCGCTGAAGACGGCGACGACGAATCCGTTGCTCGGCTGGCGCCCGCTCGCGAAGTCGACGGCGACCGGCGCGAACTCCTCTCGGCCGTCGATCGACGAGACGACGCTCGAATAGTCGCCCGGTGTACTCGCGAACAACGGCAGCAGCACCACGAGTTCGCGCGTCGACTGCGGCGCGACGACGGCGCGTGCGACCCCGGTCATCGAACCGGACGAGCCGTCCGGTGCTCCGACGGTGATCTCGACGACGCGTGCGTCGTCGCTCGCATTGTCGGCGCGGAAGCGCAGCTCCCCGTAACCGCGCCCCGCCGGGCCCGGCCAACTCGGATCGAGCAGCGTCAGTTCGACGCCTTCGTAGGAACGGAACGTCTGCGCCGCGCCGTTGGGCGCGAGCAGCGCGACCGCGAGCAGAACGGCGTGTGAGGCACGCAGCAGGACGGCGACGAGCGTGTTCATCGGTCGGCGAGTTCCTTGGGCAAGGGGCGCTCGAGTTCGTGCACGGAGGCGAGCACGGCATCCACGACGTCGGCGCGCGTGATGCCGTCGAGCGGCGCGCGATAGTCGAGCACGAGCCGGTGTCCGAGGCACGCGCGCGCCAGGCGTCGAACGTCGTCGAAGCCGACGTTCGCACGCCCCTCGAGCAGGGCGTGGGCACGCGCCGTCCGCGCGAGCGCCAGTCCGCCGCGCGGCGAGCTGCCGTACTTCACGTAGGTCTTCACGCTCTCCGGCGCCTCGGCCGCGCCGGGGTGGGTGGCGCTGACGAGGCGCGCGACGAAGTTCGCGACCGCGCGCGGCAGGAAGACGCGCTCGACCGCGGCGAACAGTGCGTCGAGATCCGCGCGCGCGAGCACCGTCCCGGGCACGTCGGCGAAGCCGGTCGGACGTTCGACGAGGATGCGTTCGAGTGTGGGTGCGTCCACGCCGAGCACGTCGAGCTTCAGCGCGAAACGATCGAGTTGCGCCTCGGGCAGCGGATACGTGCCTTCGAGTTCGATCGGGTTCTGCGTGGCGAGCACGAAGAACGGCGACGGCAACGCGTGGCTCTCGCCGAGCACGGTGACGCGGCGCTCCTGCATCGCTTCGAGCAGCGCCGATTGCGTCTTCGGCGACGCGCGGTTGATCTCGTCGGCCAGCAGCACTTGCGTGAACACGGGCCCGCGGTGGAAGCGGAACGCGCGGCCGCCGGCCGGGCTCTCTTCGAGCACCATGCCGCCGGTGATGTCGCCGGGCAGCAGGTCGGGCGTGAACTGGACGCGGCGCCAGTCGAGTCCCGAGAGCGCCGCGAGGCCCTTGACGAGTTCGGTCTTGCCGAGGCCCGGCAGACCTTCGAGCAGCACGTGCCCACGCGCGAGCACCGCCACGAGCACGTTGCGCGTCAGGTCGCTCTGACCGAACAACACGCGATCGAGACCGGCGAGCAGCAGAGTCGCGTGCGAGCGGTGGCGCTCGACGTCGGCCGGCGGGAGGAGGACGGACGAGTTGTCGGTGGGAACGGACGCCATCGCTGTGGGGGCGGACCTCGATCGGGGGCGCGACCGCGAGCGACGAGGTCGATCACGGAGCGGGAGGACACCATGTTCCGCGAGCCGCGCAGTCGATTGCGCGAACTCGACGGTGTCGATTCACTTCGGTCCCGGCGCGAAGAAGCGTTCGACGGCGCGGCGGTGTCTGGGAGCGAGGCGACGGCGTTCGCTCGTCTCCAGGCCGCCCGTGCCGAAGTCGCCGCGCAGCGCAGCTTCGCCGCTGGGATCGAAGGTCGGAGCCGTGCTGCCGACGCCGATCACCTGACTGTGTTCGAGGTCGCGCAGGCCCGACGGCGAGAGCCGTTGCGGCGCGAACGCGTCCGCGCGATCCGGCGCCTCGCGTCCGAAGTCGAGTGCGGCTGCACCGGGTCCGGGCGACGGTGAGCCGCCGCCTTCACGAGCGAGGCGTTCCGCCAGTCCGCGCAGGTTGGACTGTTGGCTCGCTGCCGCCATGGCCTGCAGTCGTTGGATGGCGATGCCGCCGGCACCGCCCAAGCCGCAGCCCATTCATGGAATGCCCATGCCCGGCTTGCCGGGCTGCATGGCCCGCAGCGCGTCGATCGCGCGTGCGATCTCCGCCTCGGTGAGCGGCTCGACCGGCGGCGCCTCGGGACCTCGTGCGATGCTCTCGAGCGCGCGAGCGAGCGCTTCGCTCTCCTGAGCGTTCATGTCGCCGAGTCGTTCGGCATCGGCCGATTGCGCGAGTTCGTCGAAGTGTTCGGCGAGCCGTTCGAGCGCCTCGGCGCGCAACGCGGGCGGCAGCGCCGCGAGCGCGCGCGCGAGCGACTCCGGCGACACGTCGAACATGTCTTCGAGTGCCGAGCCGAGCGCTTCACGCAGCGCCGGATCGAGTGCGGCGTCTTCGGCGAGCTGCGCGAGCTCCGACGCGAGCGCGGTGCGACTGGGTTCGGGCTGCGGCGCGAGTTCGCGTGCGATGAAACTCGCCAGTCCGTCCTTCATCTCCGCCAGCGCGCGCTCGAGCGCCGCGATCTGTTCGGCGTCGAGTGCGAACGCCTGCGGGTCGAGTTCGAGAGCCTGCTCCAGCGCCGCCGTCTGGCGCGCCTGAGCCTGTGCGAGCGCCTCGAACAGCTCCGCGCGCAGTTCTTCGTCGATCCCCTCGAGCAACTGCGCGAGATCGGCGCCGCGCGGCAGCTCGACGTCACCGAGGCGCTCCTGCGCTTCGGCGCGCAACTCGTCGAGCGCGGCCTGCAGTTCCGGCGAGAGCTGCGGCGCCGGTGGAAGGCCCGCCGAATCCTCGCGCAACGCCGCAGCTTCCTCGTCGGAGAGTTCGACCTCCGCGAGGGCCTCCGCGAGTCGTTCCGCGAGTTCGTCGAGCGACGCGCCTTCGAGACTCGCGAGCGAACTTTCCAGTTCCTGCGCTTCCGCCTCGTCGACGAGCCCGGCCTGCACGAGGCGCTCGAGAGTCTCCGCCAACTCCTGGCGCGCCGCCTGCGACGTGCTCGACCACTCCTCGAGCCACTCGAGCCACGCATCCAGGTCCTCGACCTCGCCCAGCGGTTCGTCGGACAGTCGTGACTCCGCGCTGCGTGCCAGTTCCATCAACTGTTCGAGCAGTCCGCGATCACTGGACGGCGCGAACGCACCCGACTCCATGCGCTGGGCCGCCTCTTCGAGCGCGGCACGTGTCGCCGACTGCGACGAACTCGAACTCGCCGCGGACCGTGCGAGGGCCTCGTGTGCGTCGAGCGCTTCGTCGAGACCGGCCGACGCGAGTCGATCGAGTTCCTTCTCGAGGGCGTCGAGCGCCTCGAAACCCGACTCGAGATCGGCGTCACGCGCTTCCTCGGCGACGCGTTCGAGTCGCTGGGCGAGTTCGGTCGCGCGCGCCTCGTCGATCTGCACCTCTTCGGTGAGCGTCGTGAGCCGCTCACGTGCGCGTTCGACACCGCGTTCGAGCAGTGCCTCGACGCTCTCACCGGCGCCGCCGGCCGGGCGCGCCACCGGCACCACGACACAGGCGACCGCGAACGCGAGTGCGCCGGGCCAGGCACCCAGCCACGTGCGCGGCGCGAGACGCGGCAAGGTCGGCGTGCGCCGCACCTGCTCCTGCGCCGCGTGGCCCGTCGCGGCCGTGTGACCCAGTTCGACGGCCGTCACGAGCGCTCCGCCCCCGCCGCTGCGGGCGTCGAGCCACACCGCAGCTTGGGCGCGCGTCGGGACCGCGCGACGCGCCGCGAGCGCTGCATACGGCACGACGACGGCCAGAGCCCCGAAACCCGCCCAGGCGAAACCGTCGTCGCGTTCGAGACCGATGCGCCACAGCAGGGCGAAACAGCCGGCCGCGAGCAGCGCGAGCCCCGCCGCCTTCAGCGCGCGCCCGACGAAGGCCGCCTGAAAGCACCGCCGCCGCAGGAGGGCGATCTCGCGCTCCAGCGGCGACGTGGCATCGCCCTCGGTGAAGTGCTGCGGTTGCATCGGTGGAATCACCCGGCGGGCGCGCGGTAGGCGCCCCGCGGGTGCCGCACCGTCACTGATCGGCCAGGACGAATCGCACGATACGCCCGTCGCGCCGTTTCTTGTTGGTCGACCCGAAACTGGTCGCGTACAGCTCGCCCGCGTTGTCGACCCCGAAGGCCGACGGGGCCTGGACACGCGTGAACTCGACCGCTTCGGGCCGTGTCTGCGACACGTCGATCGCCCACACGCGGTTGGTCACGAAGTCGGCGTACACGTAGTGCCCGACCAACGGCGGAACGGCCGCACCGCGGTAGACGAAACCGCCCGTGATCGAGACGCCTTGGCTGTGCGGGTAGACGACCACCGGCTCGACCAGCTCTCCCGGACCGCGGCGCGAATCCGGTGCGTAGTCGGCGAAGCCCTCCTTCAGGCGCCAGCCGTGGTTTCCGCCGCGCACGATGCGGTGCACTTCCTCCCACAGGTCCTGACCGACGTCTCCGCACCACATCTCGCCCGTGGCCGGGTCGAACGAGAAGCGCCACGGGTTGCGCAGGCCGAAAGCCCAGATCTCGCGCCGCGTGCCGGCCGGCAGCCCTTCGCCGCGCACGAACGGGTTGTCGTCGGGGATCGCGTACGGCAGACCGTCGCTGCGGCGATCGACGTCGATGCGCAGGATGCTGCCGAGCAGCGTCGTCAGGTCCTGGGCGTTCTCTTGCGGATCACCGGCCGACCCGCCGTCGCCGAGCCCGATGTAGAAGGTGCCGTCCGGGCCGAACAGGATCTGTCCGCCGTTGTGGTTGCGCCAGGGTTGGTCGATCTCGAGGACCATGCGTTCGCTCGCACGATCCACCTTGCCGTCGGCAGTGAGCTTCCACTCGCTCACGCGACCGCGGCGATCGTCGGGAATCGAGTAGTGCAGGTAGAAGAGACCGTTCTCGGCGAACTTCGGGTGCGGTTCGAAGTCGAGCAGACCCTCTTCGTTGTGCTTGAGGCTGACCGCGAGCTCCAGCATCTTCTCGACCTTCGTGACGCGACCCGCCGCGTCGGCTTCGAAGAAGGTGAGCGTGCCTTCCTGCTCGACCACGTAGAAGCGGCCGTCGGGCAGCTGACCGAAATCGAGCGGCCGATACAGACCCGGCAGACCCTCGAACGCCGAACGTGTGGTGACCTTGGAGAGGTCGACGGCTCGCGCAGGAGCCGGCGCCGACGTGTTCGCGTCCTGCGCGCCGGCGAGGACCGGGAGAACGGCGGCGGTGAGTTGGAGCAGCATGGCGATTCAGGGTAGCGGGTCGATCGTCGTCACAGCGCGAGCCGCCAGTCACCGCTCGCGACCCAGCCGACGAGTGCGAAGGAGTAGGCCATCGCCGAGCCGAGGTCGACGAACACTCCGGCGTTCGTGGCGCGCAGGTTCCTGAGCACCAGCACCATCAAAGCGATGGCGACCGGCAACCACAAACCGAGCACACCCAGTGCCGCGCGCGCGACGAGTGCGACTTCCGTCGCGCTGGCCTCCATGGAGTACACCTGAACGACGGCGAGCGAGCCGAGTCCGGCTCCGCCGATCCAGGCCTGCAGACAGACGAGCACGTTGATCGGCGCCACCAGCGACTTGCGCGTGGGCACCGCGCCGACCGCCATGCGCTGGAACAGGATCCACAGCGCGAGACCGCAACCCAGGCCGAAGGACGTGACGAGAGTGGCGCCGATCACCGCGTCGTGCCCGAGCGCGCGCGGCGTCGCGAAGGAACGCGGTCGAGCACGGCGTCGACGAGCGCGTCGATGCTGCGCGCCGCCTCCGAGATGCTCATGGCGGACATGTACGCCGGCGTCGTGACGATGCCGTTCTTCGCATCGAAGTGGGTCGCGTCGACGGCGCACGGCACGTGGACCACACCCATCCGTTCGATCGCAGCCGCTTCGGCGCCGCGTGTGCCGACCGTCACTTCGCCGCTCCGACCGTGTTCGCGCAGCAGCGCAGCGAGCACCGCCGGGGCGATGCACGCGGCGCCGATCGGACGGCCCGCGGCGATAGCGGCCGCGAGGAAACGCGCCGTGTGCGGCTCGACACGTGCCTTCTCGCCGACCGTCGCGAAGTCGCACAGGTTCTTCGCCGCGCCGAAGCCGCCCGGCAGGATCACGGCGTCGAAACGCGTCGCCTCCGCGTCCGCGATGTCGGCGACGCGTCCGCGAGCGATGCGCGCGGACTCGGTCAAGACGTTGCGCGTCTCACCGGTCACCTCCCCGCTGCGATGGTCGACGACGTGCATCTGCGGCACATCGGGCGCAAGACACTCGACCTCGCAATCGGCGCGGTCGAGTGCGAGCAGAGTGAGCACCGCCTCGTGGATCTCGGCACCGTCGAAGACGCCGCAACCCGACAACACGACGGCGACACGAGTCTTGTGCATCGTGCGCGCCTCGCTCAATCGGCCGGACGGACCGTGACGTCGCCGGCGCCCATCGTGCACTGACAGGTGAGGCGCACGTTCTTCGTGTCCGTGCACATCTCGATCGTCTCCTGCTCGTCGTCCGTGATGGGCGAGAGGTTCGACATGCCGGAGATGACCTCGACACGACAGGTGCCGCAACTGCCCACCGTGCAACCGAAGTCGATCGGGACGCCGTTGGACTGGCAGTACTCGAGGAGCCGCTTGCCGGACGGGACGTCGAAGGTCTCGCCGACGGGCTCGACGCGGAACTTGGGCATGGGAATGGTCGAAGGACGTTTGGGGGGGAAGCCGCAGCGCGATCGACGCGACGCGCCCCATCGACGCAACGCGGTGGCGCGCTGCGTCACCTGCGGCAGGGCGCGGAAGAGTAACCGAAGCCTCGCGCGAGCGCGCCGCGGCGCTCCGTACACTCGCGCGCCCGTGACGTCCCGCACCGGTTCAGAGCCGCACGTCGTCGTGCTCACCGCGCACATCGGTGCGCCCCCCATCGACGACCCGGTGGGTTTCCTCGCTCGGTGCGCGGCCGGCTCGGCGACGTGCGTCGAGCGAGCCACCGACGCGCTTTCGCTCGGGCGCGTGCTGCGCGCAGCGCTCGCTTTCACGGGCGCCGATCCGGCGGTCGAGCCGGGGCGCGGCTCGGCCCTCGAATGGACGGGCGAACACTGGCGCCTCGTGTCCCACAACGCGATCGACCCGTTGCACGGTCTGTCGGGCGACGAGGGCATCGGGCGGCCCGTTCCGTGAAGAACTCGACGGTGCCGGCGCGTGTTCCGCGCGTGTTGTGTGTGTGCCCGTTCGTGCCCTGGCCGCTCGACTCGGGCGGCCGCATCCGCACCTTCCACCTCGTGCGCGAGGCGCGCCGCCAGGCCTTGGCGGACGTCGAGCTGTGGTGCGTCGCCGACGAACGACCCGCTGCGGAACTCGAGGCGCGCCTGACGCGCGAACTCGGTCCGGTGCGCGTCTTCCCGCGCAGCGCGAGCGGAGCGTGGCAGCGCCTGACGCGGGCCAAGATGGAACGCTGGTTCCATTCCGAGGCGCTCGAACACGCTCTCGCAGAGCGCCTGCAGGCCGATCCGCCCGACATCGTGCACGTCGACGAGATGAGCGTCTTGCGCGCCGTGCCCGAGCGCGCGCCGTGTCCCCTGCTCGTGCACCACAGCAAGCTCGACGTCGAGTTCCACGAGCACGTGTACGGCCGCGGGCCCGCAGCGCGCTTCGACCGCGCGAAACTGCTGCAGCTCGAGAGTGCAGCCGCGAGGCGAGCGCGCCACCACGTCGTGTGTTCGAACGTCGATCGCGCGTTGCTCGTCGCACGTCGACCGAACGTCGTCGCCCACGTCGTGCCGTCGGGTTTCGATCCCGCGCACTTCGTCCCCAGTCCTGCGATCGCGCGCGAGAACGATCTCGTGCTCGTGCTCGGCAGCCTGGACTACGAACCGAACGTCGACGGCCTCGCCTTCCTCGTCGAAGAGGTGCTGCCGCTGCTCGAGCGCCGCGTGCGCGTCGACGTCGTCGGTCGCAACCCGAATGCGCGTGTACGAGCACTGTGCGGCGGCTCCGTGCGCCTCGTGGGCGCGGTCGACGACGTGCGACCGCACCTCGCGCGCGCAGCGGTGCTCGCCGTACCGCTGCGCATCGGCGGCGGCACGCGGCTCAAGATCGCCGAAGCGCTCGCCGTCGAGACGGCCGTGGTCTCCACGCGCATCGGCGCCGAGGGCCTGCCCCTCGACGAACGCCACCTGTGGCTGGCCGACGACGCGCGTTCGTTCGCGCGTGCTCTCGACGAGGCGCTCGCTCGTCCGCAGCTCGCGGCGGAACGGGCAGCGCGCGGCCACGCGGTCGCGACCGCGTCGCTCGGTTGGCCCAGTTTGGCGCAGGCCCTGTCGGCGGCCTGGCGCGCGGCGCTCGAGCCGCGAGAGTGAGCACGCCATCGGTTACAACGTGCACACCATGCCCGAGTCCGATTCGCCCCCCGTCGCCGACCGCGCCTGGCGCGTCCGACTGCTGGTCGTCGACGGCGTGCTCGTGGTGCTGCTGGCCTGGTTGCTCTTCATGGTCATTCGCGATCGCGATGCCTCGAAGGAGCCCGTCTCGGCCGACAACGTCGAAGTGCTCACACCGATCGACGGCGCGACGCCGACGTCGGATCGCTGATCTCGGCCGCTGACGATCCCGGAGCGCGCCCGGACTCACGCGCTGCTCAACCGAAGAGTCGCTTCCACCACGGACGCGCGGCAACAGCTCCCCGTGAACCGCCGGCGTGCGCGGGCGCCGCTGCGCGCGCAGCTTGAAGTGCGTCGCGACCGACGCGCCGCGTGATCGCGGTTCGGTAGAGCGCTTCGACGTCGTGCGCCAGTTCCGCGTTCGTGCGCACACGAGCCGCTGCGGCCGCGGCCGCCCAGGTGCGGCGTTCGTCGCTCGCGAAGCGGCGCAGCGCGGCGATCCAGGCGTCGCGATCGCCGCGCGCGACGACCAGTCCACCGCCGTTCGCCACGGCGGCGGGCAACGCACCCGCGTCCGAAACGAGCACCGGCAGTCCGGCCGCATGCGCCTCGCGCACCGAGAGTCCGTAGACCTCTTCCCACATCGACGGCGCAGCCACGCCGTCGAGACGTGCGAGCACGGCGGAGAGAGCGCTGCGCTCGAACGGCTCGCACACACGCACCGCTGCACAGCGCGCCGCGACGCGCGCGATGCGCTCGAGATGTTCGTGCGAGCCGTGGAACGGCACGCGATCGCCGTGCACTTCGAGCACGAGCCCAGGCAACGCCGCGGCCTCGACCGCTTCGCACAATTCGGCCACGCCTTTGCTCGGCAGCACGGATCCGAGAACGCCCAACACGACTTCACCGGCTCTGCGCGTCGCGGCCGGTGCCGTGGTTCGTTCGACGGCGTTCTCGAGCACCTCGATGCGCGCCGTCGGCACACCCGCTCGTTCGAACACGGCGCGCGCCGCGGCCGACGGCGTGACGAGGACGTCGGGCAGTGCGAGTGCCGCGAGGGCTCCCGCTCGCCACGTCGCGACGCTCGCGCGCGGGTCGGGATCGTTCGCGAACAGGTGCGGCCAGGTCGCGACGAGGTCGCGTGTCAGACCGTCGAGGTCGCGTGGATCGAGCGCACCGCGACCGGGTGTGAAGAGTTGCCCGCGCGGATCGAGCAACCAGTAGTCGTGCAGCGTCAGGACGAGCGGCTGGCCGACGTCGTGCACGGCGCGCAGCGCGCTCGTGCCGAAGCCGGTCAGGTGGTGCAGGTGCACGACGTCGCAGGGTGTCTCGGCCAGCCATCCCAGGACGACGTCGGCGAGGCGCTGGTGCTCGGCGAGGTCGACGAGCGAACGGTGGTCGCCGTAGCCGTAGGCCACGCGTCGGACGCGCACGCCGCGCTCGACCGAATTGGCGAGTTCGAACGGCGGTCGCCCCGGGCGCGTGTCGAGACACAACACGGCCACGCGGTGGCCGCGCGCGACGAGCGCCTGCGCCAGATCGTCGGTGTGACTCTGCACACCGCCGCGATCGGGCACCCAACCGGTACACAACAACCCGACGTCGAGCGCGCCTTCGTTCGCCACGCGGCGCAGGATACGAGAGCGACGCGTGTGGTCGAGGCGCCGCGCCGACTCGATCTCGGCCGCGAGTGGCGCCGCGAGAACGAGCGCCGGCAAAAGTGAAGGAGGGCCTCCCCCCCCAGGTCAGGCCCTCCTTCGTCACGTCAGGCGGCACGCGCGGTGTCGCGAAGACTCCGCACCTGCCGATCGGGACAGCTCCTTGCGATCGTTGGAGCTTTGGGCTCGCGTCCGTCCGAGCTGTTCGCTCGAGCGGTTGTTCGATCGTTTCGGTGGACTGGATTCCGCGATCGTCGGCTACGAGCCGACCCACCGACTACGCAGCCTCTCGCGGAACCGTGACCGACCGGCACACACGAGAACGAAGAGGCACGCCGTCGGTTCAGCGCGTCAGCAGTCGCACGAGTGTGTCGACGTGTTCGCGCAGCGTGAGCGGAAGTCCACACGGCACGTGCGCGAGGTCGCACACCTCCACCAGAGCGTCGGCCAACGCAGCCGCGTCGTCCGGCGGCACGAGCAGTCCGTGGACACCCGGATCGCACACGGCTCGGATGCCGGGCACGTCGCTCGCGACCACGGCGACGCCGGCGGCGCGCGCCTCGAGCACGCTGAGCGGCGCGTTCTCGTCCCACGAGGACGGCACGACGAGAGCCGTGAGGTCTGCGAGATGGCGCGGAGCGTCGCCGGCGGCGAAGGGCGGTTCGAGGGTCACGCCCTGCGGCAGGTGCGCGAGCAGGCGGCGCGCGTAGCGACCGCGGCGACCGGGCGGGCTCGCTCCGAACAATGACAGGCGTGCACTGCGGCCGACCGCCTTCAGCCGGGCGGCGGCGCGCGGGAACGCATCGAGCAGGACGTGCAGTCCCTTGTGCGGCGCGAACTGCCCGAAGAAGCCGAAGCGCACGGCGTGCGGCGCGTGCGCCACCGGTCGGCGCGCGGCGGCCGCGTACGGCGCCTCGTCGAACGCGTACGGAAGCACGACGGCGGGCCGCGCGAGGCGCGGGGCGAGCAGTTCGGCCATGTGCGCGGTCGGTGCGATCACGGCGTCCGCGGCGGCGAGTGCGCGAGCGACGGCGGCTTCGCGGAGTTCGACGTCGTGTGTCGTCACGGCGCCGAAGACTCCGCCGCACGCTGCCGCGAGATCGGCGAAAGCGCTGTGTGCGCTGCGCTCGAGCGCGTTCACCGAACTCGCCGATCGTCGGCGCAAACAGCGTGCACACGTCGCGGCCGGATGCGGTCCGAAGCAGCGCTGCTCGTCCGCGTCGAACATCTGACCGCGATGGCAGAACAGTCCGTAGTCGGTGGCGACGAGCACCGTGCGCACGCCGCGTGCGCGCGCGCGCGTGACGAGTTCGACGGACAGCCCCCAGAACAGCTGCAGGAAGTGGACGGCGTGCGGTCGTTCGCTCGCGAGCAGCGCGTCGAAACGTGCTTCGACTCCGGCGTCGCTCCAGGCCGCGGTGAGACGCTTGCTCGCGGGGATCGGCGGCGCGAACTCGATGCGCACACCGTGCACGCCCGTCGCACTCGTCGTGTGCGCATCGCGCGCCGGGACGAACGCGATCACCTCGTGACCACGTGCGCGGAGCGCTCCGGCGATCTCGCCCGCATAGCGCTCCGTGCCGAACATGCCGTGCGGCGGGAAGCCGTTGGCGACGACGACGATCTTCACGCGCGCGCCTCGCGCACGGCCAGTTCGAGGCGCGCCGACAGTCGGTCGTAGTACGGACCGGCGGCGAAGTCGCGCTCGGCGCGCGCGAGCGCCGCGGCCGCGAAACGCGCGCGCAGCGCCTCGTCGCGCTCGAGCCGCACGATCGCCGCAGCGAGCGCCCGCGCGTCGTCGGCCGGCACGACGAGGCCGCTCGTGTCGGCACGCACGATCTCGCTGCTGCCGCCGGCGTCCGTGACGATCGGTGCGAGTTCGTGCGCCATCGCTTCGAGCGTGGCCAGCCCGTACGGCTCGCTCCACAGGCTCGGCAACACGAACACGTGGCTGCGTGCGAGCAACGCTCCGACGGCGGCGCGTTCGAGTTGACCGGCGAACGTCACCGCACCGGCGAGATCCGGACGTGCGGCGCGTTCCGTGAGCCGTGCGCGGTACTCGGCTGGACCGCTGCCCGCCAGCACGACCTCGACGCGTGCGCCTTGGAGGCGCGCGAGTGCCAGTGCTTCGAGCAGCACGTGCTGGCCCTTGCCCTCCCACATCATCGACGTGCACACGATGCGCAGGTTCTCGCCGGCGCGCCGCGCGCTCGCACGTTCGTTGGCTGCGGCGCGCGCAGCGTCGACCGGCAACGGAAGCATGTGCACTTCGACGCGGTGGCCGCGCACGCGCAGCTCGCGCGCCAGGCTCTCGCTCGGCACGAGCATCGGCCCCCATTCCACGCGGCGCACCAGGCGCTCCCACGCCGCTTCGAGCGTGCGTCGGCGCGTCGTCTTCGTACCGGGCTGCCAGCTCGACAACCAGTGGTTCAGCGGCCAGCGGTCGTTGATCTCACCCACGACCGGCACGCCGAGCGCTTGGGCCGCGAGCAGCGGCGCCAGCGACACGAGCGCGAGGTTGAAGTAGAAGACGAGATCGGGCCGCGTCTTCGCGATGACGTGTTTCGTGCGCCGATGGTTCGTCGGGTCGAACATGTGGCGGCGCACCTTCTCGAGGTTGCCGGCTTCGAGCGCGCGCTGCCACGGATCGCCGCCGTCGAGCGACGGCTCGAGCACGGACAGCACACCGGTGCCCGCGAAGCGCTCGCCGCGCGCGCACAGGACGGCGACGTCGTGGCCGCGCGCGCGCAGTTCGTTCACCGCTTCGGCGGCCGAGAGTTCGTAACCGCCGGCGACGTACGGCGGATAGCGACACGACACGGCGAGGATGCGCATGTCACTCGCCTCCCCAGACGGCGCGATGCCGCGGGATCACGAACTCCTCGAACCAGGTCGACAGGTGCTGCGCGAGTCGCTCGGCTTCCACCTCGTGGCCGGCGGGCGCTTCGGGTCCGAAGAGCAGCAGATCGCGGCTCGCCGTGCGCCACGGAACACAGCGGCGTTCGATGCCTTCGATCGGCGCGCCGCCGAGCCACTGATCGAGCAGTGCCGGTGTGCTCTCGAAGCCCGGGAAGAGGTGTTCGAGATAGACGTTCTCGCCGTACGCAGCCATGCCGAGCACGAGCCCGCACGAGACGACGACGACGCGTTCGTGGGCGCCGGCGGGCGGCTCGCCGACGAAGCGCGGCACCAGCGACTCGCCGTCGACGCCGCTCGGCACGGGCACACCGCACAACTCGAGCAACGTCGGCGCGACGTCCGTCGACGACACCAGTTCGCGCACGCGCCGGTTCTCCTGCGTGCGCGCCGCCAAGCCGATCGCCGGCCGCACCACGAGCGGGACGTGCACGTCCGCCGGCGAGTACAGACCGTGGTCGAGCACGAGCCCCGCTTCGCCGAACTGCAAGCCGTGGGTGCCGATCACGACGACGGTCGTGCGTTTGAATCGACCGCCGATCTCGATGCTGTCGAAGAGCCGTTGCAGCGCCGCGTCGAGCCGCCGCAGCGCGCCGTCGTAGCGCGCCTCGTAGCGGCCCAGAGTGACCGTGCCGCCTTCCCAACGCTCACGCGGCAGCGCGTGGAAGTTGTGTGCGCCCGCACCGACGGGCGGCACCCATTCGAGTTCCGGCCGCGGCTCGAAGAAGCCGTCCCACTCGGGGTGCGGCTCCTCGAACGCGCGCAACAGATCGCTCGTCTGCACGAAGCAGAACCAGTCCGCGTCGACGGGCCGCGAGCGGATCCACTCGGCACACAGTTCGAGCGGGCCGCGCTCGCGCCGCTCCCACGGATCGTCCTCGTGACGGACGCTCTGGAAGCCGCGCGCGAGTCCGGTGTGTTCGTCGAACTCGGCGCTGTCGACGAACGCCGCCGTGTCGAATCCCGCCACGGCCAGTTCGACGGCCAGATTCGGAAGTTCCGAAGACGCGAACCACAGTTGCGGAACGCCGGTCGGCGCGAATCCGGGCAACTGGCGGCGCGCCATGTTCGGGTCGCAGCCGGACAACAGGGCGCTCGTGGCCGGGAACCACAGCGGTGCGGCCGCGAGCGCGCTCTCGAACGCGACACCCCGCGCGGCGAGTGCGTCGAGATGCGGCGTCGTGTCGCGATCGCTGCCGAACGTCCCGACGTGATCGGCGCGCAGCCCGTCGATGGCGAGCACGAGCACGCCGTGACCGACTTCGAACTCGTGCGGCTCGCCGCCGCAGTTCGCGAGCCACGGCGTCGCGAGCACGACGACTTTCGCCAAGCGACCTGCCCACGTCATGGGCGAGAGGATCGCTCCGCGCTCGGTGCGGAGCAAGGCGTGCGCCGGTTCGACGCGCCTCAACGTTCCGGTACCAGTCGGCCGGGCTCACCGTTGAGCAGATCGGAGGGCAGGCCGCCCGCCCAACGTCGCCACACGAGGCGCGTCGGATCGCCGGTGGGATCCACACCGAGCACCGCGACCGAGAAGTCGATGCCAGCGCGGTGCGCGTCGAAGTCGCGCGGCAGGTCGAGCCGCACGCCGCTCGCGCCATGCACGGTGCGACCGTCGAGGCGCACGACGACGCGCGCGTCGGTGAGGCCGGCGGCGCTCTCGAGTGCCACGACGAGCGAACGGCCGCGGCGTTCGAGCGTGAACGTCGCCGGCTCGCGACCGGGCGCTTCCGCGAGACACGTGTGCCGCATGCGCACCGAGCGCGCGAGCGCGACGCGGCGGCGCACGAGCGGCGCGTCGAGCACGAGTTCGTCGAGGCCGTGCAGCGCACCGCCCTTGAAGACGAAACGTGCCACGAGCAGCGGATCGCCGCCGGGTGAATGTGTGCCGCCTTGCACGGTGAGGGCCACCGCGCGCCGCTCGCCCGGAGCGAGTGCGAACTCGGTCGGTGTGCCGCCGACCTTGAACGCGCCGCTCTTCACGGCGAACGAGAGTTCGACGTCCACGGCGCGCTCGAACGGATTGCGCACGAAACCCTGCACGGTCCAGTCGCCCGTCCAGGTGTGGTCGTGGTGTTCGGGCCGCACTTCGAGTTCGGGGACCTCGAGCGGGTACGGCCCGCGATCGTCCGGCGCGAGCGCGACCAAGGCCCTGACCGACAGCGCACGCAGCGGCTCGTTCGTGTTGAAGCCCGCGAGCGGTCGGCGGCAGGCTTCGAGCAGGTCGCTCGGCGAGTCGACGCTCCAGGCCCAACGTTCACACGGCCAGTCGAGCGCACCGTCGGCCGCGCGCCAACCGTGCGCCGCGAGGCCGTGGGCGTCGATGCGTTCGCGCCGCACGTACGCGCGATCGTCTTCGAGTGCGATCTCGGCCAGGAGCATCGTGCGCAGTCCGGCGTCGCGCGCCGCCGCGACGACCGAGCGGTGGAACGATGCGAGGTACGCCGTGCGCTCGAGTCCGCGCGAACGCAGTTGTTCGACGACGGCATCGACGAGCCCCGTGGTCTTGAGTTCGACCATGAAGATCGGCGCGCGCGCCGTCTCGCCGACCTCGAGTGCGTCGGCCAGGTGCGGCAGCGGTTCACCGACGAAGCGTTTGCCGAACCAGGCACCCGCGTCGAGCGCGCACAGCTCGACGAGCGGCCGCGCCTCGACGGGCCCCTTCGCGTTGGTCGTGCGATCGAGCGTCTCGTCGTGCAACACGACCGGCTCGCCTTCGCGACTGGGCTGCACGTCGAACTCGACGCCGTCGAGCCCGAGTTCGAGCGCCTTCGCGAGCGACACGACCGTGTTCTCCGGCGCGAGTCGCGGCGCACCGCGGTGCCCGAGGATCCACGGCGGACCCGCGATGCTCGCGCCGCGCGCGCGCAACGTGTCCGCGAGCGACGTGTCGTTCTCTTCGCCGCTCACACGAGCTCCACGAACACGCCGTCCGGCAACACGAACTCCCCCACTTCCGCGACGAGTTCGCCGCGCGCGCGCAGCTCCTGTTCGAGGCGCGCGGCGCGGTCGGGTGCGACCGCGATCAACATGCCGCCCGACGTCTCAGCGTCGAACACGGCCGTGACGAGCGCCGGATCGACGCCGTCCGCGACGCGCACGACCGTCGAGAGCGTCTCGCGGTTGCGCTTCGAGCCGCCCGACGCGACTCCGGCGCCCGCGAGTTCGCGCGCTCCCGGCCACAGCGGCAACTTCTCCGCGAAGAGCCGCAACGTGAGTCGCGAACCGGCCGCGAGGTTGCGTCCGTGGCCCATCAATCCGAACCCCGTGACGTCGGTCGCCGCGCGCACTCCCACCGCGACCATCGCTTCGGCTGCTCCTGCGTTGAGGCGCGCCATCTGCTGCGCCGCGGGCAACATCGTCGCCCAGTCGATCACACCGCGCTTCGCCGCGGTCGTCATCGTGCCCATGCCGAGGCGCTTCGTCAGGTAGACGCGGTCGCCGACCTTCGCACCGGTGTTCGGCGTGATGTCCTCGCGCGCGACGAGACCGGTCACCGAGAAGCCGAACAGCATCTCGCCTTCGACGGTGTGACCGCCGGCGACGACCGCGCCCGCTTCCTTCACCTTCTCGAACCCGCCGCGCATGATCGCTGCGATCAGGTCCTGTTCGAAGTCCTTCGGGAAGCTCGCGAGAGTCAACGCGCTGAGCGGCTTGCCGCCCATCGCATAGACGTCCGACAACGAGTTCGCGGCCGCGATCGCGCCGTACAGGTACGGGTCGTCGACGACGGGCGGAAAGAAGTCGACGGTCTGAACCAACAGAGGAGCCCCGGGCCACCCGATCGAGACGATGCCCGCATCGTCGAGGGTGTCCGGTCCCACGATCAGCCGTTCGTCGGCCGTCACTTTGGTGTCGCGCAAGACCTGCGCGAGCCGCCCCATGGGCATCTTGGCCGCTCAACCCGCACAGGCGGCGTAGTCGGTCAGACGCTTCTGGTGTCTGGCTTCCTTCTCGTTGCTCATGACAGTCTCTGGAAGGCGGCGAGGAGCAGTTCCTCGTCGCCAGGAAGCAGCGTGCGCACGTCGAGCAGCACGCGGTCGTCTTCGATGCGCGCGAACACCACGGGCTCGCCGTGGCGCAGTTCGCGCGCGAGTCGCTGGGCGCTCCAGCCGTTGCGAGTCGCGGCGACGCAGTACGTGTCGATGAACACGTGCGGCGCGGTGCCGCTGCCGGGTTGCGAGCGCTGCGGCACGACCGCGGCCGTGCAGCCGGTGCACGCGCCGATCGCAGCCGCGACGCGCTGCGCGACGGGCTGCAACTGCTCGGCGCTCGTGATCAACATGCGGCGCGTCGGCAGTTCGTCGGCGCGGCCCTGCGCGACGATTTCGAGTGTCGCTTCGATGCCCGCGATCGCGACCTTGTCGAGGCGCAGCGCGCGGTAGAGCGGGTTCTTGCGCAGCGCGGCGATCGTGTCGCGCCGACCGACGATGAAGCCGGCCTGCGGTCCGCCGAAGAGTTTGTCGCCCGAGAACATGACGGCGTCGACGCCGTCGGCGAGCGCACCAGCGACCGTGTTCGTCTCGTCGAGGAAATCGAGCGGCACGGCGCCCGCCGGATCGACGAGGCCCGAGCCCAGGTCGTAGAGCACCGGCAGTGCGCGGCGGCGTCCGAGCGCGGCGAGCTCCTTGACGCTCACCTCTTCGGTGAAACCGACGACGCGGTAGTTCGACGTGTGCACCTTGAGCACGAGGCCCGTGTGCGCGTCGATCGCCGACTCGTAGTCCGACAGGCGCGTGCGATTGGTCGTGCCCACTTCGACGAGGCGCACACCCGCGCGCTCCATCACGGCCGGCATGCGGAAGCTGCCGCCGATCTCGACCAGTTCGCCGCGCGAGAGGATGCAGCCCTTGCCGCCCGCGAAGGTCTGCAGCGCGAGCAACACGGCGGCCGCACAGTTGTTCACCGCGATGGCGGCCTCGCCGCCGACCAGGCGCACCATGAGATCGCTGATGCGGTCGTCGCGTTGGTTGCGCTTGCCGGACCAGCGCTCGACCTCGAGCGTCCCGTAACTCGCCGCGGCCTGCGCCATGCGCTCCGCCGCGAGAGGGTGAACGGGCGCGCGTCCGAGGCCCGTGTTGAGCACGACACCGGTCGCGTTCACGACGCGCACCCAGCCGGCCCCCGCTTCGCGCAACAGCGCCTGTTCGAGTTCGCGCTCCGGACCGCGGTCCGCGACGAAGCGCTCGAACTCGGGCCCGCTCCACTCGTTCGCCGCGAGGCGCGTGCGCAGTGCTTCGATCACTCCCTGCGCGAGGCGTGTGAGCACCGCAGCGGGCACGCCGCGCCGCTGCGCCGCGTCGCGAGCGTTCGCCGCGAGGCGCTCGACCGACGGCAGCAGGCGGAACGGATTCGTCGTCGGTCGGTCGGGGTCCATGGGAGGGCGCGAGCGTGCGATGGTATCGACGGTGCGAGCCGCATCCGTCGCGACCGCCCCTATGCTCTCGTGCAGTGGACGAGAGCACACGCACCTGGCAACGCCTGCGGCGGCGCGCCGCGCTGACCAGTGTCGGTGTGGCCTCGTTGCTCGCGGCCGCGAAACTCGTGGCGGCCCTGCTCTCGGGTTCGGTCGCCGTGTTGTCGTCCCTCGCGGACAGCCTGGCCGACATCGCGGCCTCGTGCCTGACCCTGTGGACCGTGCAGGTCGCGCACCTGCCGGCCGACGAGGAGCACCGCTTCGGCCACGGCAAGGCGGAGGCCCTGTCGGCGCTGGTGCAGGCCGCGCTGGTGGCCGGCTCGGGCATCTACGTCGTCTACGCCGCGGTCCAGCGCGTCGTCGAACCCGAGCCCATGGTCCACACCGGCATCGCGATCGGCGTGATGCTCGTCTCGGCGCTCGGCAGCGTTCTGATCGTCGCCGTGCAGAGCTGGACCCTCGCGCGCGTGCAGTCGGTCGCCATCGAAGCGGACACGTTGCACTACCGCGGCGACGTGCTCGCGAACCTCGCGGTCGTCGCGGCGCTCGTCGCCGTGCACTTCGGACGTTTCACCTGGATCGACCCGCTGGTCGGATCGCTGATCGCGCTCTATCTCCTGTTCGCGGCCGTGCGCATCGCCCACCGCTCCGTCGATCTGTTGATGGACCGCGAGCTGTCCGTGACCGAGCGTGCGCGCATCGAGTCGATCGTGCTGTCCGACGAAGGCGCGCGCGGCATCCACGACCTGCGCACACGTTCGACGGGCAACTCCGCGCACATCGAGTTCCACCTCGAACTCGACGGCCACCTGGATCTGTGGCAGTCGCACGAGATCACCGACCGCATCGAGCGCGGCGTCGTCGCTGCGTTCCCCGGCAGCGCGGTGACGATCCACCAGGAGCCTGCCGGCCTCGACGACGAGCGCCTCGACGCGAAGGTGCGTGCCGCGAGCGAGCGGCGGCGCGAGAGCTGACGCGTCAACTCTCGAGCGACTTGCGCTGCGCCTCGAGCTTCTTCACGAGCGCATCGAAGCCGTTCGGACCGCCGCGTTTGATGTCGTCGCGGTTGGCCTTGCACCACGGGCAGTGCATCTCGACCAGGTGGAACTCGACGAAGCGCTTCTGCTCGCCTGCGAGTTCGCCGCGCGTCAGCTTCTCGAGCACGTCGCGCGAAGGGCACGAGAGGTGGTGCTCACGCCACAGGCCCGACACGTCCATGTCGAGCAGGCGCCCGCCCTCCTCGGCGACGGCGAGCAACGGCAACAGGTCGTTCGCGCCTTCGCGTCGCGCGGCGAGTTGCCGGATGCGCTTCAAGGCGCGGAACTTCACACCGGCGACGGCGGTCTCGTCGCCCAGACCGAAATAGCGCCAGGCGTCGCGGTTGCGCCAACCACCTGCGAAGAGCGCTTCGATGATCGCGAGGCGCTCGAACTCGCCCTGGTCCGACGTCTCCGCGATCCAATCCGAGAGCACGAGCCCGAGCAACTCACGCGCGCGCTCGGACAGTTCGATGCCGCGCACGATGGCACTGGGCGTCTCCGTCTCGCGCGCCAGGTTGTCGAGATTCGCGCCGCTGTTCTCCTCGTCCTCCTGCACGGCCATCGTGCGCGCCTTGCGGCGCCGCAGGTGGTCGATCGTGCGGTTGCGGCAGATGCCGAACAGATACTGTTCGAAACTGAAACGCGGGTCGAAGTCCTTGATGCCGCGCACGGAGCCCAGCAGCGACTCCTGCACGACGTCCTCGGCGCCCTGAACGTCGCCGACGCGCCGTTGGGCATAGGCGTGCAGACGCCCGCAGTACTCACGCTCGACGCGGCGCCACTCGGCGTCGTCGAGCGCCTGCAAGAGGGCGATGTTCGGCGTCCAATCGTCGGTCATGGGAGCGTGCGGAATCGTATCCGCACACGCGCCATCAACCGCGCCGACTCGAACTGCTCGATGCGCTACCGGACGGCGAACTCGCGGGGCCGGAGCGGCTCGTGTCGCGCGCGACGCGCAGGAGGTCCTGGGGTCGGGTGATCGACGGGTGCGGGCAGGTCGACACGCCGATCGAGAGTTCGAGGCGATCGCCGACGAGGTCGCGCAGCGACAACTCGCGCACCGACGCGCGCACGCGCTCCGCCATGATCGCGGCGCCCGACGGCGGCGTGCTCGGCAGGAGGAACAGGAACGAGGAGCGATCGAAGCGCCCGAGGATGTCCGTGTCGCGGCAGGCCTGGAGGAAGACACCGGCGAGTCGGCGCAGCACGTCCTCGTGCGCCTCGCCGTCGAACGACAACAGCACACACGAGAGCGGGTGGCCGAAACGCCGCGAGCGTTTGAACTCCTCGTCCAGCTTGTAGGTCAGGAACTCGTACGTGAAGAGGCTCGTCTCGGGGTCCGCGAGCCGTTCCAGGAGTTCCATCGGACGCGATTCGTTCGCGACCAGTTCGCGCAGCAGCGCCTCGGGCAACACGGCCTCACCACCGCCGCTCGAAGGTGCGTTCTCGGGGCGCAGCGGAGCGACCTGAGCGGCACCGAGCGCCTCCTTGAAACGCGCGGCGTCGAAACGGCGCGAGAGCACGGTCGAAGCTCCGCAGAAGCGTGCGATCGGTTCCGCGACGGTCGCGTCCTCGTCGCTGCCGCTGGGCAGCACGAACAGGATGCGTGTGCCGCCGCGCGCGGTCAGCCGTCGGCAGGCCTCGTAGGCGCCGCCGAGAGTTCCGTCGATCACGACCGTGCCGCCCGGTCCGCTCGCGAGCAGCTCGGCGAGGCCCAGCGGACCGCTCGCGTCGAGCGGCCCCAGGGCGCGCCGACAGTCGCTCGCGAAGTCGGAGTCGTTCGAGAGGATGCGGATCGTGTTCACGGGGAGGCTCCAGGCACGCGGGTCACGGAACGAGCGCGGCCATTGTGTCACCGCCGCAGGCGGTCGCACGGGCGGTGCGCCCTCCGTCGCGGCGAAGGACATCCCAAATGCGAGAGCCGTCGTGCGGCAGCACCGGGCGGGTCACCAGGCGCGATGTGCGCCCATGGCTCCACGTCAGAGCTGCTCGAGCCAGCTCGCCTCGATTTCGTGGTTGCCGTACACGGCCTGCACGTCGTCGAGCGCTTCGAGTTCGTCGACGAGTCGCACCAGCTTCTTCGCGTCGTCGAGCGTCGCGAGTTTGGTCGTCGTGAGCGGCACGTAGCCGAGTTCGGCCGAAACGAAGGCGAGGCCGCGCGCTTCGAGGGCCGACTTCACCGGCAGGAACGCCGTCGGGTCGGCCAGGATCGTGCTCTCGTCCGCGCCCCATTGCACGTCGTCCGCGCCGACTTCGAGCGCCAGCTCGAGGAGCTGGTCCTCGCTGCGTCCCGCGCTCTCGACCACCAGGATCGAGCGGAACTGGAACAGGAACGCGACCGATCCCGGTGAACCGAGGTTGCCGCCGCGTTTGTCGAACAGGTGTTTGAGGTCCGCCGCCGTGCGGCTGCGGTTGTCCGTCAGCGCCGTGACGATCAGCGCGATGCCGCCCGGTGCGTAGCCCTCGTAGGCCAGCTCCTCCATGTCGCCGCCCTTCTCACCCGATGCGCTCTTGATCGCGCGTTGGATGGTGTCCTTCGGCATGTTGGCCGCGCGCGACTTCTCGATCGCGTACTTGAGCTTCAAGTTCGCGTCCGGATCCGGCCCGGCCTGACGGACCGCCGACAGGATCATCTTCGAGCAGTTGCTGAAGACCTTCGAACGCTTCTTGTCGACCGCGCCCTTGCGGCGCGCGATGTTCGCGCTGTGGGAGTGACCGGCCATGGCGAGTCGAGCGGCGTGATTGGAAGAGTCGCGTGGAATGCGGCGAGGCCGCGCCCGCGAGTGCGGAACGCGGCCCCGTCGAGGAGACGAAGGAGGAGTCGATGCGCCAAACGCGCCAGCGGTTGGGCCATGGGCACCGACAGAGCATGTCCGGCGCGCAGCGTCGACTCTCTCGCTCTGTCGTCTCAGCGCTTGCTGAACTGGAAGCCGCGACGTGCACCGCGACGACCGTAGTGCTTGCGTTCCTTCATGCGCGAGTCGCGCGTCATGAGGCCGAGTTCGCGCAGCTTCTCGAACACGACCGGGTTCGCTTCCTTGAGCGCACGAGCGAGGCCGAGGCTCACCGCTCCGGCTTGGCCGTGCGGGCCGCCGCCGTCGACGTTGACGAACACGTCGTACGTCGTCGACTCGGTCAGCGTCGCGAGCGGCGCGCGCGCGGCCTTCTGGTCGCGCTGCGTCGGGAAGTACTCGTCGCACTCACGGCCGTTGACTTGGAACGTGCCGGAGCCGGGTTTGATGCGCACGCGGGCGACGGCCGACTTGCGGCGACCGAGGCCGTGGATGAACGGAGATACGACGGGCATGGGCGAGTGACTCTAGGGTCGGGTTCTACGGCTGGAATGGATCGGCGCGCAGCGCAGGTTCAGGAGCGCTGCTCGAACGAGAGATCGGGCGTCGGGCGCTTGCCGATCGGGACCGGCTTCTGCGCTTGGTGCGGGTGCTCGGCACCGGCGTAGACCTTGAGGCGGCGCAGCATGTCGCGGCCGAGGTTGGTCTTGGGCAGCATGCGGCGCACGGCGAGCATGACCATGTCCGTCGGACGACGCTCGCGCATGTAGTCGACGTCGCGCTCCTTCAGACCGCCCGCGTAGCCCGAGTAGAACGGGTAGATCTTCTGCTCGGCTTTCTTGCCGGTGAACACCGGGCGCTCCGCGTTGATGACGACGACGAACGCGCCGTTCAGCTCGGAGTAGGTGTACGTGGGCTGGTCCTTGCCCATCAGCAGCATCGCGATGTGCGCGGCCATGCGACCGATCGGTTGTTCGGTGGCGTCGAACACGTACCAACGCTCCGGGACATCGATGGAGCGAACGTGGGTGGTCTTCATGGGCGCGATGACGGGCGCTGCGTGAGGTCGGCGCTGCTCGAGATCCGCGGCGATGGAATCGCGAGGCGGGAGCTTCGAGCGGCGCGGGTGCGTGGGATGGGTGAAAGGCCGCGCCGCCGCAGGCCGAAGTGGGCCACGCGCCGGCGCGTCAGGCACGCGTCGTCCGCGTGCGAAGGCGGGAAAAGGTAGCGGCGCGGTGCGGAGGCGACAAGGGTCGGGGCTCGGCGTCTCGCCTCGGCGACCGCGGACGGCCGCGGTTCACTCGACGGTGTGTGCCAGCTCGCGCGGGCAGTCGACGATGCGCCAGACGGTCGTGCCGGACACGGCCACGAGAGCGCTGCGACCGGTCGGCAGGCCGCCCGACGCGAACGCGCTGCGCGGCGCCGAGCCGGGAGTCAGGTTGCCGTCCGCGGCGACGCTCCACCAGGCGCCGTCGGGGGCCCGCCAGTGGCGGCGAGCATCGGCGGCGATGGCGAGCGGGTCGTCCCCCCCGCCGGCCGGCAGGGCTGCCTCGCGCACGAGCACACCACCCCCGGCGACCTGCACGACGAACTGCGCGCGACCGGGCGCGAGGAATCCACGCACGTCGAGGTCGGCACCGACGGGCACGCTCTCGACGACGCCGCGGAACTCCTCGTCGAAGTCGAAGGCCTGCGGCTCGTACCGCTGCACGAGGCGCGGCGCCTCGGGGCCGGCGGTCGCGGCGAGTCGATCGATCGAACGCCAGGCGGCGGGCGGAGTGCGGGTCGCGGCGGCGACCACGGTCACGGCGCCGGCGCCGCCGAGAGCGATCAGCGCCGTCGCGATGGCGCGCGGGCGCGCGGCGCGGCCGCGCAGGGTTCGTGCAGGTCGTGCGGCCAGCGCACCGACCAGCGCCGCGAGGACGACCAGGCCCGCGGCGAGCGACGTGCGCGGGCGCGCCGAAGACGGGCTCGGACTCGCGAGGGCGACGAGCACGCGCGGTACCGCGGCGAGGCGCGGGGCCGGTTCGAAGCGCACGAAGCGCGCGGAGCCGGCGCCGCGCGCGACGACGACGGGCTCGCCGAAGTCGAGGTCGGCCGCGTCGCCGAGCGGGAGCGGCAGCACGAGTGTGCGACGCTCGCCGCTGGGCACGTCGACCGTGATCACACTGCGTCCGCCGCGCAGCGGTTCGAGAACGACACCCTCGAGCGGCCCCTCGACCTCGACGACGGCTTCGAAGAGGCGCGGCGACTGTGTGTGTGCGACGGGTGCTGCGAGCGCGAGCAACGCGAACAGCACGAAGGCTTGGAGCGCTCTCACGCGGGCGACTCCTTCGCCAGGTCCCGGTCGGCGCGCGGCGCCGGCGCGAAGAGCACCGCCGCGAGCGCCGCGGCGCACAGCACGGCGCTCCCCCACCACGCGTGATCGGCGGCGCCGCTCGCGCTGCGGACGAGCTCGAACGGCGAGAGCGCGAGCACGCGCGCCGCGGCTGCGAAGTCGTCGCCCGCGCGACCGACGGCGACGTACACGAGCGGCGGCAGGCCGAACACGAGCCACCACACGAGGCTCCACACGGGCGCCCGTGTGCGTGCGCGCGCCCAGGCCGCGAGCGCGCCCAGCACCAACGCGAGAGCGACTTCGAGCGCGGCTCCGTCGCGTGCGACGCACCAGGCGCCGAGGGGCGCGAACGACAGCACACACGCGACGGCGTGCGGCGCGCTCCTGTCCACGTCGACGGCGCGCGGCAGCGCCGCGACGAACAGCAAGGCGCCGACGAACACCGCCGAACTCGACAGCCCGATGAAGGGGTCGAGGAAGGGCGCGAACGACGCCGTCGAGGCGAGCCCGTTCGGCGGCAGCGCCGCGAGCACGGGCACGAACGCCGCGACCACGAGGCCGAGCGCGAGTTCGAAGCGCGTCATCGCACGCGCGGAACGAGCCAGCCCGAGGCCGGGTTCGCGCGCGGCGTCAGCGGCGGGCGCGGCTCCTCGTTCTTCGCACGCGCGTGCGCTTCGGCGCTCTTCCACTCCTCGCGCAGCGGCACGTCGAGTTCGAGTTCGCGCGGCAGCGCCGCGAACGCGTCCCAACGCACGTCGATCGCACGCCAGTCGAGTTCACCGCGCGCCGCGAGGTCGAGCGCGTCCTCGACATGGTTCCACTTGTTCGCTTCGGGCAGGTCGCCCGGCGCGTCGACGTCGGGCGAGCGCCCGAAGTACACGACGCGCCGACCTTCCAAATGCAACTTCGCACCGGGTTCGTCGACGCGCGACGTCGCGCCGAGGTCGCCGTCGACGACGACGATGCCGAGCGCCGCTCGCGCATCGCGATCGAGGTGCCGCTCCATCGACAGCACGACGGCGAGTGCGTGCCACAGACCTTCGCGACCGAGCACTCCGCCGGGCGGCGATTCGCTCTCGTCGACACCGAAGCGCCCGATCACGGGCAGCGGCAGGCCGTCGAGTTCGGGCGGCGCGCTCCAACCGCCGGGCAGGACCGCGCCGCGATCGGAGACCGTGTAGAAGACGCCGCCGCGCCGCAGGCACGCGACCGGGCGTTCGAAGACGAGTTCGAGCACCGCACCGTCGGGCCACAGCAGGCGCGGGGGTTCCACGTGCGCGACGAACGGCAGTGCTGCGACCGCGTCGGCCAACGCCGTGCGAGCGGCCGCGTCGTCGGCCTGGAAGACCGGCTGCGCAGCCAGTCGCGCGGCGAGAGCTTCGCGCCAGCGCGGATCGACGAACGGGGCGCTGCTCACGATCGACAGGCGCGCCGGATCGACGAGGTCGTAGCCCGCGATCTCGTGCGAGAACACGTCGTGCGCGAGGCCGACGCCGCACGCGAACAGACCGAGCGGCAGCCAGGTCGGCACGCGGCCGCGGCGCGGAGCGGCGTGGTGTTGGACGTTCACTCGCATGGCGAAAGGCCCCTGGATCATGGCAGAGCGACCCTCGAACCGCGTCCCCGCCGCGGCCGAGCGGCGCCGGGATGGGAAGCAGTCCTTGGGAAGGCGGTGCACGGTCCGCTCGCGCGCGGCGCTACCCTGCTGCCCACATGTCGCGAGCACGACGGCGCGAGGACGGTTCCTCGCCAGCGAGCGCCTCGGCGCCGACGCACTTCAAGGGCTTCCAGCTCTCGATCTTCCAACTCGAAGCGGTTCGGGCGATCGAGGAAGGACACGACGTCCTCCTCTCGGCCCCCACCGGCGCGGGCAAGACGCTGGTCGCCGAGTACGCGATCCACAAGTCGGTCGAGCGCGGGCGGCGCTGCATCTACACGGCGCCGATCAAAGCGCTCTCGAACCAGAAGTACCGCGACTTCCGCGACGACCCCGTGATCGACGTCGGGCTCATGACCGGCGACGTGACGATCCACCCGGGTGCGCAGGTGCTCATCATGACCACCGAGATCCTGCGCAACACGATGCTCGAGGATCCCGCGTCGCTGGCCGACGTCGAGTACGTGATCTTCGACGAAGTCCACTACATGGACGATCCGGAGCGCGGCACGGTCTGGGAGGAGAGCCTGATCTTCGCGCCGCCGTCGATGCGCTTCATCTGCCTGTCGGCGACGATCGAGAACCTCGGCCAACTCGGCGCGTGGATCCGCGAGATCCGCGAACACGAGTTGACGATCGTGAGTTCGACGAAGCGACCGGTGCCGCTCAAACATCGCTTCTATCTCGCGGAGCACGGCCTGTTCGACGAACACGCGCTGCCGCGCATCCGCAAGCAATACGGCGGCGCGGCGGCGACGCGCTCGGGCACGCCGCGTCGACGGCTGTCGTTCGAACAACGCATGCAGGTGCGCGAAGAAGCGCGCAAACAGGAGACGGGCGGCTTCGCGCGCCTCTTGGACGATCTGATCGCGAATCGCGAGACGCCGATCCTGACGTTCTGTTTCAGCCGCAAGGACTGCGAGCGCCTCGCGCTGGCGAATCGGCGCCGCGAGTTGCTCGACGAGGACGAGCGTGTGCGCATGGACGTGCTGCTGCGGCAGACGATGGCCGCGTTCCAGCTCGACGAGGAACAACTCGCGTACGGCGATCTCTTCAAACTGTGCGCGCGCGGCATCGCCTACCACCACGCGGGCATGCTGCCCGTGCACAAGGAGATCGTCGAGCGACTGTTCACGTCGGGCCTGCTCAAACTGCTGTTCACGACCGAGACGTTCGCCGTCGGCATCAACATGCCCGCGCGCACGGTCACGTTCTTCAGCTTGCGCAAGTTCGACGGTGAGAGCTTCGACTGGCTGCGTACGCGCGAGTACATGCAGATGGCCGGGCGCGCGGGCCGTCAGGGCATCGACACCGAGGGTCTCGTGGTGTCGCGCATCGACGCGAAGGACCTCGAGGAGGCGCCGCTCGAGAAGTTGGTGCGCGGCAAGCCCGAGCCGATCGAGAGCCGCTTCCGACTCTCCTACTCGGCCATCCTGCACCTGATCGAAGAACTCGGGCGCGAGCGCCTGTTCGAGGCCTGGCAGAAGAGCTTCGACCAGTTCCAGCACCGTGAGGGCGGCAAGAAGGCGCGCGAGCGCAACGCGCACCAGCAGCGCCGCTTCCTCGACGGCCTGGTCGGCTTCCTGCACTCCGGCGGGTTCCTCGAGAAGGACGGCGACCGCGATGTCCTCACTCCGAAAGCCAAGGTCGCGCGCGCGATCCACGGCTTCGAGCTGCAGGTCGGCGAGTGGCTCTGGCGCGGTGTGTTCGAGGAGGTCGACGCGCCCGGGCTGGCGATGCTCTTCGTCGCGCTCGTGTACGAGGAGCGCAAGCGCTTCGACAACAACAGCGTGCCCCAGCGGCTCTACGGCGGGCTGCGCCGCCACGCCGGGCAGGTGATCGGGCGACTGGCCCACGAAGAAGCCAAGTTCGACGTGCCGGTGCCGCTCAAACAGCCGGACTGGGGTCTGACACCGGCCGTCGTCGGCTGGATGAAGGGCCGCACGTTCGAAGAGCTGGGCGAACTGGTCGAGGTGCCCGCCGGCGACATCTGCCGCTGCTTCCGCATGGCCGTGCAGGTCATGCGGCAGTTGCGCGCGACGATCGACCCGTCGTTCGACCTCCACGAGCGGCTGAAGGCCGCCATGGACACCCTCGGACGGGACGAGGTCGACGCGCGGCGGCAGCTCGAGCTGGGCTGACGTCTGCGTCAGGTCGGCGGCGGCGCTCCACTTCGGCGGCGCACGCGCCGGCTCACCTGAAAAAGTCTGTACCCGAGAGCGGGACCAGCGGATTAGCTTCAGGGACGCTCGCGCACTGCCCACCGCGACCGACCTCGATCCGTCTGCGCCCCGCCTCCGATCGCTCGCTCGGTCGTCCGGTTCCCATCCCCGCCGGCTCCTGTTCCCACACTCGCCCCAGCGAGTGCAGGGTGCCGCCGCAACGACATTCCCCCCGGCTGTTCCGCCCCAACGGAGCAGCCCAACATCCGAGCATGCTTCTCGTCCGCATCGCGATCAGCGCGTGCTGCGCGGCTCTGTTCTCGTTGACGACCTCCGCCGCGTGCAGCTTCGACGACGCACCCGCCGTCGCGCCCGCGAAGTCCGCGGACGAACGCCCGACGGGTGAACTCGCGCGCTTCACCACCTCGGACAAGGTCCAGCTCGACGCGACGTTCCATCCGGTGCCGAAGGCGAAGGAGCCGGTGCCGGCGGTCCTGCTCGTGCACGACCTCGGCGCGGATCAGCAGCAACTCGGCGCGCTCGTCGACAAGCTGCTGAAGAAGAAGGTCGCCGTGCTCGCCTTCGACCTGCGCGGCCACGGCGTGAACAAGAACGAGACGTTCGACTGGAGCGCCCTCGACGAAGCCGGCCGCGCCGCGCTCGCGCCGTACATGGTCAACGACGTGATGGGCGCCTTGGAATGGCTGGCCGCCGACGCGCGCGTGCAAGGCAACCAGCTGCACGTCGTCGGAGAGGGCTTCGGAGCGCTCCTCGCCCTGCGTGCCGCCCGCGACGAACGCGTCGTGAGCGTGACCCTGTCGAAGCCCGCGGAGGACCTCTTCGGACTGACGCTGCGCACGCTGCTGCCGAACGCCGAAGGCCTCGCGGCGCAGCTCCTCACGACGACCGCGAACGAGAAGCGCTTCGCGACCATGCTCGAAGAGGCCGATCTCGTCGAAGACATCGCGCTCGTCGCCGTGAAGGAAGAGGAGTTCGCCTGGACCGACAAGAAACTGTCGGCGTCGTTCGCGAAGTGGATCGACGAGAACCGCGCCGGTCGCCCGGTCGAGCGCGTGCGCGGTTGACGGGTACGGCACCGTACTGCTCCCCTTTGGCGCCAGGGGGCAGGACGCCGTACCCGTCAACTCTCGCGCGACGAGTAACGTGTGCGCATGCACGTGCCCGCGACCGTCGCCCGAGTCGGCTCCGTTTCCATCTGTCTGCTCGTCGCGCTCGGCCTCTTGCGCGCCGAAGCACCGCCCCGACCCGGCGCCGGCGTCACCGCCTTCGTCGGTGCGCAGCTCCTGCCGATCAGCTCGGCCCCCATCGACGACGGCGTCGTCCTCGTCGCAGGCGGTGTCATCACCGCGATCGGCGCCAAGGCCGCGGTCACGATCCCGGAAGGCGCGACGGTCGTCGATCTTGCGGGCCAGGTGCTGATGCCGGGCCTCGTCTGCACCCACAGCCACGTCGGCGGTCCGTTCGCGGCCGACCGCTCGAGCCCGCTGCAGCCCGAGGTCTCGAGCGTCGACTCGATCGACGTGCGCTCCGCGAGTCTGCACCGCGCGCGCGCCGGCGGCCTCACGACGATCAACGCGATGCCCGGTTCGGGGCACCTGATCGGCGGGCAGACCGCGTACCTCAAACTGCGCCTCGGCGACACGGTCGACGAACTGCTCTACCGCTTCGACGACGGCTCCGCGATGGGCGGCCTCAAGATGGCCAACGGCACCAATCCGCAGGGCGACTCGCCGTTCCCCGGCACGCGCGCGAAGAGCGCGGCCCTCGTGCGCGAGAAGTTCATCGCCGCGCAGGAGTACGTGGCGAAACAGGCGGCGGCAGCGAGCGACGAGGAGAAGGAACCGCCGACGCGCGACCTCGGACTCGAAGCGCTCGCCGAGGTCCTGAGCGGCAAACGCATCGTGCACCACCACACGCACCGGCACGACGACATCGTCACGGTGCTGCGTCTGGCCGACGAGTTCGGCTTCCGCGTCGTGCTGCACCACGTCTCCGACGGCTGGAAGGTGGCCGACGAGATCGCCGCGGCGGGCGCGCCGTGTTCGGTGATCCTCGTCGACGCGCCGGGCGGCAAGCTCGAAGCGCAAGACCTGTCGTTCGACACGTGCCGCGTGCTGTTCGAAGCGGGCGCGAAAGTCGCGATCCACACGGACGACTACATCACCGACTCGCGCCTGTTCCTGCGCTCCGCGGGACTCGCGGTGCGCGCGGGTCTGCCGCGCGAAGCGGCGCTCGCGGCACTCACGCTCGAAGGTGCGGCGATGCTCGACCTCGACGAGCGCGTCGGCAGCCTCGAAGTCGGCAAGGACGCGGACTTCTGCGTGCTCGACGGCGACCCGCTGTCGGTCTACACCCACGTGCAGGAGACGTGGGTGCAAGGCGAACGCGTCTTCGATCGCGACGATCCGAACGATCGGTTGTACGCGGTCGGCGGTTTCGGCGCCGGTGACGACCGCACGTTCAGCTCGTGCTGCGCGCACGTCGGAGGTGGACAGTGAAGAGCCACTTCATCGCTGCACTCGCGACCGGTGCGCTGCTCGCCGCGCCCGCGGCCTTCGCCGCACTCGCCTCTCAGGATCCGGCCCCGATCGCGACGGTCACACGCATCGCCGTGCGCGCCGCGACGCTGCACACCCAGGCCGGGCCGCCGATCACGAACGGGCTCGTGCTCGTCGAGAACGGCACGATCACGTACGTCGGCGACGGAGCGAACCTCGTGCTGCCGTCGGACACACGCGTGCTCGAAGCGGCCGTCGCCGTGCCCGGCCTGATCGATGCACACACGTGTGTCGGCCTGGCGGGTTGGCTCAACACGCCGCACGACCAGGACGAGATCGACCGCACCGCCTCGGCGCAGCCCGAGCTGCGCGCGATCGACGCCTACGACCCGCGTGAGCCGCTCGTGCAGTGGCTGCGCGGCTTCGGTGTCACGACCGTGCACACCGGTCACGCGCCGCTGGCGCTCATCAGCGGTCAGACCATGCTCGCGAAGACCGCGGGCGACACGATCGACGAGGCCGTGTTCGTGTCCGAGGCGATGATCACCGCGAGCCTGACCGACGACGCACGCGGCGCGGGCGGGCCGGGCACGCGCGCGAAGTCGATGGCCGAGCTGCGGCGCCTGTTGAACGAGGGCGCGGCACACGCCGAGGCGATCGCGAAGGCCGCGGAGAAGGACGAGGACGCGCCGGCGCGCGACCTGCGCAAAGAGGCGTTGGCGCGCATCGCGAGCGGTGCGACCCCGCTGCTCGTCACGGCGCACACGGCGCCCGACATCATGAACGTGCTGCGCCTGCGCTCGGAGTATCCGACCGTGCGCTTCGTGCTCGACGGAGCGGCCGACGCGCCGCTCGTGCTCGACGAACTCGTCGCCGCCGGACTGCCGGTGATCGTGCACCCGACGATGTTCCGCTCGGGCGGCGAGACGAAGAACCTGTCGATGGAGACGCCCAAGCTCCTGTCCGACGCGGGCCTGCTCGTCGCCATGCAGTCGGGCTACGAGGGCTACGTGCCGCGCACGCGCGTGGTGTTGTTCGAAGCCGCGATCGCCGCGCGCAACGGTTTGTCGTTCGAGCGCGCTCTCGCCCAGGTCACGAACGACGCCGCGCGCCTGCTCGGCGTGGCCGATCGGATCGGCACACTCGAAGTCGGCAAGGACGGCGACATCGCGCTCTTCGACGGCGACCCCTTCGAGTACACGACGCACTGCATCGGCACCGTGATCGAAGGCGAACTCGTCAGCGCGGGCGAGCGCGCGCGCTGACGAGTTCCGTTCGCGTGAGCCGAAGCGCCGCTCAGCGCTTCTTCGTGCTCTTCGGTTCGACGACGACGGTCTTCGGATCGCCCGTCGATCGACCGAGCATGCTGATCTCGCGCAGTTCGACGAGGTAGGTGCCGACCGGGACGTCCTCGACGACGAGGGTGCCGTCGAGCGAAGTGATGTAGGTCGGTGAGCAGTCGACGCGGTCGCCGACGTCGCTCGTGTCGCCGTCGACGTGCCGTGCCAGTCGCGCGTGCAGCGCACGCGGCTCGCCGCCGACCAGGGACACGGCGTCGAGCATGAGCGTGCCGAGTTCGGGCACGACGAAGCGCTGACGACCTTCGACCATCTCGTTCGAGAAGAGCGTGGTGCCCGGCAGCGCTTCGTCCGGCGCGATCGAGACGAGCAACTGCTGGCCCTCCTCGAGCGTCGTCACGAGCGTCGCTCGACCGTTCTCGTCGGTCCATGCTCGTCGCGTCTCGACCTGACGGAAGAAGTCGTCCTTCGACCACGGACGCGCGATGAACGAGACGAACGCCGCAGGTGAACCGTCCGTGCGAACGAACTCGACCTCGACCGGTGCGCCTGCACCGATCGCTGCGAGCGAACCGTCCTCGCGTTGTTCGAGATCGATGCGCGGGGCCGCGAGTCCGACGCCGGTATGTGTGATCGACGACGTGTCGGGACTCGCCGTACCGAACGTCTCCGCGCGCCCGTCGGCATTCAGTACGACCCAGTCGTTGACGTCGACGTAGGCGTCGTCCTCGTCGACGAGGACCGTGAACGACTCGAGCGCCCAACGGCCCTTCGGCAATGCGGAGAGGTCGACGATCGTGTCGAGCGCCGCGAACTTCACTTCCGAGTCGATCGGGCCGTAGAGGCTCGTGTCGAGCCGGACGAGTCGATCGAGGTCGTTCTCCGAGAGCGGAGCCAACCACAGACTGTTCTGTCCGGCCGCCACCGTCGGCTCCTCACCGAAGGCGACCGGTCGGCGCACGTCGTAGCTGTTGCTCGACGACCACGTGAAGACGAAACCCTCCGGCGGAAGCGGTGCCGTCACGGCCACGTCCGGTTCCGCCAGAGTCGCGCGCAGTCCGCTCTCCGGCACGGGCGGCGTCGTGAGCCTGAAACGGTCTGCACCACGGCGCGCGACGAGCACCGCATCGTCGCCGCGCTTCAGCTCACCGTCTTCGATCGGCTCGAGCACGGTGGTCACGCCCGCGGCGTCGGCAGGTGAGGAGAAGTGCTCGACGTACTCCGCGAACGACTCGAGCAACGGATGCGCGGCGTACCAACGGATCGTCGCGTCCGTCGCTTCGTCCGGACCCAGCCAGGTGATCGTGCGCTCGGCCATCGTCGGAAGGCGCAACGTCAACTGAGTCGTTCGCGTGTCGACGAAACACAGATCGTCCGCACGCAGTCCATAGCCCTCTTGGATTCGACCGTGCAGCGCGCTGAACGCGAACGCACCGGGGACGAGAGCCTCGAGGTCCGTGCTCCCGCGCGTTGCGCGCAGTCGCAGCGCGCCCTCGCCGTTCGAGAGCGCGCCGAACTCCGAGGTGTCAGCGCCGTCGTGGAACAGCGGCGGACTCTGACGCGCTCCTTGGTTCGCGAGGACCGCTGCGAAACGTGGAACGAGCGCGTCTGCTGTGTCGAGCAGTGTGACCTCGACATCGACGAGCGGTGCGACGGTGAGGAGCAGATGTGTCGTACCGCTCTCGCTCCATGTGGTGCGCGCGACGACGCCGTGTTCGCCCTTCACGTTCACGTCCGCCAGCGCCGCCTCCCCCACCTTCACGCGCGCCTTGCCGGTCTTCGCGGACGGCTTCTCCGTGCTGCGCGTGAGCTTCCCGTCCTTACCGCGCAACACGACCTCGAGTTCGAGGCCGGGCACCGGCCGGCCGAACGCGTCGACGGCGATGACGACGGCGTCGCTCGCTCGCGGCGCGAGGTCGTGCAGCGCCACGGGAACGAGGAGTGCGAAAGGAAGGCAGGCGAACGCGAGCTTCGGTGAGTTCATGGCGCGCGGAATCTAACGGCCGCTCGCGCCGGAAGGTCGTGAAGCGCGCGCAGGTTCGAACGAGTTGCCCCAAAGATCGCCGCAGCGCGCGGCCGAAAAGCTCCTCCACGCGGGCCGAAGGGAAGGTCGGTGCTGCGAGGGAGCGTCCCCGTCGGACGTCCGATCCGAGCTGCGGTGCATGGTGCACCGCCGGGTCCCCTCGTCGCCCCGGGCTCGGTCGCGCGCGCTCACATGGGGAAGTCGATCGCACTGTGCGTTCTGATCGCCGCGATCTCGTCGTCCGTCGCGCAACGCGCGGCGGCGCAGGAACGCCATCCGGTCTCGAACGAGGTCTCAACGAAGGAAGGTGAGGTCCGGAGCGAGACGCTGACGGGGCCCGCGGCCTACCTCGGTACGCCGTTCGCTCGCGAACTGAGCGAGTCGGCGCGCGAGGCGTTGCTGCGTTTCGGACCGTGGGCGGCTGCGCACGGTTACGTCGGACACCTCTCGCCCGATCAGTCGGTGCTGTACTTCGCGCTCGCGCGGCGCGTCGCGTCGTACGAGATGCGCCTGGTCGGCGAGGTCGAGACGCTGCTCGACGAATGGCTGCCCGAGCCGCGCTCGCGCGAGAACGGGCCCATCACGGGCACGGGCGGTCCGGCCCGTCGCATCTATCCTCTCGGTGGCGATATCCCGATCTGGAAACACGACCTCGAGCCGGTGAACAGCCACTGCGGTGTGCTGTTCGAGCTCGAGACCGACGCCGATCACCTGGAGCTCACCGAGTTCGCGGGCGTCGCGAACGCACGCCACCTCGGCGAGCCGGGGCGCTCGTTCTTCACG
>JBIKNC010000317.1:0-3856 GCA_044358925.1 Planctomycetota bacterium | reverse complement strand
CGCGTCGGTGTGTTCGACGGGCGACCGCTGTACGCGTGCCGCTACCACATGGCCAAGGGCCACTGGCAGATCGTCAAGAAGGAGGCCGGCGGCGGCTACGACTACGGGCGCGTCGAGCCGACGCCGCTCGAAGAGGTGCCGCCGTTCGTGCTGCGCACGGCGCTGCGCGCGGCCGCGACGATCGGCGACGGTCTGTACGGCGTCGACCTCAAGCAGTTCGGCAAACGCGTCGTCGTGACCGAGGTCAACGACAACCCGAACATCAACACGGGCTACGAGGATCGCGTGCTCAAGGGCGAGCTGTACCGCCGCATCATGGCGGGCTTCCTCACGCGCGTCGAAGCCCGGAAGGCGCGGCGCTGATCAAGTCAGCGGAGCGTCCGAACACCACTGCACTGCGATGACCGACACCAAATCGAAGCGCCCGTTCCGCTTGTTCGAGGTGTACGGCATCGAGATCGAGTCGATGCTCGTCGACGCCACGACGTTCGACGTGAGCCCGAAGGCCGACCTCGTGCTGCGCAGCGCCGAGGCGCAGCGGCGCGGCGTCGCGGATGCGCAGTGCGAGTGGACCGGCGACTTCGGCGACGGCCGCATCGAGTGGTCGAACGAACTCGTGAACCACGTGGTCGAGTTCAAGACAGCGGTGCCCGAGCGCGACCTCGCCGGCCTCGCCGAAGCGTTCCGCGCGAGTCAGCGACGCTGCGACGCGCTCGCGCGTGCACACGGGGCGCGGCTCGTCCCCGGTGCGATGCACCCGTGGATGGATCCGCGCCGCGAGACGCACCTGTGGCGCCACGACAACCAAGAGGTCTACTCGGCCTACGACAGGCTCTTCGATTGCAAGCGCCACGGCTGGTCGAACCTGCAGAGCGTCCACCTCAACCTGCCGTTCGCGAACGACGACGAGTTCGCGCGGCTCATGGCGGCGGTGCGTGTCGTGCTGCCGCTGGTGCCCGCGCTCGCGGCCGGCTCGCCGTTCGTCGAAGGGCGCTTGACGGGCCTCCTCGACAATCGGCTGGAGGTCTACCGCACGAACTCGGCCAAGGTCGGAGCGATGACCGGCGCCGTGATCCCCGAGCAGGCCTTCGATCGCGACACCTACCGGCGCGTGGTGTTCGACGCGATCGACGCCCAGCTCGCGGCCCTCGGAGCGGACGAGATCCTGTTCGGCGTCGAGTGGACGAACGCGCGGGGCGCGATCGCGCGCTTCGACCGCATGGCGATCGAGATCCGCCTGATCGACGCGCAGGAGTGTGCGGCGGCCGACGTGGCGGTCGCGGCGGCGGTCGCGGCCCTCGTGCGCGGCCTCGTCGAGGAGCGCTGGTCGAGCGCCGCCCAGCAGCGCGCGTTCGGCGGCGAGGCGTTGCTCGGGCTGCTCGTCGACGCGACGGCCTGCGGTCGGAAGGCCGTGGTGCCGCCCGGCTTCGCGGCGCTCTTCGGCGCAGAGCGCGCGACGACGGCCTCGGATCTGCTGCGCTCGTGCGTGCCGCAGGTGTTCCGAGGACCCGCAGAGCTGGAAGAACCGCTCCGGATCGCGCTCGAAGTCGGCACACTGTCGGAGCGACTGGTCGCGGCCCTCGGGCCCCGGCCCGCCGCCGAGCAGCCGCGCCGGGTTCTTGCGGGGCTGCTCGAACGTTTGGCGAACGGCCTCCTCGAAGGTCGTTCGTTCGTGCCATGAAGGGCGGTCTCGCACTGATCTTGACGTCGGAACACGGTGGCAACACCGTGCCGCAGGAACATCGCGCCCACTTCGCGACCAAAGAAGCGAAGGCGCTGCTCGACACGCACCGCGGCTTCGACGCGGGGTCCCTGGAGATCGCGCGCGCCCTGGAGCGGCGCTTCGACGTGCCCCTCGTCGCGTCGACCGTGACGCGACTGCTCGTCGATCTCAACCGGTCGCTGGGCAGCAAGGAACTCTTCTCGGAGTTCACCGACAAGCTCGGCGAGCCCGACAAACACGCGATCATCGAAGGCTTCTGGCGCCCGCACCGCGACCGCGTCGAGCGCGCCATCGAGATCGCGATGGGCGAGACCGGCGCCGTCCTCCACATCGCCGTCCACTCCTTCACGCCCGTCCTCGACGGCGTCGAGCGCGACATCGACGTCGCCCTCCTCTACGACCCGAAGCGCGAACGCGAGAAGGACTTCTCGAACCGCTGGATCAAGGCCCTCGAAGGCATCCGCGACGACGTGCGCATCGGCCGCAACCGCCCCTATCGCGGCGTGTCGGACGGTCTGACCTCGTACCTGAGGAAGGTGCACGGCCCGGAGCGCTACGTCGGCATCGAACTCGAGGTCAACCAACGCTTCCCGAAGGGCGGGCGCGGCGCGTGGCGGAGGTTGATCGACGATCTCGGTGACAGCCTGGCGACGGCGTGCGGCAGGCGGCCGAATCCGGCCTGAGCTGCCGAGTGATGGAGCGCAACTCGTAGCGCCCGTGACTCATCCCTCCGACGACCGCAGTTGGATCGAGACGATCATCGCGGCTGCGGATCCGCGGCCTCTGCGCGAGCGTGTCCTCGATCCGCGCGAACCGCCGAAGGGACTCTTGCTGCCGGATGGTGGTGTGATGGTCGGCGCTGCGGCCGAGCGCCACCTCGTCAAGACTCGGAGGTACGACGGACTGCGCTGCCTTGGCTTGGACTTGGTCGGAATCGACCTCTGCGAAGAGCCGATCACCTCGAGCACGTCAAGTTCCAAGTGCTCATCGACGGCCGGCTCGAAGACGTGTGGCGCGAGATCACGCGCACCGACGACGTGCAGGCGGCGTTCTTCAACGGGAAGCTCGTTGCGGCGAACTTCGCGCCGGGCACGAAGGTCGGCATGACGACGAAGAGCGGCAAGTACACGAGCTGGATCGGCGAAGTGCTCGTGTTCGAACCGATGAAGCGCTACGGCCACACGTTCCGCTTCACGAACCACGACGATCCGCCGGTCAAGGTCATGTACGAGTTGGAAGTCGTCGAGACGAACGCGGGCGGGCGCGTGAAGTTCACGATGACGCTCACCGACTTGCCGCCGGGCACGAAGACGACGAAGCAGATGTCGCAGGGCGGAACGTGGATTCTCGAGAACCTCAAGAGTGTGATCGAGCGCGGCCGCGCGACCGGACTCGCGCGGTTCGTCTACTGGATCTTCGCGGTACTCGAAGGCACGTCGCCGAAGCGCTGCAGGTCGGAGAACTGGCCGCTCGTCGGCAAGAGGTCACGGAGCTGAACCATGGCGACACCGGAAGAGATGACCGCGGCGATGGTCGCGAACATGGCGGAGAAGACGGGCAAGTCGATGGAGCAGTGGCTCGCGCTCGCGAAGAAGAGCGGCGAGAGCACGCACGGCAAGATCGTCGCGCACTTGAAGAGCGCGCACGGCATCGGGCACGGCTACGCGAACCTCGTCGCGCAGACGCTGCTGAATCCGCCTGGTGAGGCGGCGAGCGGCGACGAGTTGGTGGAGGCGCTCTATGCCGGCAAGAAGGCGCCGCTGCGACCGATCCACGATGCGCTGATGAAGGCCGCGAAGGCGCTTGGCAAGGACGTGGAGATCGCGCCGAAGAAGACGTACGTGAGTCTGCGTGCGGCGAAACAGTTCGCGCTCGTGCAGCCTTCGACGGCGACGCGCGTGGATCTCGGCCTGAACCTGAAGGGCGTCGAGGCGACCGCGCGCCTCGAGCTTTCCGGATCGTTCAGCGCGATGTGCACGCACCGGGTGCGGCTCGAGTCGGCGAAGGACGTGGACGCCGAGGTGAAGGGCTGGCTGAAGCAGGCCTACGTGAGCGCGAGGTCGTGACGCGTACGGTGTCAGACACCGGATCCGCCACGGCGGTGTCGAAGTGCGGAATTGGCGCGGCGTGTGC
>JBIKNC010000316.1:0-3880 GCA_044358925.1 Planctomycetota bacterium | reverse complement strand
GTGCACGGTCGCGGCGAACTCGTGTGGGACGTCGAAGGCCGACATCTCGCGCGATTCGAGCTGCCGCTCGCACTCGAAATGAGCGCCGACGCGCTGCACTACGTCGGATTCGACGAGGGCTTCATCGAGCACGCGACCGACGTCGCGACGTGGACCGGCGCGCTCCGCGTGTGCCACGTCGTGACACGCGAATGATCGAGCGATCGACGGCGAGCAGCGCCGCGCCTCACGCACCTCACGCGCTGTCGGGCACGCGGCGCACCTTGGCGCCGAGAGCCTGCAGGCGCTCGTCGATGCGCTCGTAGCCGCGGTCGATGTGGTAGACGCGGTGCACTTCGGTCGTGCCTTCCGCGACGAGGCCGGCCAGCACGAGTGCGGCCGACGCGCGCAGGTCCGAGGCCATGACCGGCGCTCCGGACAAGCGTGCGGAACCTTCGACGATCGCGGTCGCCTCTTGGCGCCGGATGCGGCCGCCCATGCGCACGAGTTCGGGCAGGTGCATGTAGCGGTCGGGGTAGATGCGCTCGGTCACGAGGCTCACGCCTTCCGCGCGGCACATGAGCGCCATCCACTGGGCTTGGAGGTCCGTCGGGAAGCCGGGGAACGGCTGCGTCGTGACGTCGGTCGGCCGCGGACGCACGCCGTAGCCTTCGCCTTGGACTTCGATCCAGGTCTCACCGCGCTCGACTCCGAACCCGGCTTCACGCAGGCGGTCGGTGAGCGCGACCAGGTGCCCGGGTTTGCAGTCGTCGACGCGCACGGTGCCGCCCGTGATCGCTCCGGCGACGAGGTAGGTGCCGGCTTCGATGCGGTCGGCGACGACGCGGTGCTCGGCGCCGCCCAGGCGCGTCACGCCCTCGATCTCGAGGCGCGGCGAACCGATGCCGCTGATCTTCGCGCCCATCGCATTGAGCAGGACACACAGGTCGGTGACCTCGGGCTCGCAGGCCGCGCCGTGGATGACGGTCGTGCCTTGCGCGAGCGTCGCCGCCATGAGCACGTTCATCGTTCCGGTCACGGACGGTCCGAAGGCCGTGCCGAGGAAGATCTCCGCGCCGCGCAGACCCTTGCGCGCGGTCGTCTTCACGTAGCCGCCCTCGATCTCGACCTTCGCGCCGAGGGCCTCGAGGCCCTTCAGGTGGACGTCGATCGGGCGCACGCCGAACACGCAGCCGCCCGGCAGGCTCACCTCGGCGCGACCGGCGCGCGCGGTGAGCGGCCCGAGGACACAGACCGACGCGCGCATCTTGCGCACCTGCTCCCAGGGCGCGTGCACGTTCGGGGTGTTCGGACAGACGAGTTCGATCGTGCCGTCCGCGTGCTGCTGGCCGTCGCAGCCGAGGTCTTTCAGGACCTCGAACATCGTGGCGACGTCCGACAGGCGCGGGCTGCGTGTCAGGCGCACCGGCCCGTCGCCGAGCAGGGCCGCCGCCATCATCGGCAGCACGGCGTTCTTGGCTCCGGCCGCGGTCACGCGGCCCTTCAACGACACTCCACCCTCGACGACGAACTTGTCCAATGTGCCTCTCCAGACCCCCGCGGCGGCATGCGCGGCGCCGAGTGCGACGCGCGAGTTCGAGGCTAGCCGTGGGCGAGCGGCGCCCGCGTCGCGGAGCACGCGCCGCACGCGCCGCGGCCCGGATCCGGTACACGACCGCCGCGGTGCGCGCGACCCCGCCGATTTGACGTCGCGGCCCGTGCGGTCCTAACATCGAGGGTTCGAGAGCGTGATTCACGACTCGAAAGTGCCGCGGCGCCACGACGCGCGGCCCACACGCCACGACGCGCGCGGCGCTCCACCCGCCGCCCTCACGTTCATTCCATGACCGACGCGATCCAGACCGAGGACGAAACGACCTTCGACCTGTTCGGCGACAGCAACCCGAGCTTCGCCCTGCTCCAGAACGGCCGAACGCAAGTGCTCGCGAACGCGCGCGAGCGCCAGGCCTTCCAGACGCTCGTGCGGTCGAAGGCCGACTCGGGCGAAGAAGGCCGCCGCAAGGGTCTCGCGATGTGGGTGCTGTCCGACTACGCGTCGGCCGTCACGCTGCTCGCGTCGCACCAAGGCGACGACGTGGCCGACTACACCCGCGCGAAGGCGCTGATGGCGCTCGGACGTCCGTCGGAAGCGCTGCCGCTCTTCCAACGTCTGTCGAAGAGCTACCCCGACGTCGCGCGTCCGCGCGGCGCGGCGTACGAAGCCGAACTCGAAGCGGCACTGCAGAAGGATCCCGACGCCGACGTCGCGGCGATCGTGCAGAAGCTGCTGGCGCAGGCGCCCGGTGACTTCTCGAGCAGCGCGGAGGGTCGTTACCTGCAAGGCCGTCGCGCCGAGTTCCTCGGTGACGACGAAGCGGCGCTCGAGCACTTCCTCGCCGCGCGCGACCTCGATCCGACGCTGCGCGGCAACCTCTTCCGCGCGGCCTATCTCGCCGAACGCGGCGGTCTCGACTCGGTGGCGCTCGAGTGCTACTCGCTCGCCGTCCAACTGAAGATCGCGGACCGGCCGATGATGATCAACTACGGCGTCCTGCTCGAGGACCACAACCGCGATCAGGAAGCGGCCGCCGTGTACGACATGGTCGTCCAGTGCGACCCGACCGACGAGTTCGTCCGTCGTTTCCTCGCCGACGCACGTTCGGCGATGAACATGTACTACGACGAGGATCTCGAGCGGAAGGAGGACAAGCTCAACCAGATCCTGCGCATCCCGATCACCGACTTCGAACTGTCGGTGCGCGCGCGCAACTGCCTCAGCAAGATGCAGATCCACACGCTGGGCGACCTCGTGTGCCGCACGGAGCAAGAGCTGCTCTCGTACAAGAACTTCGGCGAGACGTCGCTCAACGAGATCAAGGAGATCCTGCGCACGAAGGGCCTGCGTCTCGGCATGCCGCGCGAAGAGGCCGTCGCCTCGATCGAGTCGCGCGCCCGTCGTCCGGCCGGTGAGGACTCCGACGTTCGCAACCGTTCGATCACGGAACTGCAGCTCTCGATCCGCGCGCGCCGCACGGTCGAGTCGCTCGGTTGCCTGACGCTCGGCGACGTCGTCAAACACTCCGCGGACGAGCTGCTCGGCATGCCGAACTTCGGCAACACGAGCTTGCAGGAACTGCGCAGCAAACTGGCCGAGCACGGTCTCAAGCTGACCGGCGAGTGAACGCACCAGCGGCGCAAGCGCCGCGACGACCAACCACCTCGACGGGCCGCCCAGTTCTGCTGCGGCGGCCCGTTCGCTTTCGCGAGAGCACTCAACATGTACGACTTCCTGCGCGGCACCGTCGTCGAGAGTCGCCCCACACGCCTCGTCGTCGACGTGAACGGCGTCGGCTACGACCTGATCGTTCCGGCGGGCTCGGGCTTCCCGACCGAAGGCAAGGTCGACGTCCCCGTGCACCTCGTCGTGCGCGAAGACGCGCAACTCCTGTACGGCTTCAAGGATCGTGAGACGCGCGAGCTGTTCCGCCTGCTGCTGCGCGTCAAACAGGTCGGGCCGTCGACCGCGATCGCGATCCTCTCGGGCCTCTCGCGCGAGGAGTTCGTCGAGGCCGTGCGCGCGGGTGACGCCGCGCGACTGACGAAGGCCAAGGGCGTCGGGCGCAAGACCGCGGATCAGATCCTGCTCGACCTGTCGGGCCGCTTCGATCCGACCGCGGCACCGGCGCGCGTGGGCGCGGGGACCGGCTCGCTCGTCGACGACGCGGTCGGTGCGCTCGTTTCGATCGGCTACAGCGAGAAGGAAGCGCGCAAGAGCGCCGAGAAGGCCGCCAAGGAAGTCGGGACGGCGGACCTCGACGTTCTGCTGCGAGCGGCGTTGCGCGGTTGACGCGTACGGTGCCAGGCACCCTGTCGCCAGATCCGGCACATCGCGGCCGGCGCC
>JBIKNC010000111.1:0-14137 GCA_044358925.1 Planctomycetota bacterium | reverse complement strand
CACGGACGTCCAGGGCTACCTCGTCGTCAGCGCCCGCAACCCGGACCTCGTCGACACGTACTGGTCGTTCAACCACCTGATCGGTTCCGAGCAAATCGTCTCGGCCGGCGGTGGCATGTACGCCCTCAACGCGCTGCCCTTCACCTCGCCGCTTCCGGCGAAGGCCGACACCGACCTGGACCAGGACGGTCGTCGTGACTTCGACGGCAGCGAGTACGAAGGCATCGCGGACGAGCTCTACATCGACAGCTACATCGGCGCGATCGCCGGTGACCTGGTCCTCCTGTCCTTCCTGGGCGGCGAGTACCTCGTCAACGTGAACTTCATCATCTACAACGACGACGAGTTCCAGCTTTCGGGCCAGTACTCGTTCTCGTGCTGGACGCGCACGCCGCTGGCCCAGATCTCGGGCTACTTCACCGAGCAAGGCCTGTCGACGACCGCCAACGACGAAGACGAGCTCGACGTCACCTGCGACGGCGAAGACGACTACAACACCGGCTGGGCGATCGTTCGCCCGACGACGGCCCTGTCGATCACCAGCCCGAGCGTCGCCAACCCGGCGGTCCTCGGCGCCCTGGCGAACGACAGCGCGCCGTTCATGAACGCCCGTCTGCTCTGGGAGAGCGTGACGAAGCAGTTCAACGGCGAGTTCGGCGCGTGATCCGCGTCTGACGAGCTCTCCGCTCACGCGGAGACGAAGCGAGGCGGCCGCAAGGCCGCCTCGCTGGCGTTCCGGCGCTCCGTTCGCGGCCGGAGGTCCCGTGCGTACGCCGGAGCCTCGCGCCCGCGCCGCGAGTCAGGGCCGGTGCCGCCGCGCTTCGGCGTACCCTTCGGGGCGTCGCAATCTTGCACACGCAGCCCCACGAACCGCGGCCTCGTTCGCCACCGAAGTTCTTTCCACGGGGTACCATCCCAATTGCAAGTTCCTGCCATCGTTCACCGTCCCCGCACACCTCCCCGCGCCATGTCCCGCAGCCTCACCGGCCTCACAACGCTGTTCGCACTCGCCGCACTCGCTCCGTCGCTCCACGCCGATGGCCGCGAACCCGGCAGTCTCCTCGTCTATCCGATCCACGAAGTCCGCCAGGTGATCTTCGAGGACGAAGAAGGTCCGATCGAGGTCGGCATCCAAGCGATCGCGCAGCCCGCGTTCACGCTCATCAGCGTGACGAACATCAACCGCAACGGGAACGGGACGACCGACGTCCACTTCGAGTACGTCAACGTCACGCAGACGAACGATCCGTTCCTGTTCGCCGACTGCTCGATCGCGGACCGCGTCGAGACGCTCACTCCGGCCGACACGCTGACGGTCGTCACGAGCTGCCACAACAGCGCGCAGTTCGCGCAGGGCTACCTGGTGGTCACGGCACTCGATCCCGACGAGATCGACACGCCGTGGTCGTTCAACCACCTGATCGGATCGGAGCAGATCGTCTCGATCGGCGGCGGCATGTACGGACTCGAAGCGATTCCGTTCAAGGCCATCGGTGCGCAAGGCACTGCCACGGACCTCGACAGTGACGGCCGTCGCGACTTCGACGGCGGCGAGTACGAACGCCTTCCCGACGAGCTGTACCTCGACAGCTTCATCGGTGTGATCGCGGGCGAACTGATCCTGGTGGCTTTCACCGGACCCGAGTACCTCGTCAACGTCGACCTCGTCATCTACAACGACGACGAGTTCCAACTCTCCGGTCAGATCGCGTTCTCGTGCTGGTCGCGGATTCTCCTGGCGCAGGTCTCGGGCTTCTTCACCGACGCAGGACTGTCGACGACGTCGAACGATCCGCGGTCGCTCGACCTCGACTGCGACAACGTCGACGACGTCGAAACGGGTTGGGCGATCCTGCGCGCGCGCGATGCGATCTCCCCGACGAGTCCGACCATCGACGACCCGGCTCTGCTCGGTGCGACGACGTTCCCGTTCGGCCAGTTCATGAACGGACGACTGCTCTGGGAGAGTGCGGCTCGCCAGACGACCGCCTCGTTCCCGCAGTGATGTGAGGTTCAGCTCGCGCTGAACGACGACGCGGCCGCGCCGATCCTCGCGATCGGCGCGGCCGCGCGCATTCTCGGCCGCTCGCGAGGTACCGAGATCTGCCGACGGGGGAGGGGCGGCGAGCCGGATGGGGAGCGAAACGGCACGTTGCGGCCCACGTGTTCCGGCGGCGCCGCCCCGACGAAACGATCGAAGTTGCATTCGTCGGACGCGCCGCTGCGGTCGGCCGCGGCCGTGGTTCGGGAGCTGTCGGCGGGCAATGCGTCTTCCTAGGCTCTTGCCGCAGCGACGCTTGGGAGTGCGGCGCTCCGCACTCCGCGCCACACGAGAGCGCGGCAGGTGCTCCGAGACGTCGCCTTCCGTTGTCCGCATGACGAGAAGACCACGTCTTGCTTGCACCACGGCGACATTCGCGACGCTACAATCTTTCGCGTTCCTTCTCCGCGCCCGCCGACACGTGGGCGCACCCCGTTACCCCACAGAGTCCTCCCCATTCGGGAGGCAGTCGAAAGGCCATGCGCCGTATCACCATCGCTTCGCTCGCTCTCCTGGGCGCCGCTTCCATCGCACCGTCGGCCCTCGCCGATGGTCGCGAGCCGGGCAGCGTTCTCATCTACCCGATCCAGCGCTCGTCGCTGCTCAACCCGGGCGTGTTCAACGTCGTCAGCGTGACGAACACGAACCGCGCCGGCTCGGGCGAGACGGACGTCCACTTCGAGTACGTCAACGTCACGACCTCGCCGTCGCCGTTCCTCTTCGCGAACTGCAACATCGCAGACCGCGTCGAGACGCTCACGCCGGCCGACACGCTCTCGGTCCTCACGAGCTGCCACAACGGCGGCACGGACGTCCAGGGCTACCTCGTCGTCAGCGCTCGCAACCCGAACCTCGTCGACACGTACTGGTCGTTCAACCACCTGATCGGTTCCGAGCAAGTCGTCTCGGCCGGCGGTGGCATGTACTCGCTCAACGCGCTTCCGTTCAAGGCCATCGGCGCCCAAGGCACCGACACGGACCTCGACCAAGACGGTCTCCGTGACTTCGACGGCAGCGAGTACGAGGGCATCGCCGACGAGCTGTACATCGACAGCTACATCGGTGCGGTTTCCGGCGACCTCGTGCTGCTGACCTTCCTGGGCGGCGAGTACCTCGTCAACGTCAACTTCATCATCTACAACGACGACGAGTTCCAGCTTTCGGGCCAGTACTCGTTCTCGTGCTGGACGCGCACGCCGCTGGCCCAGATCTCGGGTTTCTTCACCGAGCAAGGCCTGTCGACGACCGCGAACGACGAAGGCGAACTCGACATCACCTGCGATGGCGAGGAAGACTTCAACACCGGTTGGGCGATCGTCCGTCCGACGACGGCCCTCTCGATCACCAGCCCGAACGTCTCGAACCCGGCCGTTCTCGGCGCCCTGGCGACCGACGCTCCGAGCCAGTTCATGAACGCCCGCCTGCTCTGGGAGAGCGTGGCGAAGCAGTTCAACGGCCAATTCGGCGCGTGATCTAGCGTCTGACGAGTTCTCCGCTCACGCGGAGTCGAAGCGAGGCGGCCGCAAGGCCGCCTCGCTGCGTTTCCGGGCTGCTTCTCGAGCGCCGCGACCTCCCTGGTGCCGCGTGCGCCACACCTCGCGGGCAGCGCGCGCACGTCGATGTGGCGAGGCCCGTACGAGCAGCTCCCCGACATCCGTGTCTCGTCGGTGGTAGGTTCGAATCGGAGGGTGTTCGAGGGGGCGACGGGAGAGCCGTCCGCCCTCGGTTTCAGGCGCGGTCGGCCGTTGCCGCGCGGTTCCTAGGAAGTTGCATTTTTCCTCACGTCGGCCTTCCTCGTGGTAGCTTCCAGTGCCAACTGGCTCTGAGGAGGGTCCCATGAGTGCATTTCAACGTCCCTACAACTTCGCGCTAGCTGCGCTCGCCGTGCTCGCCGGCGCCCTGTCGTCCTGTGGTGGCGGCGGTGGCTCGGGCGGCGGCAATCCGGCCACCGGCGCGCTCCGCCTGGTGTCCATCTCCGTCACGGAAGGCGCCACCTGGGAGCTGAATCGCTCGGTGCGCCTGGAGTTCTCGCGCGCCGTCGATCCTGCCGTGCTCGGCTCGTCGTCCGTGCGCATCACAGCCGCCGACGGACTGCCTGCGGCCGGTCAGTACCTGCTCGAGGAGCCTGACGTGCTCGTCTTCGAGCCGGCCTGCCCGCTCGACCTGTCGCTCGACGGCTTCGGCTTCCGCCGAGGCGTGGACTACGTCCTCGTCGTCGAAGACCAGGACGATGCCGCGCCGGTGCTGGCAGCGGACGGCGCAGAACTTCTCGAAGGTGCTTCGATCGCGTTCACGGCAGCCGACGGCACCGACGCGGCCGACGTCCTGTGGGACCCGATCGTCGGCGCCCCCTCGCCGATCGTCCGTCCCATCGGTTCGCAACTCGTCGACAGCTCGCGCGTCGTCATCGGTGAGCAAGGCGTCGAGGAGTACTTCGAGTTCGTCCCGAGCACCGGCGCGGCCGTGCCGATCGACGATCTGCCGCTCAACCTGCCGTCGACGTTCGCGAGCCAGGTCTGCGTCGCGCTGCTGTTCGATCAACCGATCGATCCGTCGCCCGCGAACCTCGCGCGACTCGGACTCGAACGTCAACTTCCGAGCGGCACGTGGCAGTCGATCGCGGTCGACCGCGTGCCCGTCTCGAACCTGTGCTCGGAAGGTGTGCGCGTCGATCTGAAGCCGACGTTCGTGTTGCCTGCGGACACTCTCGTGCGCGTCGTCGTCGACGCGGGCTTCGAGGACATCATCGGTGACGCGTCGACGGTCCGCCGCGACGGCTTCGCGCTCATGCGCACCGGTCCGTATTCCGCAGGCTACACGTTCGACCTGTTCGAGAACTTCGATCAGGACCCGGGCCAGACGAGTGCGCTCGTCGACGCGACGACGGGTGAACTCGTTCAGCCGGCGAAGTGGGAGAACGGTCGCCTCAGCGCGGTCGCCGGGTTCGCCGGATCGGGCGGTCCGGGCGGCAACTTCGATCTGTTCGTGAAGCCGGGTCAGATCCTCGAGCTCGACACCGATGGCGATGTCGTGATGGGCGGACCCAACGGTGCGACGAACGTTCCGAACACGCTGGTGAACGGCGTGCTCGAAGTGCGCAACCTGACCGTCGAACTCGGCGGAACGCTGCGCGCGCGCGGTTCGCATCCGCTGTTCGTGCGAGCGACGCAGAACATCCGCGTGTTCGGTCGCATCGACGTCTCGGGCGCGAACGGCAGCGTGCCGACACCTCTGACGGACGTGTCGACGCTCGGCGGACGCGGCGGTCCGGCCGGCGGACGCGGCGGCGTGCCCGTTCCGATTCAAGGCAGCGCTGCGATGCGCGGCGGGAACGGTGAAGCTCCGCCCGGAATCGTCGGCCAAGGCGGCTTCGGCGGCGAGACCGCGTACGGTCCGCAGTCGGTGTCGTGGATGTTCGGCGGCGGTGGCGGCGGTGGTTGCCTGGCGATCGGCGCGGCCGGTGTCGCGGTGCCGTTGCCCTCGGCCGGTGCCGGCCACCCGCTCGTGTTCGGTGCGGAGAGCAAAGCGCTCAAGCCGAAGGCGGGCGCACTCGGACTCACACCGTTCGACGACGGTGACGTCACGAACGACTTCTGCGGCATCCGACGCCTGACGACGAACAACACGCTCGTCGTCGGCGAGCTGGAACACGTGTCAGGCGGTTGCGGCGGTGGCGCCGGCGGCGACTCCGTGATCGGCGCCGTCTACCCCAACCCGATCGCACCGGCGAACGAGTACCGCGGCGGAACGGGCGGCGGTGGCGGGGGAGCACTCGTCCTGTCGGCGCGCGAAGACGTCGTCTTCGGTTCGAACGGACGCATCTTCGCGAACGGCGGCGCCGGTTCGAAAGGACAGGCCTTCTCGTTGAACCTCGCGTTGGGCGGCGGCGGCGGCGGCGGCAGCGGCGGTTGGATCGTCATCGAAGCCGGCGACCAGGTCGACATGCGCCTGCTCGGCTTCGAAGCGCTCGAAGCGCGCGGCGGTCTCGGCGCCAACGGCGGCGGCAGTGACCCGACGATCGGGCGCGGCAGCGACGGCGGCCCGGGCGTCATCCAGATCCACGTCCAGGAAGTCGAGGCGGACCTGCTTCTGCCCTTCGGTGCATCGCTCGCTACACGCACCGAGCCGAATGGCTGGGTGCTGGTGCCGCGCGAGAGCAACACGTCGCGCGCTCTGTCGGCATGGATCCCGTTGCCGGTCGGTCCGACGGAAGCGAACGGACTCGTCGATCTCGTGTTCGGCGGTGTCGACCTCGCGACCGGTCGCCCGATCGACTCGAACGGCGACGGACAACTCGACGACCTGCCGGCGGTGCTCGGGCCGACGCTGGTCGGCAATGGGCCCAGCCTCCCGTTCGTCGCGGCCGACGGCTACACGCTCGTCGTCTCCGGTGCGCCGCTCGTCGGAACTCCGAACGGGCGCTTGCTCGACCAGCCCGAACTGCTGGTCGGGTACGTCATCGTGCTGAAGAGCCTCGACGGCACGAAGGAACGTCACCACACGGTGGAAGCCGCGGTGTACGAGCCGGCACCCAAACGTCTGCGATTGACGGCGAGCACGAGCGAAGGCTCGATCGAAGACTCGGTCGAACAGCTCGGCGACTGGGTGAACTACTCGTTGCACCCGCGCCACCTGCTCGTCGTGTCGGGCAGCAAGCGCGACTGGCTCGATCCGCGCAACGAGATCACGGTGCGCTTCCAACTCGCGAACGCCGACGCGTCCCTTGCGCCGGACGTCGCGAATGCCGGTCCGTGGACGACGAACCTCGACGGACAGTCGCTCACGAACCGCAAGTTCGTGCGCTTCGAGGTGCTCTTCCGCGTCTCGCCGGAGGTCGTTGCGCTCGACAACGTCGAACTGCTGCCGGCCCTCGAGTTCCTGCGCATCTACGCGGTGCGCTGAACGGACTCATGTGATGCGAGCGGCCCGCTCCACCGTGCGGTGGAGCGGGCCGCTCGTGTTCTGCGAGGGCCTCGACGCGTTCGCGTCAGGGCAGGAACGACTTCGTGTCCGCCAACTTGCGCGGCAGGTACTCCTCGATCACGAAGTTGAGGCCCCACTTGGCCAGTGCTTGTTGTTCGGCGCGCACACCCATCCCGAGCAACTGGTTGATGGCCTTGCCCCACGGCTTGTGGATCTTGAAGAAGGGGTCGTTCTTGAGCGCGTCCTTCGCGCGTTTCACGTCCACAGCCTGTAGCGGGTGCGTGGCGTCCTCGAGCTTGAAGTCGATGATGTCCTGCGGCGTGACACCGAGGTACTGCGCGCGCGGCACGCAGAAGAAGCGGTTGATGTGCGCCGCGTTGCCGGAGCCGACCTTGAGCGTGCGGTAGATGTTGCCGATGCCGTACGGGTCGCAGTCGACGAAGCAGTAGACGGGCAGCTTCTTCGCGTCCGACAGGCGGCGGATGAAGCGACGCTGCGCTCGCGACGGCACCCCGCCCATCGAGATGATGATCGCGTGCGCCGAACGCCACCATTTGTGGTCGTTGAGGCGGTTGAACATACCGGCCGTCTCGATGGCCAGGATGAACTTGGCCTTCGTCTCGAACTGCAGGTGTTCGACCGAGCTCGGGATCGTGTACGCGCCGGAGCCCATCATCGTGCAGTCGATGCGAATCTCCTGGCCCGTCTCCTTGTCGTGGTCGATGACGACGAGTTCGCCGGCGAGTGCGCCGCCGTGCTCTTCGGGCCGATAGCGCAGGTGCTCTCGCGACAGCCCATCGAGGCTCGCCATGGCCTCGATGTCGTCCATCACGGTGTCCGACTCGGGCTGGTCGTTGAAGCGGCAGTCGCCCCAGTTCTTGCTGACGTAGTAGGCCTCCCGCTTGGTCGCGAAGTCGTCGTTCTCGACCATCTCCTTGCTCAGCGCCATCAGCTTGAGCGTCTGCGCGAAGCTCTTCACCGTGTTCACGGAGAGCGCGCGCGCCTTGCGGCCCTTGCCGAGTTCGAAGTAGCCGCGGCCCTTGTCGTACTCGACGTTGGCGAGGCTGCGCACCGGGAAGCGCAGCTCGGGCAGGATGCGCTGGTCGATCGACTTGCACACGCGGCGCGCCGTGTCGTCGATCAGGCCCAGGGTCTTCTTCGCTTCGTCGTCGAGCGAAGCGGGGTCCTTCTTGGGCTTCTTGACCGCGGGCTGCGCGGCCTTCTTCGAGGCTTTCTTGGCCATGGTCGTGTTGCGCCTGTGTTCAGTCGCGCGCGGCGTGCGCGTCGTGTGCGTTGCGTGTGAGTGCGGCGTCGAGCGCCGCCCACAAGTGGACGAGGTGGCCGGCCAACAGGAACCACCACAGGCCGGCCGCGAGCAGCAGGAGGAAGGCGGCGCGCAGCGGTCGACCGTCGAGCAGTTGCCCCGCACCCGGGAGCACGAGGCTCGCGAGTCCGAGGAGGACGGCGGAACGAGCAGTGCTCATCGCGAGGGAGTTCAGAACTTGCGGCTCTTGTGCAGCACGTCTTCGAGCGTGTGCACGGTGTCGTCGCGCTCCTTCTCCGTGAGGTCGAGGATGTCCTGCAGCGCGATGCCGATGTGGGGGATGTACTTCTCGATGTAGCTGCGCTTCTCGAACTCGCGCTTCAGGCGTTTGCCCTTGCGGATGTACATGCCGAGCTTGCGGCCGCACTCCTGCAAGCCCAGACGGATCTCCTTGATGATCTCCGGGTAGGCGGCGAGGGCTTCCTTGCTCTCCGACGTGAACGGCACCCACACGCTCGCGATGTGCACGAGCAACGCCATCGGTCCGATCGGCAGTGCGCCGCGCGGTTGCGAGAGGCCGTAGGACTTCCAGTTGGTCTGCACGACCGCCTTCGTGACCGCGCACGCCGACTGCTGGTAGAGCAGCGGCACTCGGTTCGCGAAGCGCAACACGCGCACGGGCTCGTCGGCGTCGGCGACGAGATCCTCGACCATGTCCTTGTTCTTGGCCTTCTTCTGGATGCGGCCTGCGTCGTCGACCATGAGGCCGACGCCGCCGGGCTTGCCGTACGCGATGCCGACTTCGATCTGGAACGGGTTGCCGCGGTAGACCGCGGGCGGCCGCGTCGCGGCCGCGTAGAAGTCGGCTTCGATCTCCTTCTGCAGGCCGGCGAGCACCAAGTCCTCGCCGATGGGCGAGATGCACTCCGTCGACGGCGCGGAGATCTTCGTCTCCTGGATCGCCGCGTGCAGCGCGCTCGCCTCTTCGCGCGCGATGCGCGTCGGATAGCTCTTCACCGACAGGCCCTTGCCGGCCTTGTCGCAGATGTCGTTCGCGACCTTCGGGCCGACGCGGCTGAACTCCTCTTGCAGGAAGGCGCCGAGGTTGCGCGCCTCGGTGGACTTCAGCATGCCGATCAGCATTCCGAGTTCGACGCCGTGCGGGTGCGGCTTGATCTCGATCGTCTCGCGCGGCATCTCGCTCGTCTTGCGCTCGTACGTGAACTTCTCACCGCCCGGGTCGGTGTAGTGGATCGTGCAGTGCGGATTCGCGATCGCCGTCTGCTTCAAGTACATGTCGACGGAGCGCTGACCCTTCTGGTACTTGCCCTCCATCTCGATCTCGACGCGCGTGCCCTGTGCCGCCGCCCACTCGAACTCCTCGTCGTGGTGGATCTCCGGCCGGTTCTTCGCGGTGTCGATCGAGAGCAGGTACTCGCGCGCCTTCGCGCGTTTGCCCGGGCGCGACACGATGCGCACGGGTTTACCGGTCGTGAGTTGGCCGTACATGCCGGCCGCCGCGATGCCGATGCCCTGCTGACCGCGCGTCTGGCTCAGCTTGTGGAACTTGCTGCCGTAGAGGAGCTTGCCGAAGATCTTGCCGACCTGCTCGCGCACGATGCCGGGACCGTTGTCCTCGACCGCGATGCGGAAGCGCGATTCGTTCTCCGTCGCCGCGATCTCGACCGAGACCTCGGGCAGGATGCCCGCCTCTTCGCAGGCGTCGAGTGAGTTGTCGACGGCCTCCTTGACGGCCGTGAGCAGCGCCTTGAGCGGCGAGTCGAAGCCCAAGAGGTGGCGGTTCTTCGTGAAGAACTCGGAGACCGAGATCTCGCGCTGCCGCTCGGCCAGCGACTCGGCCGTCGCGCGTTGCTTCGGTTCGGCGCCGTCCTTCGCCGGCTCGGCGCCGTCGCTCTTCTTCGACTTCTTCTTCGCCGACTTCGCCGGCGCAGACTCCTGCTGGACGTCGCCGCTTGCAGCGACGGCGTCGCTCTCGAGTTCAGCGTCGACCGGCGCGCCGTCGCCCGTCGCCGCAGTCGCCGTCTGGCCGGCTTCGACGATCGGTGCGGTCGCTTTCGTGGCGGCCTTCTTGCGCGCGCGCGGCGCGGATGTGGAGTCAGGTGTCATCGGTTGTTCGTCGAACAGACCGGGCGTGCCGACGCGCGGCTGCGCTGCTCTGGAGGTGGCGCTCGTTTCCAAGGTGCTCGCTGTGGCTGAGTGAGCACCCGTTCTAGGGCGTGGGCGCGCTCTCCTGCAACCGCGGCGCGTGAGCGCTCCCCGGTGCGGCACCGCCTTTCAGCCGATCAAGCGCTGCAGCGCGCCGCCGATGCTCACGAAGCCGAGCAACCACAGGGGTTTGCTCGACAAACAGCCCCATTGGAGGTAGCGGCGCTGGAGCGAACCCACGCAGGACGGGCAGGCCCGCGGCGTCGGTTTCGGCAGATCGGCGCCGCAGTGGGGGCAGTGCGAGAGCTTGAGGATGCGCGACACGGGCAAGAGCGTAGCGCGCTGCTCAGCCCAGCCACTCGACGGGCTGCGGTGCGAGCGCGCCGTCGGCGAGGCCGCAGCGCGCGGCGCGCCGCTGGAACTCGCGGAGCGCCGCGGGCAGTTCGTCGCCGAGCTCGAAGCAGCACTCCTCGAGCAGGTAGCGCCGCACGCCGTCCAGCGGCAGACCGCTCGCGCGCGCGTGGGTCTCCGCGGCGGAGGCTGCGTGCTGTGCGCCACGCGCTCGGGCGCGCGTGAAGGCGGAGAGGCGCTCGTCGATCGGCGCGTGCGGTGCGACGATCCACACGGCGAAGACGAACGGCAGTCCGGTGAGCGCGCGCCAGGCGGCACTCGGGTTGAGCGCGGCGGGCTCCGGGCGCTCGAACGACTCGAGGAGGGCGCGATCACCGATGCGCAGCCACGCGTCGGCCGCGAGGGCACGTGCGTCGACACCGGCGGGCGGCTCGACGAATTCGGCGCTCAGGCCGATGTCGCCGGCGATCGACTCGACGAGTGCGGCGGACGTTCGGCTCGCGGGATCGAGCGCGACGCGGCGCACGTCGGCGAGCGGGCGCCGCAGGAAGAGCTGCACCGACGAGACGTGCGAGCGGCCGGCGACACACAACCCCGGGAGCCAGCGCAGGCCGGGCCGGCGGAAGAGCTCGATCGAACTGACGAGCGCGACGTCGAGTGCGCCGCTGCGCAGGCCTTCGACGAGAGCGCTGGGCACCGCGTGCACGAGTTCGACGCCCGGCTCGTCGCGAAGGCCGTCGTCGAGCGGTCGCCCGACGAGGTAGGGCACGGCGCCCACACGCAGCGGTCTCGCGAACATGCGGCGCGAGCTTACGGACCCTGCGCCGTTATCCTCGCGCGCGATGCAGCCCAGCGTCTTTCCGTGGGAGCCGGTCGCGGGCTACGAACTGCTCGACAGCGGCGACGGGCGCAAACTGGAGCGCTTCGGCGACGTCGTGATCGACCGTCCCGATCCGCAGGCACTGTGGCGGCCGCAACGGGCCGCGTGGAAGGACGCCCACCTCGTGTTCGTGCGTGAGGACGATCGGGGCGGGCGCTTCGAGACGCGTGCGCGTCTGCCGCGCGGCGCATCCGCGGAGAGTTGGGAACTGCGCGACTGGTTCGCCGGCCACGACGGACTCGTGTGCCACGTGCGGCCCACGCCGTTCAAACACGTCGGCCTCTTCCCGGAGCAGTCGAGCAACTGGCGCTTCGTCGCCCAGCGTCGTGCGGCGCTCGGGCCCGCGCCGGAGCTCCTCAACCTGTTCGGCTACACGGGACTCGCTTCGGTCGTCGCCGCGCGCGCGGGTTACCGCGTCACACACGTCGACGCGTCGAAGACGTCGCTGGCCTGGTGTCGCGAGAACCTCGAGGCCTCGGGCGTTCGCGCGCAGGACGTGCGCCTCGTGTGCGACGATGCGCTCGACTTCGCACAGCGCGAAGTGCGCCGTGAGCGGAAGTACGCGGCGGTGTTGCTCGACCCGCCGCACTTCGGCCGCGGACCGAAGGGGCAGCGTTGGCAACTGGAGGAAGGACTCGCGCCGCTGCTCGAAGCGGTGCGCGCGTTGCTCGACGAGCGCGCGCTCGTGGTCCTGTCGGCCTATGCGGTCGGTTACTCGCCGCTCGCGTTCGCGAACCTCCTCGGTGAGTTCGACGGCGGCACCGTCGAGGCCGGCGAACTCGCGCTTCCGGAGAGCGCGGGCAAGCGCCTCCTGCCGTGCGGCTACTGCGCGCGCTTCGAACGCGGCCTCGCGTGAAGCTCGACGTCCTGCACCTCGACAACCACCTCGTCGTGGTGAACAAGCCGACCGGTGTGCCGACGGTTCCGGACGAGTCGCAGGACGTGAGTCTGTTCGACGCGGTGCGTGAGCACGTCGAACGCACGTTCGCGAAGCCGGGCCGCGCGTTCATCGGTGTCGTGCACCGTCTCGACCGGCCCGTGTCGGGCGTCGTGTGTTTCGCGCGCACGTCGAAGGCCGCGGCGCGGCTCGGCGCGGCCTTCAAGGAGCACCTCGCGCACAAGACGTATCTCGGCATCGCCGACGGCGTGCCGCGCGAACGCGGCGGCGAGGTGCTGCAGTGGATCGCGAAGGACGAGCGCACCGGCCGCATCGTTGCGACGCGCGACGAGAGCCCCGGCTCCAAACGCGCACACACCCGCTGGCGCGTCGTCGCGACCGCGCCGTTCGAGGGGCGCGGCGTCGCGCTCCTCGAACTGGTGCCGACGACCGGCCGGTCGCATCAGTTGCGGCTCGCGGCGCAGAGTCTGGGCACGCCGTTGCTCGGCGACCTGCGCCACGGTGCGCGCGCGGCACTCGCCGATCGCAGTGTCGCGTTGCACGCCGCGCGGCTCGAGGTCGAACATCCGACGCTGCGCACGCCGTCGCTCTTCGAAGCGCAGCCGCCGGACACGGCCTGGTGGCGCGTGTTCGAAAGCGAACGCCATTGAAGGAAACGAGGCGGGGCGCTCGTGTGAGCGCCCCGCCTGTTCTTCGCGACCGTCGCGAGCCCTGCCGTCGTCACCGGCTGCTCGCGGCGCGTTCGACGCGCTCCGCGTGCCGCGCGAGTGCTTCGGCCAGCGCGCGCCGCTGTGCTTCGGCACGCCGCGTTTCACGACCGCCCTCGAAGTACGGCGCGAGCGCAGCCTCACGCTCCGCCGCCGCCGGTTCGCGCGCGTCGTCGCCGCCGTCCGCGTTCGGCAGCGCTCGTGCTTCGAGCGGCGCCGGCATGCCGTACGGCAAGTGATCGACGTGCAGGCGCAGGTCGTATTCGCTCGCGCCGCTGAACGCGACGACGACGAGGTGGAACTCGGTGCCGTGCCCCGGGACGTCGAACGAGCCGAACTCGTCGCCGTAGCTGTCCCAGTGCGCGACGACGCGTTCGAGGAACGGGTCCACGAGGCACAGGTCGAGGTCGCCGCCGTGGAACGCGTCGAGTTCGAACGTGATGCGCGCCGGGGAACTGGCCGCGAACGCGAACGCGTCGGTCGGGTCGTAGTGGGACCAGGAGACGCAGTCGACGTGGCCGCGGATGACGACCTGCTCGGTCGGGTGGAGCGGCCCGATCGGCTGCGGGTAGGCGGAGTCGTCGTTCGGCTCGTCGTCGTAGAAGTACGCCGTCGGCACGTGCGGGTGCAGCACCTCGTGGTGCGAACAGGCGGCGAGGAGAGCGAGCGGGGCGAGGCGGGCGGCGAGAGCGACGCGTGCGAAGTGGTTCTTCACGGCCGTGGTGGGTGGGGTTCTCGTCCACCGCGAAGGACCGGGCCGGGGGCCCGTTGTCCTCCCGCGAGGGCGTTTCGGCCCGTTGCGGCGAGGTGGACCCTCCACCAGGGCAAGGCGCGTGCCCGGTTGACGCGTACGGTGTCAGACACCGGATCCGCCACGCACACGTACGGAGCCGCACCAATAACTACG
>JBIKNC010000110.1:0-14139 GCA_044358925.1 Planctomycetota bacterium | reverse complement strand
GCCTGGCACCGTACGCGCCACGCCGATCCGCGAACGGCGCTCGTTCTACGCGAGCCCTCTCGCCATCGTCGTCGCGCTCGTGTTCGGCGCCGCAGCGATCGTCCTCACCGGCGCGGCACTCCTCGGCCACCTCTCGTTCGGCAGCTTGGTGCGCCTCATGCTCGTCATCCTGCCGGGCACCGGCTACATCCTCTGGCGCGTCGCCAAGGCGCGCACACCGCGCGCCGAATGAAAAGGGGAGCCACTCACGCTTCACAGCGCGAGCGGCTCCCCACCACCTTGGCTGGATCCCTCCCCAGGGTCAGCCAATTCTCTTGCCGGCAGTCGCCAGTCCGGCGCCTCCGGCGATTGCGGCGACGACGCCGCCGACGAGGAGCCAGATGGCTCGGTCGGTCGGCTCGCCTGTGAACAGGCGCGAGATGTCGGAGCCGACGGAATCGGAGGCGATCAGTCCGTAGACGACCAGCACGATGCCGATGATGAGGAGCCCGACGAAGATCAGCTTGTTCATGTGTGTAGGCCTCAGGTGCTCGGTCGTTCAGACGATGCGGCGGCCGCTGATCACGCGCACGAGCACGAGCACGATGGCGATCACCAGCAGGACGTGGATGAAACCGGACATCGTCGTGGACGTGACGAGGCCGAGTGCCCAGAGGATCAGGAGGACGACGGCGAGTGTGTAGAGCATGGCTGTGTGCGTGCGTCGTGCGTCGAGAAGGACGGTGACGAGGAGAGGGCCCCCGTCACCGTCCGAGCAGACGCAAAGAGGCCAGGACAAGGGCGGGGACGAGACGCTGGTGCGACGGACGCGGCGAGCGCTCGTGGTGTTCGAAGAGACGCAGCAGCACGCGTCCGGCGATCACGCCGACAACGGCACCGACACCGGTCGCGAGCAGCGGGCGACGACGGAGTTGGCGGCCGACGGCCGTCGACTCGACGAGGTCGCGACCGACGTGGCGCGTGGAGCGTGCGAGGTCGTGCAGTGCGCGCCGACGCTCGAACTCGAGGAGTTCATCGGCCGAGGTCGCGCGGGGCGCTCTCGGTCGAGGTGTCGGCGGCGTGAGGATCGTCATGGGGGGAAGCGCCGTACTTGGCGCGCAACGACTTCAGGGCTTGGCGTTCGGAGGCGCGGCTCGCGAGAGCGGCAGCACTGGCGAACAGAAGGACCACGGCGAGGCCGCCGACCAGATTTCCGAGCCACGCTCGTCCGTCGAACAGTTCGGTGAAGGCCGCGCACGTTCCACTGGTCATGGCCGCTGCGGCGCTGCCGAGCGCCACGGCGCAGAAGACGGCCACGCCCACACCGCCGATGAGGGCGGCGAGGGCGCGGCGCGTGGACAGTCGCGCTCGATCCATGTAGATCTCGAGCAGACGACCGCCTGCGGCGGAAACATCCGCCTGGAACTTCGAGAACACGTCGCGGGGACCGTGGCGGCCGTTGGAGACGTGAATCTCACGAGCCGACGGGTCGTTGATCGACGAATCGAAGTGGTCCGAGGACTTCACGTGTCAGCGGCGCGAGCGGCCGACGAGGAGTCCGATGATCGCGCCGACGCCGGCGGCGATGAGGAAGGACTGCACCGGCTTCTGGCGGATGTCGTCCTGGACCTCGTGGCGGAAGTCGCGGGCGTGCTGGCGTCCGGACTCGACGAGTCCTTCGATGCGTTCACGCACACGCGGTGCTGCGTCTTCGATGCGATCGATGGCGGAGCGACCTTCGTTCGCGAGTTTGCGTACGGGAGAAGAGTCGAGCGCGGTGTGCGCTTGTGAGTCGGTGTTCATGGTCGTGCTCCTGGTCGAGTGGAAGAGGTGGTTCGTCGATGGAACGTAGTCGTCGCAACGACGACGGGCGATCGACAGAAGTGCGGAACTGGGGCGTACGTCGGGCTCAGAGGAGGATGATCAGCAGCACCACGGCGGCGGCGCCGATGGCGATCCACGTCCATTCCTGGTCGGTGGGCGCGCTGCCGGCGCGCATGTCCGCGAACGCCGGATTCGTGGCGCTGACGAGTTCGGCGCGGAGACTGTCGTCCAGCGGCGCAGCGACTCGAGCCGCACCGGCGCGCATGTTGCCGAGGTCGAAGGCGGCTTCGATCGGGGCGGGTGCAGGGAGCTGCGACGCGATGGTCGTCGTGTCGATCGCAGGCAGCGTGAACGCGAAGACGAAGAGGGGCGAGAGTACGGCGATGTTCATGGTGATGTGGTCGACGTGGTCGACACGGTTGCGCGTTGGAGGTGTTCGAGTGTCGCGGCATCGAACGGAACAGCCAGCAGCGTGAAGTACGCGCAGGCGCTCCAGTCGCGCTCGAACAGGACGACCGGCACGAGGATCTCTCCGCGCTGCGAGTCGAGGACGATGAGGTTCGCGCTGGGCTCGTCGTAGCCGATCACGAGGACGTAGTGGCGTGTCGCATCGAGGCGCTGCAGCATCACGACCACCGGGCGGCCGGCGTCGATCTGCGGGTAGAGGCCGAGCGACGAGCGGTCGAGTGCGCCGCAGTACAGGAAGGCTTCGAGCTCGCGCTCGCGCAGCGCGGCACACATCTCCGCACCGGAGGGGCCTCCGTTCGCGGTCGCGTGTTCCGCGTAGCTCGCGCGCGCCGCATCGTCGATCTCGACGCCCCAGTGGCGACAGAGCGCGACGAGCGTCGCGACACCGCAGTCGTCCGGACCGGTCTGGCGTTCGAGCGGAAGTTCGAGGCGCACCGCGTGCACGGACAGTGCAGGTCGTGCGGGCTCGACGGTGTGACAGCCGGCTGCGAACGACGACATCACGAACGCGATCACCAACGACGAAGACGTCGCGAGGCGGCGCGCAGGCGCTGCGCTGTTCGGGTCGATGGTCGTGTGTGCCACGCTGTGCGTCGTGCGAGAGGAGAGAGGCGAAGTGCGGGGCGTGCGCGCGATGCACACGCCCCGCGTTCCAACTGGAAGCAGGCAGACTGCCGATCGGAAGCGAGCGGCGCCGCTGATGGGGGCGCCGGAGACCCGAGCGTCGTGTCGAAGGCGTTGTGCGATCGGGGAGACGATCGCGTTGCACGACTTCACGACACTCGAGTCACAAATCGTTCACTTGCCGGCCGGTGCCTTGGGGGTCGCCGGTGCCTTCTTCGCATCGGTTTCCATGTCCCAGTACGGCTTGACCGAGAAGTGCTCGTACACACTGGCGATCCAATCGGCGTCGCACATGCGAGCGCGGTCGTCCTTGTCGGTGCTGTACTCCGGAGCCTTCGCGAGCTGTTCCTTCGTACTCGCCAGCGTGATCACGCGCTTGTCGTTCTTCTCACCGCTCACCGTGAACTGAAGTGCGTCCCACGGAACGGCGACGACGTGTTCGCCCATGCCGAGGAAGCCACCGGCGGAGACCGCCACGTAGCAGAAGCGTCCGTTGGTGTCGACCGCGATCTCGTCGATGTCACCGAGCTTCTCGTTCGTCGACGTGACGACGTCGGCGCCCTTCAGCTCCGTCGCGCGCCAGGTGATGTGCTTCTTGCGAGCGCCCGCTTCTTGAGCTTGGCCCTTCCGATCACGATCGTCTTGATCGCGACGCTCGCCCTTCTCATCGCGATCGTCGACGCTGCCGACGGCGCGCCGGTCGTAGAAGGCGTCGATCTCACTGCGCCAGGCGACGTCCGTCATGTCCGGCCACGTGCGCTTCTCGAAGTTCGGGGCCGTGCGGAGCATCTCCTTGTCGACCAAGAGCACGAGCTTGCGCTCGCTGTCCTTCACCGCGACGTCGGCTTCGACGGTTTGAATGACCGACCAGGGCATCGCGCAGTAGCGGTCCGCCATGTTCGCCCAACTTCCGAGCGCCAGAACGGCGTACGAGCTGTCCTGGTTCGGGCTGACGACGATGTCCTCGAGCTTGCCGATCTGTTCGCCATGCTCGTTGTGGACTTTCGAACCGATCAGGGTGTCGCTCAACCAGACGTGTGCATGCCCTTCGTAGGTCACCCAGGCCGCAGCCAGGAGAGAGGTGCCGACGACGGCGCCGGCGGCCAGCAACAGTTTCTTCGCGTTGTGCTTCATGTTCTTTCTTCGATGGATGGAGTGGTGACCGCGCCGCAGCGCTACGGCGGCAAGTGCGCCCGTGCGCTCGCAGCATGGTCCGTCGTTCTGGCGCGCTTCGAAGCGAGTTCGAAGCGCGATCACACGCGTGGCGCCGCTCTCAGACGTCGTGCCGTGCACGAGTCCGCAGCGCGCCCGCGTTCGTCACTTGCGCGAGCCCTTGTCGTCGTCGCGTTTGTGTTCCGACCCGCTCTTCGGCGAGGTCGAGGTGCTGCCGGTCTTCGGGGCGTGGCTGTCGGCAGCTTTGTGCTGACTGCCGGACGAGTCGCGGCTGGCGGTCTGCGACTCTTGTTTGCCCGCGCGACCTGCATCGCCGGTCGAACAGCCGCCTTCCGAGGGTTGCTGAGCCGAACGGCCGGCCTCGCCCGACGGACGAACTTCCGAACCTTGTTGACTCGAACGGTTCGCGACCGAGCGATCACTCGCGTTGCCGCTCTCCGTCTTGGCTTCGCCTTGCGGGCGGAACGGGCTGTAGCCCGGGTTCTGGCTGTCTTTGCCGCCCTTGTGTTCTTCGCCGGAGCGCACGCCTTTGGTGCCTTGGTCGCGACGTTGGCCTTCGATCGGTTGGGTCTCTTTGTCACCCGGGCCACGGGGGTTCGGGTACTCGGAGGCGTCGTCGTTCGAGCCGTCTTTCTGCATGCGGTCCTGGCCGTCCTTCACGCGCATGCCTTCGTTCTCGTCACGCTTCGTCGGCGAGACGATCGGCGACGACGGGCTGCGCGGCTGTTGCGATTGCGGCGAGTTTTTCGGGGCAGTCGATTGACGGTTCTTCTCGGTTTCGTCGTTCATGTGTGCGTCGATTCGTTCCTGCGTTCACTTCGGGCGGCAAGCTGTCGCAGCGACAGCGCTCACCCACCGGTTCGTCGAAGCGCGTCGCGGAACGAGCGACACACTGCGGAGCCGAGGAAGGAAGTTAGAGGGGCCGCGACGAGGCGGCCATCGACACGAGCACCGATGTCGGCGCGCAATGTTGCGTAGGGGCCGACAGCTCAGGCGTCGCGCGCGGCGCACGTGAAGCACGCAAACGCATGACGCAAACGCATGACGCAAACGCATGACGCAAACGCAGCGCTCCGACGCAGCACTCAAGCGCCGTCAGACTTTCCGCTCGCGTGAAGAACTCGCGCTGCGCTCAGCGGAACCGACACGAGCGCGGACGTGCCGTGTTCCGGCGACGACGTGAGAAGCAGCTCTCCGCCGACGTGTGTGAGCTGCTCACGCAGTCCGAACAGGCTCGAGGAAGAGCTCTCGACGGTCAAAGTGTCGAAGCCGCGACCGTGGTCGGAGACGATGACGTGCAACGCGTCGTCATGCGGAAAGAGCCGCACCTTCGCCTGCAGCACTTCAGCGTGCTGCGCGACGTTGATCAGGAGTTCGCGGACGCAGCGGTAGACGAGAACGCGCACCTCCTCTTCGTCCACGCTCGGGCTGTCCTCGTCCAGGATCTCGACGGTCAGATCGAACCGCCGTCCCATCTCTTCGGCCAGCCACTCGAGTGCCGGTACCAGTCCGAATTCGAAGAGGCTCGGCGGGCTGATCTGCAGCGTGACGGCGCGCAAGGAGCGCTCCGCCTGGTCGACGAGCGCCTCGATCTGCGCGAGAGCAGCGCGCAACTCCGAGTCCTCCGTGCCGCGCAGCGCGGCGAGTCGGAGCTTCGCCAGTGCGAGGTACTGCGCGAGTCCCGCTTGAAGTTCGGTGGCGAGGGAGTGGCGCGACCGAGCCTCCGCGAGCACGGTTCGTGCGGCGGACGAACGCAACCGATCGATGTCGGCGTCGCGCTGCTCCAGCACGCCGTCGAGGCGTTCGACCTGACCCTGGAGCGTCACGAGCGTGGCCCGGACGTCGTCGAGACCGCGGCCGATCTCGTCGTGCTCTTGGGCGCGCTTCTGGTTCCCGAATCGTCCGCGAAGAGCGGTGAGATGATCGAGCGCATCTTGGAGCCGCTGGCGAGGTTCGTATTGGACCATGAAGTCACGCGCCAATCTGAACTGGATTCGAGCCGGGACGCTATGCGTGTATCCATGGAATCTGTGCGCGAACGGTCGCGCGCAGCGCTCAAGCGTCGAGCGACGTGAGTCCCTCGCGCACGGCGTACTTCGTCAGCTCGGCCGTGCCGTGCAGTCCGAGTTTGCGTGCGATGTTGCGGCGATGCGTCTCGACCGTCTTGATCGAGATGTGCATCGACTTCGCCGTCTCGGCCGAGGTGCGGCCCTCGGCGACGAGTTGGAGCACCTCGCGTTCGCGCGCGCCGAGACTGGTGAACGCGGTCACGGCTCCGGGGCGATTCGGGCTGGTGGAGCGCTCGACGACGTCGCCCGCGATCTCCGGACTCAGGTAGGTGCGGCCGATGCTGGCCGCGCGCACCGCGCGCAGGAGTTCGTCGTAGGCCGCCATCTTCAGCACGTACCCCGACGCTCCCGCCGCGAGCATGTGGTGCACGTAGCGCTTGTCGGCATGGGTCGTCAGCGCGACCACGCGTACGCGCTCGTGCTCGGCGCGGATGGCGCGTGTGGCTTCGACACCGTTCAGCTCCGGCATGCCGATGTCCATGACGACCACGTCGGGGGCGAGCTTGCGGACGAGGTCGAGCGCCATACGTCCGTCCGTCGCTTCGCCGACGACGGTGACGTCGGTAGAAGCGTCGATCAGGGCCCGAAGTCCCTCGAGCATGAGGCGGTGGTCGTCGACGAGAAGGACGCGAATGGTCATGAGCGGGCTCCCGCGCCAATCTGCGGCGGCGTCACACACGGAACGGTGATCTGAATGCGCGTGCCGCTACCCGGCGAGGACTTGATTTCGATGCGGCCACCGACGTGTTCGATGCGCTCGTGGAGAGCGAACAGACCGGAGCCCTTCGACAGCGGCAGGTTCACATCCATGCCGACGCCGTCGTCCTCGACGGTCGCGACGAGTGTGTCGTCGACGCGCTGCAGCGAGACGACGACGGACTTCGCCGACGCGTGTTTGGCCGCGTTGATCAGCAGTTCCCGGATGCCGCGGAACAGCACCACGCGTGTGCGCTCGTCGGTCGGCTTGGCCTGACCGTCGTCCGAGCAGGTCACGGAAAGGCCGTAGCGTGTGTGGATGCTGTCGACGAGCCACACCACGGCGGGTTCGAGGCCGACGTCGTGCAAGACCGGCGGGCTCAGTTCGTAGCCGACGGAACGTGCGGCTGCGTCCGCCTGTCGGACGAGGGAGCCGATCTGGTCGAGCGCCGCGAAGGCCCGAGCGTCACAGAGTTCGCGCAACGACGCGACCTTCATGCCGATGAGCGCCAGGATCTGCGTGAGGCCGTCGTGCAGGTCGGCCGCGAGTTGGCGACGTTCGGTCTCCTCCGCGAGGAGCAGGTTGGCCATCAGGGCGCGCAATCGATCCTGATAGCGCTCCGCTTCGCTCGGCTCGAAGCGATAGATTTGCCGTGTGGATGAGTTGATCAGGGTCATGTCCTCGCTGATGAGGGCAACGCGCAGGTTGCGAGCGTGCGCGTCTGGTGAACGAAACGAGCCGGAACCCCGCGCGCGCGTCGAGCGCTCGCCGAACCATCGACTCGACGAGTCGGCATGTGGCGCGCACACGTCGACGTTCGCCTCTGCGTGCGAGTCTACGCCGACCGGACCTTCCGCGGTGATCCGTGGAAGTCGGTACTCGGGCCGGCGACGGCCCTGAATTCACGGCGTTCCTGTCAGGAATCGCAGGAGCGCCGGCATCTTCGCCCGCGCATCGGTCTCACCGATTTCGATCAAACGTGCGACGTAATCGTGTTGAAACATGATCATCGACAAGAAGTCGTTCGATCGCGTTTCGAGCGTGCCCGTGCCGCGCGTCATGAAACGCAGCGCCTTCGGCAGACGGGCTTCGTAGTCGTTGGCGAGTCGTCCGAGGTCCTGTGACGGGCGGAAGACCTGCAAGTCGATCGGGCGCAGGCCGCCGCGGTCCGCCTCGGGCAGCCGGTTGATGAGGTCGTTCGTCGTCGCGAGCCGCAGCGCGTCGCCGTCGAACTGGTCGAGGAAGACGGCGTTCATCAAGGAGCTGCCGATCTGCGACGGCGGCGGGTACGGCGCGTCCGCTCCGGCCGGTGTGAAGACCGGGTTCGACGTGCGCGTCGAGATCGCGAGGATGCGCTGCGCGCCCAGGTGCACCGCAGGCGAGAGCGGCGCCGTGAGGCGGATGCCGCCGTCGCCGTACCAGCCGTCGTCGAGTTGGATGGCCGGAAAGAAGAGCGGCAGCGACGACGAGGCCATGACGTGCTCGACGGTGAGCGCGACTTGGCGGCTGCGGCGGTTGGGGCGCTCCCAGTCCTTCACCGAGCGACCCTGACAGAACGTGACGGTGCCACCCGACGTGTAGGACGACGCGGTCAGTGCGAGTGCGTCGAGTTCACCCGCCTCGATCTTCTCCGCGATGCCGGGCAGGCTGCCGTCCTTGCTGTCGAGCGCGCCCATCAAGAAGCGCCGCAGCGGGGCCGTGTCGATGAGCGAGCGCAGCCCGCGTCCGCGGTAGCGCCCGCCCGTCGCGAGGCGCAGGCCCCATTTGATGGCGAGGCGCGACATGCTCGTCGCACTCGCGTCCATCACGTCCTCGGCGCGCAATCCGCGCCACAGCGCCGCGAGGTCGCCGCACAGGTGGCCGAACGTGCCGCGCCGTGCGCCGAAGAAGGCGGCGTTGATCGCGCCGGCGGACACTCCCGTGACGATCTGCGGCCGGAAGTCGGGAGCGGCGTCCGCGATCGCGCTCAGGAAGCCGACCTGGTAGGCCGCGCGGGCGCCGCCGCCGCTCATCACGAGCGCCAGGTCGCCGGTCGCGCGGCTCGCACTGGTCGCGGGGGCGCGTTGCGTTTCGGTCGGCATGCACGCGGCATCGTAAGGAGCCGTCCCACCGGAGCGCTCGCGGCGGCGACCGACCACCGCGTGCATCCGGGAGCCGCGCTACCCTCGGACCGGCATCGAGGAGTCGCTGGGGTGCGACGGGCGCGGGGGCGCCGCTCGACGCGCAACCCATGCGAATCGTCGGCTACATCCTCACGGCGGCGCTGCTCGGGGGCGGCGGATTCCTCGGCTACCGCTCGGTGAAGAGCGAGATCGCCGCAGCCACCTACCGCGAACGTCTGGCCGACGTGGCCGCGCAGTACGAAGGCCTGCGCACGCAGTTCAACGCGGCGGTGCGGCGCACGACCGTGACCGAACTCGTCGTGGGCGAAGAGAGCATCGCGATCGCGGTGCGCGCGTCCGACGGCACGCGGCAGGTGGTCGAGACGAACCTCGATCCGCGCGGCGAGATCTACGTCGACTACGTCGTGATCGACGGGCGCCTCCTGATCCGGCGCGTGTTCGACTCGTGGACGGCGCCGGCGGACGCGGTGCTGCTCGACCAGAGCCTGGTCGACATCGACTGGGACGACCCGCGCGCCGACCACGGCAAGGCCATCTACCGCGCGCTGAGTCCGGGCCGTTGGGTGGTGAGCGTGACCGGCTCCGGCTCGCTCGGCCTCGTGCGCCTGGGCGACGTCGACAGCACGCAGCCCGCGGACCTCGTGCGCGCGCCGGAGCTGCGCGACTTCTCGGAGGTCGTCACGAGCACCGACACCGACCTCGAAGCCGTCGGTGTCGCCGATGCGTGGCGTTGGATGCTCGAGTGAGCGTCGCTGTTGACGGGTACGGCGGCACGAACACGTCAACCGGCACGCGCGACGAGCAGGTAGGTCAGATACACGCCGTAGCCGGCGAGCAGCAGACAGCCCTCGAAGCGCGAGATGTACGACTTGCGGCCGAGGATCGGCACGAGGACGGCCATGCTCACGAGCATCACCGGCACGTCCACCGCGATCATCGCCGGCGACACCACCTGCGGCGCGACCATCGCCGCGATGCCCGCGATGCCGAGGGCATTGAAGATGTTCGAGCCGATGACGTTGCCGATCGCGATGTCGGGGTTGCCGCGCCGCGCCGCGACGATCGACGTGACGAGCTCGGGCAGCGACGTGCCGGCCGAGACGATCGTGAGTCCGATGACGTCGGCCGACACGCCGTAGCTCTTCGCGATCGCCACCGCCGACTTCACGAAGGCGTCCGCACCGAAGACGAGCAGTGCCAGACCCACCACGATCAGCAGCAGGTGCGCCCACGTCGTGTCGTACCAGGCCTTGATCGGCTGCGGCGGGTTCTCGATCGACAACGACGAACGCACTTCGTCGTCGCTGCGTTCCTGGTCGGCCGGCTTCGCGCGGCGATCGGCTCGATAGGCGCTGTACAGGTAGGCGACGAGGCCGAAGAACATCAGCACACCCAGCCAACGCGGCAGCACGTTGTCGAGGGCCAACGGAACGAGCAGCAGCGCCGAACCGAAGAAGGCCACGGCCAGGTCGCGGCGGATCGCCGAGAGCGCCACACGTATCGGCCGAAGCGCCGCAGTGAGTCCCAAGATCACCGCGACGTTGAAGATGTTCGACCCGACGACGTTGCCGAGCGCGATGTCGGAGGAGCCGTTGAGCGTGGCCGAGACGCTCGCCGCCAACTCAGGCGAAGACGTGCCGAAGCCGACGATCGTCAGTCCGACGAAGAGCGCGGAGACGCCCGCTCGCAAGGCGACGATGGACGCGCTGCGCACCAGGATCTCGGCGCCGAGTGTGACGACGCCGAGACTGACGAGGAGAACGAGAATGTCCATCGGGGCGCCGCGCGGCTCTCAACCGAACGCGTTCGTGCGCGCCACGAGCAGGTAGGTGAGATAGCCGCCGTAACCCAACAAGAGGCCCCAGCCCTCGCGACGCGAGATCTGGTTGCCGGTCTTCATCAACGGCACGAGGATCGCCGTCGAGAGCAGCATGATCGGAATGTCGACATACAGCATCTCGTTGGGCACGACCTGCGGCGCGACCATCGCACACGCTCCGGTGATGGCGAAGATGTTGAAGATGTTCGAGCCGATCACGTTGCCGACCGCGATGTCCGGGTTGCCGCGCCGCGCCGCGACGATCGACGTCACGAGCTCGGGCATCGACGTTCCGGCGGACACGATCGTCAGTCCGATGACGTCGTCGGGCACGTCGAAGCTCTTGGCGATCGCGACCGCCGAATCGACGAACCACGTCGCGCCCGCGACCAGCAGCGCCAGGCCGACGACGATCAGTCCGACGTGCGCGGCCGACGAGTCGTACCACGCGTGTGTCGGCTTGGGCGGCTCCTCGATCACGAGCGACGAACGCACTTCATGTTCGGCCAGCGCCTGATCGGCCGGCTTCGCGGACCGATCCTGGAAGTAGGCCGTCGTGACGTACGCGATGATGCCGAGGAACATCAGCGCTCCGAGCCAACGCGGGATGACGCCCCCGAGCGCCATCGGGATGAACAGCAGCAGCGACGCGAAGATCGCGACGCCGAGGTCGCGCCGCACCGCCGAGAGTCCGACGCGGATCGGCTTGATCGCGGCCGTCAACGCGAGGATCACTGCGACGTTGAAGATGTTCGAGCCGACGACGTTGCCGACCGACACACCCATGTTGCCCTTCAGCGTCGACGCCATGCTCGCCGCCATCTCGGGTGACGAGGTGCCGAAGCCGACGATCGTCAAACCGACGAAGAGCGCCGAGACACCGGCGCGCAGGGCGACGATCGAGGAGCTGCGAACGAGCAGCTCGGCGCCCGCGGTGAGAATTGCGAGCGAGACGAGGAGGATGAGAACGTCCATGGGAGAGAGGCGCAGGCCGTTGGGGCGCCGCTGAACTTCAGCGCGTCGTGGAGCGCACCACGTCGAGCGCGGCAGCCACGTTCTCGACCGGCGTGCGCGGAATCAAGCCGCTTCCGACGTTGAACACGTGGCCGGCGTGGCCGGCGAACTCGGACAGCACGCGGCGTGTCTCGTGCTCGACGCTCGCGCGGTCGGCGAGGAGCACGATCGGATCGAGGTTGCCCTGGAGTGCGACGTGCGCGCCGACGATGCGTCGCGCCGCTCGCGGATCGACGCGCCAGTCGATCGAGAGCGCGTCGGCGCCCGTCTCGAGCAGCAGCTCGAGCAGGTGCCCGCCGCCGTTCACGTACACGATCACCGGTGCGCCCGTGTCCTTCGCGCCACGCACGAGGCGCACGAGGTGCGGCAGCACGGCGCGCCGGTAGGTGTGTGCGTCGAGCGCGCCGCCCCACGAGTCGAAGATCTGCAGCGCGTCGGCGCCGGAGGCGACCTGCATCGCGAGGTAGCCGATCGAGTTCTCGACGATGCGCGCTTGGAGCGCGTCGAACGTCGCGGGTTCGCCGTACAGCAGGCGTTTCGTCTCGGCGAACTCGCGCGAACTCTTGCCCTCGATCGCGTAGCTCGCGACGGTGAAAGGCGCGCCGCAGAAGCCGACGAGCGCGCGCTCGTCGCCGAGTTCCGCGCGCACGAGTCGCAGGCACGCTCCGAGCGTCGCCGTCGCCACGTTCGGATCGAAGTCGACCAGGCGATCGACGTCGGCGCGCGTGCGCACGGGCGGCGTGACGACCGGCCCCGCGCCTTCGACGAAATCGACCGACAGCCCCATCGCCGCGAGCGGCACGAGGATGTCGCTGAACACGACCGCCGCGTCCATGCCGAAGCGGCGGATCGGCTGGAGTGTGATCTCGGCCGCGCGCGCCGGATCGGCGAGCGTGGCCATGAAGCTCTGCCCACTGCGCAACGCGCGGTACTCGGGCAGATAGCGCCCGGCTTGGCGCATGAACCACGCCGGCGCGCGGTCGGTCGCGCGGCACGCGAGGGCGTCGAGGAAGCGGCGGCGAGAGGTCGTCATCGGGTGCGGCTCACAGCAGCGTGAGCATCAGCGACAGTTGGAACAGGTTGTACGCACTGTGCGCGGCCATGCACGCGACGAGGCTGCCGGTGCGCTCGTACAGCCAGCACATCACGAGGCTGATCCACGCGACGACGAGCGCACCGACGAGGTCGTACGGGTGCGCGACGGCGAAGGCCAGCGAGGTCGCGAGTGCGGCCTGCGCGAACGGCAGGCGCGAGCGCAGCGCCGCGAAGAGCACGCCGCGAAATGCGATCTCCTCGAAGATCGGCGCCCAGACGCCCGCTTCGAGAGCCATCTTGCGCCACGCGGGCAGGCCGCCTTCGAGGACGACGTCGAAGTACGGATTCGACCAGATCGACGACGAGTCTCCGGCAAGCGACGCGAAGACGAGCGGGCCGAGTGCGATGAGCGGCAGCGTGCAGACGCCGGCCGCGATGGCGATCGGCGCCGAACGCCAGGAGCCGGTGACGCCGAGGCGCTCGCCGGCCGCACCGAGGGCCGCGGCGAGCGGCGCACCTTGCACGTAGCCGGCGCTCCACAGCGCGGCGATGACGATCGGGACGCTCGCGACGAGCACACTCACGCCGGTCAGGCCGTGGATGACGAGTGCGACCAGCGAACCCACGAGGCCGAAGCCGAGTTGCCCGGCGACGAACGCGATCCAACCGGGGACGAGCGGCACGCGCCCGCCGAGCGGCGCGTGCGGGCGCACGAAGCGGCGCGTGAACATCAACACGAACAAACCGACCAGCGCGGGGCCGAGGCCGAGCGCGGCGAGTGTCATCACGGGCGCAGCGCGCAGGGCGGCGCGCGTCCCGGCCCAGTCCTCGCTCGGCACGAGGTCGTTCGTGCGTTCGAGCAGCAGCAGCTCGGGTAGACCGCGCAGCTCCGCCGGGAGCTCCTCGGGCGCGATGTCGGCCTCCGGGTCGCGCGAGCGCTCGACGAGTGCGCTCGTCGCGGCCGCGAGTTCCGCGTCGAGAGCGAGCAGGGCCTCGGCGCGCGCTCTCACGTCGACGACGGTCGTCTCGACGGAGTCCGCATCGGCGCTCGAGGTCGGGAGCGAGTCCACGTCGAGGTCGGGCGCGGCGACGAAGTCCGCGATCACCACGGCGTGCGCTGCGATCGCCGCCGCTTCGCGTTCGAGGTGCGCCGCACGCTCGCGTGCCTCGTCGCCCGGCTGACCGGCGGCCGCGCCGGCGCGGGTCGCGTTCGCCGCGCTGCGCACGTCCTCGGCGGCGTCGACGAGCTGCGTCGGCAGTCCGTCGAGGGCTTCGGCGTCGAGCCCGAGCGGCCCGTCGCCGCGCCCATCCAGC
>JBIKNC010000315.1:0-3994 GCA_044358925.1 Planctomycetota bacterium | reverse complement strand
GGAACTGTGGCCGCGCCTCGTCGGCGGTGAGAACGTGCCCGTGCGGAGCGTGCTCGTCGCCGCGCCGCAGCGCTCGAGCGGTGCGACCAGCGTCGCCGCCGCGTGTGCCGTGCGCCTCGGCGCGCACCTGCGCGAACCGATCGGCCTCGTCGAACTCGACTTCGAACGCCCGCGCCTCGCGGAGCTGCTCGGCGAACCGACGCGCGTCGGCACTGCCGAGTGCCTGCACGGCGCCGCCGATCCGGGCGCGAGTCTCGTGCACAGCTCGCGCCACGACCACCTGTTCGTCATGAGCGGCGGAGCCCCGCGTCCCCTGGTCGCCGGCGCGTTCGCCGCCGCCGCGTTCACGCGTCTGCGTCACGAGGCCGAGACTCGTTGTCGCACGACGATCTACATCGCGCCGCCGCTCGAGAGCTGCCACGACATGCGCCTCGTCGCGGGCAAGGTCGACGGCGTGGTGCTCGTGGTGCGCGCCGGTCACACGACCAAGGAAGAGCTGAAGTCCGCGCTCGCGATGCTCGACGAGTCCGGTGCGCGCCTGATCGGCACCGTGCTGAGCGGCGCGAACTCGGGTGTGCCGTTCGTCAGCGAAGCTGCCTGACAGCCTGGGTGGCGACTCTCGCGTCTTGAAGGCAGGACCCGAGAGCAACTTCTCGGCAACGGATCGGGAACCCCGGGACGAGCGCGGGACGCTCGCGGTTCGGTTGCCGTTGACAATTCGGCAAGGGGGGGGCTAAATTCATCCTGGGTATCTCAGTTTCGCAAGAGCAATTGGGACACCCACATGACGCACCAGTCGATTCTCGCTGTCGCCGCTACTTTCGTCCTCGCTTCCAGCGCCATCGCGCAGGAGTGCAGTGGTTGCAATCTCTCCTTCAGCTCTCCTTCAGGTGGCGGGATCTGGGAAGATCCCGTCCACGGCCACAAGGTGGTTTGGCTTTTCGGAGGAACTCCTGGCAGTTGCGACCCGAATCCCAATACGGTGCCACTCACATGCTCAGCCAGTCCCTGCAGTGGCTCGCTGATCATGACCTGGCAAGTCGGAACAACGCCTGCAAAGGTAACTGGCGGGACAGCGGTGTTCACAGACCCGGCCGGGGCGCTGGTGGGGAGATTGACCCGAACGTCGGGAACTCTGCCCGCCGGTACAGGAGATACCGAGTCGTACCCCTTCATACCTGTCGACTGCGGCTTCAAAGTCCAGAAGATACTCAGCTTCGATCCGAGCACCATTCCGGCGGCGGAAATGAGTTTGACCTGCAGCCATTGCGGAACATCGGGTGGCGGTGGCGGTGGCGGTGGCGGTGATTGATGAATGTCATTGAGACGTTCTGAGGTTGGGCTTCGCCCACGTTGCGCGACATCCTCCGCGTGTTTCAAGTTCAACTTCAGAGCGCCACAGTGGGCCTTCGCTGCTCAGATCGTCCGAGTCGTACCTCAAATATGCAGAAATCGGTGAAAGTCTCACTTGTCGTCCTGTCGGTCATCGGCTTCGTACTGCTGCTCTGGCAATGGGTCTCAAAGCCCGCTGCCGGAGGAAGCACCAAGGGCGGAGAGGCCGGTGCGGTTGATTCGGATGGCGGTCAAATCGATCCGCTCGCGTCGCACTCTCCTGGTGTACGGGCGCCGGTACTGGACGAACTGGAAGACATCAGCTCATCCCGAACAGACGATGTGGCGGGCGCCTGGCTGCGGCTCATTCCCAACCGGGCCCTTGTTGGATCGGTCGGTGATGGGCCGTGGGCTGAATTCTGGGGCCCCGAGTGGCCCACGATGCTCGACTACTTTCGCAAGACAATGGGACAGGGCGTTGATGGCTTTCTGAAGATAGAAGTTCCCGCCGATGCTCCACCGTCAGAGCTCGGCGATGTCTCCGAGTTCATGAAACAGCTCGGTCCTACCATTGCCGCGAAAATCGCATCACAGGGCGACATCACAAGCGATTTCCTCGCCTCACAGGGCACTCTGATAGCAGGTTTGGGCCAGCTTCGGGATGGCGCCCCTGGTGTTCTCGAGCGGGCGATCGACCTCGCGGCGAGCCAGCGAGGCCTAGATGCTGACTCGGACGCGGTCAAGGACGTTCGCTCATTGGCCCTGCTTCGCATGGAGGAGCGACTCGCACGTGCAATCGACGAGTTGATGCTGGCGTCGGACGCCTTCGCGGACTACGCGGTGACCCTTGTTGTTTCCGATGCTTCGAGTATTGACGCATTCAACATGCCCAAACTCGGAAAAGTGCTGGTGAATCCTGCATTCTGCACGCTCCACCCTGATCACTTCGTTCCCGGGCAAGTGGGGCTCGGAGGCAACATGGCGATGGTGAGTCTGAGCTCGAGTGATATGGATCTGCCAGGTTGCTGGTGCGCAACATACTCACTCGACATATCTGCTGATCCAGCGGGCGGTGCAATGTATGAGGACATTGCAAGCATGAAGGCCTCACTCGTGGAATGGGTGACCGCGGAATTGGCAACGTATTTTTGAAGTGGAGAAGGCGGTCTCGCCACCGCGGTTGACGCACGACGCGGGTGTGGGCTAGCATTCTCGCGCAGTCCTCGTGATCGCTCTCGCGCTCATTGCTGAGCCGAGAAGTGCCTTGCCCAGGTCGACTCATGCGCTTCTCGCACGCGTTCCGCGTCTCTGCTCTCGCTGCCGTTCTTCTCCTCCCGAGCGGCTGTGCTTTCGGTTCGCATCCGTCGTCGACGACGCGCCACGCGATCGCGATGGGCCGAGCGGACATGACCGGCGGGTCGACGCGACTGGGGGAGATCGATCCGCTCGCCATTGCGTCGGCGGGATCGGATGCCGCGGGCTCTCTGTGCAACGACCTCGCTGGTGGGCCGGTCATCGCGGCACTCCAGTTCTCGATCGTGAACGGCAACGCTCACAGCGTCACGATCGGCACCGGCGACGCGGTTCCGTTCGACGAGGACGGGAAGGCGTACGTCGCTTTCCCGACGGGCCAAGGCTTGAGCGGGCTCGCGTGCTGCGACTACAGGATCAGCGCTCTCGTCGGAACCGACGCGGCCGGTGAGAACCTGGTGCTCGACGTCACGCCGTCGCCGACGCCGAACGCGTTCGGCAGATGACGACGAGGGTCGCGGTGCCCTGCGGCGCCGCGACCCTCGTCGTCGATGCGATCGGTGCTCCGGCTCAGGCGGGCGTCGAGTCGAGGAACTCCTTGCCCTTCGCGGTCAGGCCGACGAGTTCGATCTGGTCGACCTTGCCGGCGGACTTGTTCTTGCGCTCGGTGCTCTTCGTCACGAAGCCGCGCGAGAGGGCCTCGCGGCAGCGGCGCACGATCGGGCCGAAGTCTTCGAGCGTGCCCTCGGGATCCGCGCGGAACGTGAAGCTTCCGTTGTTCTTGACGACCGATTCGAGGACTTCTTTGAGGCTGGACATGGCGGTGACTCGGCTCTCGACACGCGGGCCGAGCGATGGGTGGGACGCGCTCCGAGCGGCGCCCCGGGGGCGGCCGCGAAGCTGTGGGGCGAACATGGTAGTCGGAGCGCGGCGCGAACGCTCCGGCGGTGTCGTCGGGCAGCCGGCCGGGCGGCCGATCAGGCAGCGCGTTCCGTGCGTTTCCAGCTCGCGAACTTGGACGAGGCGCGCGCGATCGCCGGGGCGAGTTTCAGCTTCTTCAGGACGTAGAGCGGCGCGTGCCGCAGCGCCACGAGGTCGTGCATGCCGCGGCCGGCCAGGTGGACGGCGAGGAGCACATGGCTCATCACGACCGCGCCGCCGAACATGGCGAGCGCGGTCCACCACCCGCCGGCCAGCACGCCCAGGCACAGCAGGAGCGCGTGGAAACCGAGCGGCAGGAGCGCCAACTCGAAGGCCGGTTCCGCGAGGCGCCATTTGCCGCGCAGCACGTCGAACGCGAGGCCCGGCAGGTGTTCGAGCGCCATCCGCAAACGCCCGCCCTCCCAACGCGCGCGCTGGGTGTCGGCGGCGGCCTGGGTCGGCGCTGCATTGGCCGTCACACGTGCCGCGC
>JBIKNC010000314.1:0-3997 GCA_044358925.1 Planctomycetota bacterium | reverse complement strand
GCGCGCCGCTGACGTCGAGTGCGTACGAGGGACCGGCTCCGATCGCACGCCGCACACCGTCGGTACCGAGCACGAGTCGATAGCGGCCCTGCTCGAGACCGACCGGCATGTGCCGACCGCTCCGCGCATCGCGTTCGCTGAGGAACAGCACGACCTCCTCACCCACCGCGAGCTGCGGCACACCGGGCAACACCAGTCCGCGGCCGTCGGCGAGGACGCCGCCCGGCAACACGACCGTCTGCGAGGGGCCGCCGTCTCCGACGAAACGCTGTTCGACGGCGAGGCTGTACTCGGTCTCGATCAAGCCGTCGGCGGCCTGCCGCGCGAGTGCGCTCTGCACCGTTCCGACGAACGCGATGCGCGCGTGGCGCACCACGTCCTCGAGCTCCAGATGCGGCGCCGTTCCGGCGTCCACGACGGCCCGCGTGTGAACGGCGAGGTACGAGAAGGCGAGCAGCGCCGGCAGAGCGAGCGCTGCACTCGAACGGAGGATCGACATGGGCGGGAGAGTTGGGAGCTCCCGCTATCGACCCCGCGGCGCCCGAGCTTGCCGAGCGCCGCGGTCCGAGTGTCACTTACGGCGCAGTCAGCGTCATCTGGCGCGAGAGGCCGAGCTCCGGCGTCGGCGCCGACAGGTCGACGGTGACCCACTGCGTACGGAAAGCCTTACCGCTCAACCCGCTCTGCGGCAGCTTGCCGCCGAACGAGATCGTCGCTTCACCGAAGGCATCGGTGAACACCGGCCACTGGTAGGTCAGGTCCGTGTAGAGCGTGCACCCCGGGAGTCCGAGGAAGCCCAACCCGAGCGGCAACGCCTGACCGAAGTACGTGGTGCCGAGACCCGTGAAGAAGTAGGCCAACGAGTTCGCCGGCGCGTTGTCGACCTTGACGTCGAAGAACGGTGAACCCGATTGGAACTTGCCCTGCGCGAAGATGTTCGGAACCAGTCCGCCGAACTGCGCACAGCCGGCCCCTGCGTACGTCGCCTGGCGAGACGTCGGTTCGGGCAGGATGCCGGGCTCGAGCGCCCCGGCGGCCGTGCCGAACAGGAACAGGTTGAAGGGCAACGACGCGGCGTCGACCTCGCTCCACGGGTCGAGTCGTTCGCCGTCGTCCATCGCATCGCCGTCGCCGTTGAGGTCGGTCAAGATGGCGACGATCTTCGAGCCACCCAGCGAGAAGACGATCAGGCTGTTCCGGTAGACGTCGATGCCGAGGATCTTGTTGAACTCGGTCGGGAGTCCGCTCGCACCGCTGCCGTCGTAGTAGAGGTTGACCTCTCCGGCGTCGTTGACGTCGCGGTCGCCGTTCTTGTCGACGGCGCGGAAGATCAGGCCGTTGATGTACTGGCCGTTCTCGTTGATGCCGAACGTGCTCGTGTTCGACGAGTTGCAGGCGAAGAAGTACGACTCCTGCTTGCCCTCGTCCATCGTGGCCATCTCCTTGAGCCAGCCGTAGAGCTTCTGCGTGGAGCTGACGGTGATGCTGGGCAGCGTGGTGCCGAAGTCCGGGTTCTTCTCGAGTCCGACGTTCGCGCCGCTGGCGTTCAGGAAGCAGGTCGCTTCGCCCGGGTCCTTCGCGTCGCCGTCGCCGTTGAGATCGAAGAAGGCGTGGATCGCCTCGTCCTTCGCCGTGCCGAAGCCGTCGCTGTACACGAGCACACCGTTGTCGCCGTAGGGCGTGCAGGTCGTGAAGTCGTCGATGTCGATGTTCGTCAGCACGCCGTTCTTGCCCGGCACCTTGAACGTGGCGAGCGTGTTGAAGTCGATCGTCGAGATCGGCGCGCCGCCGTTCTGGTACACGAGGCCACCGCCGGGGAAGTCGGTCGTCGACCACAGTCCGCCGTTCTTCGCGAGCGCGACGTCCTCCATGCCCTGCGTTCCGCCGAGCACGGTCTCGAGGTTCATCACGAGCGTGATCTCCGTCTCCTCGATGAACCCGTTGTCGTCGAGATCCGTACCGCGGTAGAGGTGCGCGATGAAGTTGTTCGAGGTGCCCGCGCTGCCGTTGCGGCCGTTGGTGAAGTAGACGGCCGGAACGCCGTTCTCCAGGCGACTGCGCACGCGCTGGATCTGCCAGCTCTTGTTCTTGTTCGGGCTCGTGCCGAACTCGAACAACAGGCTCGTCTCGAGCAGTCCCGTGTAGGTGCCGTTGCCGTCGAAGTCGGCCAGTCGGATGATCTGGTCCTCGAAGAGGTCGTTCGACGACAGGTTCGGGTTGCTCTTGCCGAACGAGTCATTGACGAGCATCACTTCCGGCAGCGGCGAAGGATGCTGGAACTGCGCCGAAGCCGAGGCGGCGAGTGCGGTCGACGCGCAGGTGACGAGGATGAAGCGTGACATGGGCTCGGAGGCGTTCGGGACGGTGTGGACCGAAGCGAGGGGGGTCGGCGGAGAGTTCGCAGCTCCCGCCGTCACTCAGGAGTGTATCCGGGGCCGGCAGGGCCCCGAGCGAGGGGTTCAGCGTCGCGAACGACGCGGCTTGGGGCGAGTCGAGATCTGATCAATCCGGGGGCCGTCGCCGCCCGATAGCGGACGGGCGTGCGCCGCCGATGTGCGAGCGCGAGCGCTTGCGGACCCCCACGTGCGGCCGACCGACTTCTGCCCTCCGCCATGACGAAATCCGACTTCCTCGAACGCGCGCTCGGCAACCAGGTCTCCATCCCGACGTTGCCGGTCGTGGTTCAGCGCATCAACGCGATGATGACCGATCCGGAGATCGGCCTGCGCGACATCGGGCGCGAGGTGGCGAAGGACGCCCCCATCGCGACGAAGGTGCTGCGCATCGCGAACAGCGCCTTCTACGGGTTGCGCGAGAAGGTGGTCTCGACCGAACACGCGGCCAGCGTGCTCGGACTGCGGGTCCTGAAGAATCTCGTGTTGCAAGCATCGGTGATCGCCCAGTTCGAACATCTTGCGAAGCTCGGCGGCTTCGACCTCGAAGCGCAATGGCGTCACTCGATCGCCGTCGCCCAGTTCTGCCAGGAATTGACGCGCGGCTCCGGCGTCGGTTTCGCCCTGGGCCCCGACGAGTTCTATTCCTGCGGCCTGCTGCACGACATCGGGAAGGTCGTGCTGCTCGACAACCTCGCGCGCGAGTACGTCGAGGTCGTCCAGTCCGCCGCGAAATCCGGTCGCCCGATCCACGTCGTCGAGGACGAGCAGCTGGGCTTCGACCACGCCGCCATCGGTGCGCGGGTCGCCCAGACCTGGGGCCTGCCGGACGTGCTCGTGCGCGCGATCGGCATGCACCACGGCAAGCTCGAGACGCTGCTCGCGGACAACCCGAACGCTGCCGTCGTCGCCACGGCCAACGCGATCGTCCACCGCCTCGAGAAGGAGCCCGACCTCCCGGGCATCGACGCGGTGAAGGGCCTCGTGCTCGGGCCCCTCGGCCTCGAACCGACTCGCGCCGCGCAGATCGTGGGAGCCGCGCGCCGCGCTCTGGCTGCCGACGCCTGACCGCGCGAGCGGGAGACGGCACGGCGCACCGAGCGCCACGGATCGAGGTCGTCCGAGCGGCGGCCGACGCCGTCGGTGGACGCGGGGTACGTTTCGGTTGCCCTCGGCTGTCGCCCTCGAGTGGCGTGCTCCAGTCACGCCGCGCGAGTGCAGCGGTGCGTCCCCACGCACCCACATCCCTAGGGACTTGCCATGTCTCCCGACGCCGATCTCGAAGCCCTGTGCGAGCGCCACGGTCTGCCGCGTTCGTTCGGCTGGCGTCTCATGCCGCTCGTGCGGCGCGCGCACCAGTCGCCGCCCCAGCAGCGTGTGTTCCTGATGGGCTTGGTCGAGCGCTCGTTCGTGCGCGAGTCGGAGCGCCGCCGCCTCGCCGAGAGTCGGCGCATCGAGGACGAGGAGCGCGCCCTCGTGCACCTCGCCGGCACGCTGCACCGCTGGCTGCCGCCCGACTGGTTCCGCACCTGGGCACAGGACCTGGGTGCGATGGACGCTTTCGAGGACTGACCACGGCGCGCCGCGGTTCAAGAAAAGGGGGC
>JBIKNC010000108.1:0-14458 GCA_044358925.1 Planctomycetota bacterium | reverse complement strand
CGTGCATCCGCAGGGCGCGCACAGCGCGCCCTGCGGATGCACGCAGGGTGTGCAACTTTTGGTGCGGCACCGTACTGCCACCGGTGTGCAGTTTTTGGTGCGGCACCGTACTGCCGCGCGTCAGTCGGCCAGCTCGACCCACACCGCTGCGTGGTCCGACGCGGCATCGATCGCGCTCGCGACCTCGTCGAAGTGCGGCCAGAGCGTGCCGTTCGCGCCGCCCCACATGCCGCGGCGTTCGATGCCGGCGGCGGTGACGCGCTGCCACAGTGCGGGTGACACGAGGATGTAGTCGAGTTTGCCGGACGCCGTGCAGTTGCCGTGCGTGCCGGGGCGGCCGCCGTCGTCGTGCGCCGGATGGTCGGCGATGTCGCGCAACACCGACCCCTCCGCCAGGAGCGGCGCGAGCGGATCGCTCCCCGGTGTGTCGTTGAGGTCGCCGAGCACGACGACGTTCTCGTCGCCGGCCGCGAGATGTTCGTCGACGAGCGCGCGCACGCGTTCGGCTTGCAGGCGACGGCGCGCGTTGTTCGAAGCGGGGCTGCCGTAGCCCTTGCTCTTCAGGTGGTTCACGAGAACCCACAGCCGTGAACCGTCGGGCAGCTCGACCTCGTACTCAGGACAGTCGCGCGAGAACGTCCGCGCGCCGCTCGGGGTGCGGTCGTCGACGTGGGAGCGCAACCCACGGATCGGGAACGCGGCGCGCGTGACGAGGCCGACGTCGATGCCGCGGTCGTCGTTGCCGTCGAACAGGTGCACGTGTTCGTACGGCGCGGCGCCGACGAGCGGGAGCACGCTCGAATTGAAGAGCACGAGACCGGGTCGATCGTCGGCCTCGACGACCGCGAGAACATCCGCATTCACGACGTTCATCACGCGCGCCGTGTTGAGGCGCGCCGTGTCGCTCACGGACTCGGTGTGCAGCTCGACCCAACCGATCCACGAACTGCGCCCGCCGGCCACGATCGTCGGCGCGCCGTTGTTCGGGCGATGGATGAGCTTTCCGCGGATCTTGCGCAGCTTCATCCAAGGTCCGCTGTCCGTCCGGAGCAGGCCCTGCTGTTCGAGCAACTCGAGGATCTGCCGCTTCGTCGCCGCGTTGTAGGTCGCGCGATTGAACAACTCGTTGAGGCGCTGGTGCGCCTCGAGAGCCGGCCGCCCCTCCGCCCACGTAGCGAGGTTCATGGCGCGCGGGCGATCGAACATGTTCTCGACGTTGAAGGTAGCGATGCGCATGGGCGTGCTGCGAGAAGTGGGCGATTGCGAGCGGTGCGATGGACGCGCGGCGCACCTGACGCGGAGACGCTGAACACGGGTTCCGTCCGCCATGCATTTCGCGGATCGGGCCGGCGACCGTCCTGCTACACATTCACGCGCCATGAAGCGCCGCCCGCTCACGTCGAAGCACGCGTCGCCATCGGGGAGCGACCCCGACGCGCGCCGCCAGCGCATCCTCGCGACGGTCGATTCCATTCCGCGCGGCTCTGTCGCGACGTACGGACTCGTTGCGCTCGAAGCCGGCCTGCCGCGCCGCGCGCGCCTCGTCGGGAAGGTGCTGTCGACGCTGCCGGCGCGCACGCCGTTGCCGTGGTGGCGCGTCGTCTCGGCGAGCGGCGCGATCGCACTGCGCGGCGACGGCAGTGCTCCAGCCGAGCAGCGCGGCCGCCTCGCCGCTGAAGGCGTGTCTTTCCGACCGAGCGGCCGCGTCGACCTCGCGCGCCATCTATGGCGCCCCTGAAGCGCACGTTCCGGTGAGAATCTCTGCGTCCTTTCGGCCCCGGCCCCGACAGCAGGGGTGAGCGCAGGGAATGGTCTCGGGCGCTCACACGATCCACATGCAGACGACAGCGAACCAAACGGCAGAGCGCCTCTCCGCGGTCCGTTTCGCGGGCGACGCCCGCATCCACATCGGCCTCGTGACGGGCGACCTCGCGCGCGCCGTCGCGTTCTACACGGCGCTCTTCGGCGAGGGGCCGGTCAAGACGCGGCCGCGCTACGCGAAGTTCGAGCCCAAGGACCCGTCCGTGAACCTGTCGCTGGTCGAGAACCCCGCGGCGGCGCGCGCGATGCGGGAGGCGACCGCGGAACTCTCCTCGGGGCGCCACTTCGGCGTGCAGGTGCAGTCGACCACGGCGGTGCAGAAGCTCGGTGAGCGGCTGCGCGCGGCCGGACTGCTGACGCGCACGGAGGAGAACACGACGTGTTGCTACGCCGTCCAGGACAAGGTCTGGGCCACCGACCCCGACGGCAATCCGTGGGAGGTCTTCGTGGTGCTCGACGCGGACGCGGGTTCGCTCGCGCCGCAGAATGGAACGTGCTGCGTGCCGACGAGCGCCGCGCCCGCCGCATCGCAGAGCGGCTCCTCCTGCTGCAGCCCCCGATGAACGGCCTCGTGACCGAAGACGTGTGGCGGCGGACGAACGGCGACCTCTTCGCCTTCTTCCGCCGTCGCGTGCGCGACGAGCACACGGCGAACGACCTGTTGCAGGAGACGTTCGTGCGCGTGCACCGCGGCCTCGAGACCCTCGACGACGAGGAGCGTTTGGGCGCGTGGGTCTTCCGCATCGCGCGGCGCGTGCTGGCGGAGAAGCAGCGCGGCGAGCGCAACTCGGAGGACGTCGACGACCACGACGTGCCCGACGAGCGCGAGCCGGCGCCGAACCAGACGGCGGTCGTCGCGAGTTGGCTGCGGCCGATGATGTCGCTCCTGCCGCCCGAACACCGCGAGGCGCTCGAACTGGCCGAGATCGAAGGCCTGTCGCAGCAGGCGATCGCCGAGCGCCTCGGCCTGTCGCTGTCGGGCGCGAAGAGCCGCGTGCAGCGCGGCCGCGCGGCGCTGCGCGAGGTCGTCGAGGCGTGTTGTCGCGTCGACTTCGACCGGCGTGGGCAGGTGCTCGACTGGGAGCGGCGCGAGGGCGGCTGCACGAGCTGCGAATGAGCGCGCCACGCGGATCGTCGATCGTCAATCGTGCGTGAAGGGGCGCGGCGCCCTCTAGCATCCGCGCGCGATGGTGGACGGCGCAACGAATTCGAACGCGGACAAAGCGTGGTGGCGCGAGCCGCTCGTCTGGCTGCTCGTCGTCGCGACGTTCGTCGCGTACGGGCCGGCGTACAGCGGCGGGTTCGTGTGGGACGACGACTACTACGTGGCTGAGAACGCGCTGCTGCGCGCCGGCGACGGCTGGTGGCGCGTGTGGATTCCGGGCGCGACCGTGCAGTACTACCCGGCGGTGTTCACGTCGTTCTGGCTCGAGTGGCGGCTGTGGGGCGACGACCCGACCGGGTACCACGTCACGAACGTCGCGCTGCACGCGCTGGCGGCGGTGCTCGTGTGGCGCGCGGGGCGTGTGATCGGGTTGCCGGGAGCGGGGTTCGTCGCGGCGCTCTTCGCACTGCATCCGGTGCACGTCGAGTCGGTGGCGTGGATCACCGAGCGCAAGAACGTGCTGTCGGCGGTGCTGTACCTCGCGGCGGCGCTTCTGTGGTGGCGCTTCGAGGAAGGGCGCGAGGCACGCGGCGCTGCGGGCGCGACGAAGGAACACGTGAGCACGGTGCGCCGCACGTACCTGTTCGCGACGGCGCTGTTCGTGCTCGCGCTGCTCGCGAAGTCGGTGACGTGTTCGTTGCCGGCAGTGCTGATCCTCGTGCGACTGTGGCGGCGCCGACCGGTCGATCGGCGCTTCCTCGCGGCGCTCGCGCCGTGGTTCGCGATCGGGCTCGCGCTCGCGCTGCACACGGCGCACGTCGAGCGCGTGCACGTCGGCGCGACGGGCGAGGACTTCGCGCTCACGCTGTTCGAGCGGCTCGAGATCGCGACGCGCGCCCTCGTCTTCTACACGACCAAACTCGCGTGGCCGGAGCCGCTGGTCTTCGTGTACCCGCGCTTCGAACTCGGCGGCGGAGTCGCGTCGTGGTGGCCGGCGCTGGTCGTTGTCGCCGTCGGCGCCGCGAGTGTCGTCGCCTTCGCGCGCGGCGTACGCGGACCGGCGCTCGCACTCGCGTTCTTCGGCGGCACGCTCGTGCCGGCGCTCGGCTTCTTCGACGTGTATCCGATGCGCTACTCGTTCGTCGCCGACCACTTCCAGTACCTGGCGAGCCTCGGGGTGTTCGCTCTGGTCGCGGCGAGCGGCGTGCGCTGGGTGCGCGACGAACGGGTTCGGCGCGCGTCGGCCGGTGTCGTGCTCGCGGTGCTCGCCGTGCTCACGTGGCGGCAGTGCGCGCAATACGCGGACCTCGAAACACTCTGGCGCACGACGATCGCTCGCAATCCGGCCGCGTGGATGGCGCACGGCAATCTCGCTGAGCTGCTCGGCGAACGCGGCGCGAACGACGAAGCACTCGTGCACGTCGAGGCGGCGCTGGCCGCGTGTACGAGCACGGCGGGTGCGATCGACCTGCGAGCCAATCGCGCTCTGCTACTCGGCCGCCTCGGGCGCAACGCCGATGCTCTGCTCGACCTCGAAGCCGTGCACGCGGCGCGCGGCGGCAACGAACTCGATGTGGCGACGGCGCTCGAGCGGCTCGGTCGCGACGACGAAGCCGAAGTCTGGTATCGGCTCGCACTCACCAGCAAGGTGCCGCGCGCCGACGCACCGACGCGCCTCGCCGTGCACCTGCTGCGACGCAACCGCGCGGTCGAGGCGGTCGACCTTCTCGTGCACGTCGTCGTCGCGCGGCCCGACGATCTCGACGCGCGCCTGTTCCTCGTCGACGCCTACGCCGCCGCCGGTCGGCGCGCCGACGCACTCGCGGCGGCGGGGACGGCGCTCGACGAAGCGCGACGGCGCGGCGACTCACGCCTCGCGGGCCTGATCGAACGGCGCATGGGCGAGCTGCGCGGACGCTGACACACCAAGCGGCGCGTCGATGGTGTCCCCGCTGCGCTTTCGCGTCTTCGCGCGCATCGGCGGGAGGCGCGGTGGCGTGGTGGCCGGCGAGGCCGTAGCGTCTGACCACGCACCATGCCGATCACTCCGCGACAACTCGAAGACCTGCTGCGTCAGAACATTCCCGACGCGCAGGTTTCCGTGCGCGACATGACCGGCACGTCGGACCATTTCGCGGTCGACGTGACCTCACCCGCCTTCGTGGGCAAGAGCCTCGTCGATCAGCACAAGCTCGTCCACGCGGCCTGTGGTGTGCACCTCGGCGCGGCGATCCACGCTCTCCAGATCAAGACCCGCGTGCCGAGCTGAGCTCCAAGTCGAGCGCTGCCTCGCCACGCACCGACCACTGCCTGCCATGTACACCAAAGAGAAGATCGCCGAGATCGTGAAGGGCCAGCCCGTCGTGCTGTTCGCCAAGGGCTCGCGTCACGAGCCGATGTGCGGCTTCAGCGCGCGCGCCATCGACCTGCTGGAGCGGGTGGGCACCGACTTCGAAGTCGTCAACATCTTCGACGACGACACGCTGCGCCCCGCGCTCGTGGCCTTCTCCGGTTGGCCGACGACGCCGCAGCTCTTCATCAACGGCGAGCTGATCGGTGGCAGCGACATCATGCTCGAGCTGTTCGAGTCCGGCGAGCTGCAGAAGAAGCTCGGCGCCTGACGGGCGCGGACCGCGAGCGCGCCGCCGACCCGCGAGGATCGGACGGCGCGCTCGCGAATCACTTCGCCGCTTCGGGCAGCACGTACTCGAGACCGCCGTCGATGCCGAGCGGCAGGCCGAGCAGGATCCAGACGAGCAGCATGATGATCCACGCGATGAGGATCGAGATCGAGTACGGCAGCATCAGCGCGATCAGCGAGCCCATGCCGGCCTTCTTCGCGTACTGCTGCATGTAGACGAGCACGATGATCAGGTAGCTGTTGAGCGGCGTGATGCAGTTCGTGCAACTGTCGCCGATGCGGTAAGCGGCCTGCGTCAACTCCGGGCTGATACCGGCGGTCATGAACATCGGCACGAACACCGGCGCGAGCATCGACCACTTGGCCGACATCGAACCGATGAACAGGTTGATCGTGGTGATGAAGAGGATGAAGACCGTCATCAACGCCCACGACGGCCAGCCGAGCGTGCGCAGCACGTTGCCGCCTTCGATCGCGACCATGCGGCCCAGTTCGCTCTTGCCGAACGCGGCCACGAACACGGCGGTGAAGAAGGCGAGCACGATGTAGTTGCCGAGCATCGCCATGTACTCGCTCATCATGCGCACGACGTCGCGGTCGCTCTTGATCGTCTTCGCGGCGATGCCGTAGGCGAGGCCCGGCACGATGAAGAGGATCAACAAGAGCGGCACGATGTTGCGCACCCAGGTCGGGAACGGCTTCTGGTCCGCGCCGGGCCCGATCGAACCTTCGGGGTCGTGAAGGAAGCCCCACGGCGCGAAGTAGCAGAGCAGCAGCACGCCGAGCGTGGCGAGACCCGCGAGCGTGGCGACGATCAGCGAGCGCCGCTCCGTCTCGCTCAGACCGAGCGCCATTCCACCGTCGCCGCCCACGGCGCCCGGCCCGCCATCCTCGGGCGACTTCAGCGCGAGGCGCGGTTCGACGACCTTCACGGTCACGAGCCAACCGACCGCCGTGATGATGAACGTCGACGCGATCATGAACCACCAGTTGCTGGCCGGGTTCACGACGTAGGACTTGTCGAGGAGCTGCGCGCCGGTCTGCGTGAGCCCCGCGAGCAGCGGGTCGAGGCCGGTGATGAACAGGTTCGCGTTGAAGCCGCACGCGACGCCCGCGAACACGGCCGCGAGGCCGACGAGCGGCGAACGACCGACCGCGCGGAACACGGCGGCGGCGAGCGGCGGCAGAACGACGTAGCCGGCGTCGACCGCCATCGAACTCATCACACCGGCGAAGAACGCGGCCGGCGTCAGCAGCGTCGGCGGCACGACGAACAGGATCAGTTTGAGAGCGGCGGCGATCAGGCCGCTCTTCTCGGCGATCGCGATGCCGATCGCGGCGACCAGCACGAGCCCGAGCGGCGCGAAGCTCGTGAAGGTCTTGATCAGGTCGTCGAGCAGCCAGCGGAAGCCGTCCTGCGAGAGCAGGTTCCAAGCCTTGGCCGTGAAGCGCGGCGTGGTCTCGCCCTCGATGTAGAGCTCACTGACGTGACCGTTCTTCGCGACGATCCACGACGCGACGAAGATCACCACCGTCCCGATGACGAACAGCGTCATCGGATCCGGCAGCGCGTTGCCGATGCGCTCGATCCGATCGAGCAGGCCCTTCTTCGCGGGGGAGGTCGCGGGCTTCGACTGGTTCATGCGCGCATGGTGTCGGGTCGCGGGCCGCTCGCCAAGCCGAGGCGCCGACCTGCGGCCGGTTCTCCGTCGCGCCACGTCCCCACCCCGGACCCGGAATCCGATTCGGCCCGTGGCATCGGCGCGCGCGGTGTGAACAATCCGCGGCATGCGAATCGCCGTCCTCGTCGAACGCGCGCCCGGAGAGCGGCGCGTCGCCCTGGTGCCGGAGTCGGTCCAGAAGCTCTCGAAGACCGGAGCCACCGTCGCCGTCGAAGCCGGGGCCGGTACGGCCGCCGGTTTCACGGACGCCGCCTACTCGGCCGCCGGTGCCACCGTGGTGGCGACGGCGGCCGAGGCCTTGGCGGGCGCCGCGCTCGTGCTCGGCGTGCAGAAACCGAGCGTCGAACAGGCGGGCCGGCTGCCGAGCGGAGCGGTGCTCGTCTGCATGGTGAGCGCTTCGACCGCCGGCCCGGAACTGGCCGCGCTCGCCGCGCGCAAGGTCACGACGCTCGCGCTCGAACGCGTGCCGCGCATCACCCGCGCGCAGTCGATGGACGTGCTCTCGTCGCAGGCGACGGTGGCGGGCTACAAGGCCGTGCTCATCGGCGCGGGCGCGCTGCCGCGCCTCCTCCCGATGATGACGACGGCCGCCGGATCACTCACGCCGGGCAAGGCCTTCGTCCTCGGCGCCGGCGTCGCGGGCCTGCAAGCCATCGCGACCGCGCGCCGCCTCGGTGCGGTCGTGTCGGCCTTCGACGTGCGTGTGGCGGTGAAGGAGCAGGTGCAGTCGCTCGGCGCGACGTTCGTCGCCGCGGAGACGCTGGTCGCGAGCGCCGAGGGCCAAGGCGGCTACGCACGCGCGCAGACGCCCGAGGAGCAGGCGGTCACGCAAGCCGCGCTCGCCAAACACGTGGCCGACATGGACCTCGTGATCACGACGGCGGCGGTTCCGGGCAAGCGCGCGCCGCTGCTCGTCACCGAAGCGATGGTCGCGTCGATGAGGCCTGGCAGTGTGATCGTCGACATCGCCGCGGAATCCGGCGGCAACGTCGCGGGCACGAAGGCCGGCGAAACGGTGTGCACGCCCAACGGCGTGTCGATCATCGGGCCCGTGAACCTGCCGGCCACGATGCCGCTGCACGCGAGCCAGATGTACAGCCGCAACGTGCTCACGCTCTTGCAGCACCTGATCAAGAAGGACAAAGGCCTCGTCGTCGACCTCGCGGACGAGATCACCGGACCGATGTGCCTGACCCACGACGGCCAGGTCCGCAACTGAACCAACGAACACCATGGACCTCGTCACTTCGATCGTGATCTTCACGCTCGCCACCTTCCTGGGTGTCGAGCTCATCGGTCGTGTGCCGCCGACGCTGCACACGCCGCTCATGTCGGGCGCGAACGCCGTGTCCGGCATCACCGTGGTCGGCGCGCTGATCGTGGCGGGCGGCGGCGGTGGAACGCTCGTCCTCGTGTTGGCCTTCGTCGCCATCGTCCTCGCGATGATGAACGTCGTCGGCGGCTACGCGGTCACGGACCGCATGCTCGAGATGTTCAAGAGCAAGCAGGGAGACAAGCGCTGATGTCGCACGATCTCGAGCAGATCCTCTACCTCGTCGCGGCGATCCTGTTCGTCGTCGGTCTGAAGCGCCTCGGCAGCCCGGCAACGGCGCGCCAGGGCAACCTGATCTCGCTCGCCGGCATGCTGCTCGCAACGGCGGTCGCGCTGATCGACGTCGCGAGCACGGATCACGGTCCGGACGCGAACGTGAACACGACACTCGTTTGGAGTGTCATCGCGGCCGGCATCGTCGTCGGCTCCGCACTCGGCTATTGGCAGGCACGCGCCGTCAAGATGACGTCGATGCCGCAGATGGTCGCGTTGCTCAACGGCCTGGGCGGCGGCGCGTCGCTGCTGGTCGGCGCGGCAGAGTTCCTGAAGGAGTACGAGGCCCACCGCGACATCGCGCTCGAGACGGGCATCGTGATGCAACTCAGTCTCGCGATCGGCGCGATCACGCTCACCGGCAGCGTCATCGCGTTCGCGAAGTTGCAGGAGCTGATGAGCGGCAAGGCCATCCGCTTCCCGCTGCAGAACCCTGCGAACCTCGCGCTGTTCCTCGTGATCGTCGCGCTCGCGGGCTGGCAGATCTCGACGAACGAGCCGCTGATGGCGCCGTTCATCGGTGTGATCGTCGCGGCGTGTGTACTGGGCGTCCTGCTCGTCATCCCGATCGGCGGCGCGGACATGCCGGTCGTGATCTCGTTGCTCAACTCCTATTCGGGCATCGCGGCCGCGATGACCGGCTTCGTGATCGACAACGAGGTGCTGATCATCTCGGGCGCGCTGGTCGGCTCGTCGGGCATCATCCTGAGCTCGATCATGTGCAAGGCCATGAACCGCAGCCTCGCGAACGTGCTGTTCGCGCGCTTCGGCGCGACGCCGGGCGCGGCCGGGAGTGCGAAGAGCTCCGAAGGCCTCGTCGCGAAGTCGATCACGGCCGAGGACTTCGCCGTGCAACTGGCCTACGCGCAGAAGGTCATCATCGTGCCCGGTTACGGCATGGCGGTCGCGCAGGCGCAGCACCAGGTGCGCGAACTGTGCGACCTGATCGAGAAGCGCGGCGGCACCGTCAAGTTCGCGATCCACCCGGTCGCGGGCCGCATGCCGGGCCACATGAACGTGTTGCTCGCCGAAGCGAACATCCCGTACGACCACCTGTACGAGATGGACGACATCAACGACGAGTTCGAGGACACGGACGCGTGCCTCGTGATCGGCGCGAACGACGTCGTCAACCCGGCCGCGCGCCACGACACGAGTTCGCCGATCTTCGGCATGCCGATCATCAACGCCGACAAGGCGCGCATGACCGTCGTGATGAAGCGGTCGATGGCGGCCGGCTTCGCGGGCATCGAGAACGAGCTCTTCTACGCGCCGCGCACCTACATGCTGTTCGGCGACGCGAAGCAGAGTCTGCAGACGCTCATCGCCGAAGTGAAACAGGCCTGAACGCCGCCGTCGCGCACCACGCATCGAACGTGGTGCGCGCCGGCGCTCACGAGCGCCCGCCCAGCACGGAAGCGGGCGGCGCCGTGAGGGCGCGCCGACTCGCGAGCAGTCCGCTGACGATCGCGAGCAGCGCCGTCGCGAACGCGGCGACGGGCAGCGCGGCGTATGGAACGCCGACTTCGAGTTCGGCGAGGTAGGTGAGAAACGTCCAGCCGAGCACGAGGGCGCCCGCTCCGCCGATCGCGCCCGCCAGGAGCCCGAGCAGCGCGTACTCGATCGCGAACAACCGCGCCACGCCGCTCCGTGTGAGGCCGAGCGACTTCAGCAGCGCCGCCTCGCGCGCGCGGCGCAGCGCCGACGCGCCGATCGAACCGGCGAGGATCACGAGTCCGGTGGCGACCGTGAACGCGCCGAGCGCTCGCACACCGACGGCGATGCGATCGAGGATGCCGGCGACTTTCGCGAGCAACGGCCGCACGCGCAGCAGCGTCACGTTCGGCGCCTCGTTCGCGACAGCGGTCTGCAACGCGAGTTCCGCCTCGGGCGGTTCGACGCGCGCCGACGCGATGCGGAAGTGCGGCGCGCCTTCGAGTGCGCCCGGCTCGACCACGAGGAAGAAGTTGATCGAGAAGCTCTCCCAGTCGACCTCGCGCAGACTCGTGACGACGAGTTCGATCGGGACACCTTGCACGTCGAGTTCGATCGACGAACCGATCCCGACACCGAGATCGGCAGCGTAGTCGACTTCGACGCTGACCTCGTTCGGACGTGTGTCGGTCATCCACTCGCCGGCGACGAGGGTGTTGCTCGCCGGGAGCGCGTCTCGCCACGAGAGGCGCTGCTCGCGCGTGAAGAACCACGTCGTCTGACCATCCGCTTCGCGTTCGCGCGCGAGCTCCCCCACCGGTCGACCGTCGATGCGCGCGAGGCGCGCCATGACGACCGGACTCGAGTCGATCGCGGACGCGCCGCCGGCGGCGAGCTGTTGCTGCACGCCTTCCCACTGATCGGGTTGCACGTCGACGAGGAACACACTCGGTGCGTCGGCGGGCAGAGCTTCGCGCAACGCGCGTCCCATCTCGCGCTGCACGTACCACATCGCGACGACCACCATCACACCGAGGCCGAGCGCGGTGACGGCGCCGGTCGTGCCCGCGCCGGGGCGCGCGAGCGCGGCGAGTCCGTGTTCGAGCGCCGGGGCGAGCTTGCCGCGCGGGATGCGCCGCACGAGCACTTCGAGGCCGCGCGCGCCGAGGAACAGGAGCGCCGCGAGCAGCGCGACGCCGCTCGCGAACGCCGCGGCGATCACGAACGAACTCGCTTGCACCCACGCGGCCGCGACGACACCGAGGAACACGGCGACCGGCGCGCCGATGCGCACGGCACGCGGTGCGGGCAGCGGCTGCGCTTCCGCGCGCAACACGGCGACCGGCGGCACGCGCCACAGCGCCGACAGCGGCACGAAGCTGAAGAGCAGCGCGACGAGCAGCCCGAGCACGACGCCGCGCACGATCGCGAGCGGCTGGAACAGGCTCGCGGCGCTCCCGCCGAGCACGTCGGGCGCGAGTTCGCGCACGAGGAACGGCAGCGCGGATCCGGCGAGCGCGCCGAACGCACAGCCGACCAAGGCGAGCAGGAGAATCGCGAGCAGGTGCAGCAGTGCGACCTCGCGCGCGACGAGGCCGAGGCTGCGCAGCACCGCGACGCTGCGTGTGCGCTGCGCGACCCACGTGCGCACGATCTGCGCGACGCCGATGCCGCCGAGCAGCAGAGAGAGGAGCGCGACGAGTCCGAGGTAGTGCTCGACCTGGCCCGCGGAGCGCGTGAGGTTCGGCTGTGCGTCGGCGTGCGACTGGATGTTCAGGTAACTCGCGTCGGGCAGTTCCGTCTCGAGGCGCTTCACGAGAGCGGCGAGTCGCTCCGCCGTCGCGTCGCCTTCGAACGCGAACAACGCGCTGTGTTTCACACGGCTGTACGCGTCGCCGAGGTTCGTGCGCGCGTGGCCTTCCGTGGTCGCGAACACCCGCGGCCCGAGTGTCATCTGGAACTCGAGGCGGTCGGGTTCGTCGAGCACCAAGGCCTTCACCACGAACGACGCGCCACCGAGCGTGACGTCGTCGCCGACCCCGACGTCGAGCGCGTCGGCGAGTTCGGGCGCGATCGCGAGGCCGTCGGCGCCGAGGTCGGCGATCGACACGCCCGCGGGTTCGAACAACAGCACGCCGTGGAACGGATAGCCGTCGGAGACGACTTTCAGTTCGACGAGGCGGCTCGCTTCACCTGCCTGCGCCATGGCAGCGAGTTCGAGCACGTCGGCGCGCCGGTGCGGCTCGTTCGCGAGCACCGCATCGAGTTCGGGCGGCAGCGGCCGGCGCGCCGAGACGCGCATGTCGGCCGCCAGCAATTCGCGCGACTGTTCGCGCAAGCCCGCTTCGAACGCACCGACGAGCGCCGCCACACCGACGACGGCGGCGACACCGACGGCGAGGCAGCCCGCGAAGAACAACAGGCGCGAGCGCGACGCGCGCGCCTCGGCCAGCACGGCGGAGACGATGGCGGCGAAGGGCATGCGCGGGCGCTGCGGTGCGGATGCGGGTGCGGGTGCGGGCACGGCGCTCACACGCGTTCGTCCTTCACGATGTGACCGCCGAACATGTGGATGCGGCGCGGCGCGCGACTCGCGACCGCCGTGTCGTGGGTCACGAGCACGAGCGTCGTGCCGCGCCGCTCGCGCAACGCCAGCAACAGATCGAGGACTTGCGCGCCGGTCGCGCTGTCGAGGTTGCCGGTCGGCTCGTCCGCGAAGAGCACCTGCGGCTCGGCGGCGAAGGCGCGGGCGACGGCGACGCGCTGCTGTTCGCCGCCGGACAGTTGCGACGGATAGTGGTGGCCGCGCGCCGCGAGTCCGACGTCGGCGAGCGCGCGATCGGTGCGCGACACGGCGTCTTTCACACCGATGAGTTCGAGCGGCAGCAGCACGTTCTCGCGCGCCGTCAGGTTCTCGAGCAGTTGGAACGACTGGAAGACGAAGCCGACGCGGCCGCGGCGCAGCAGCGCGAGTTGGTCCTCGCCCAGGCCGGTGAGGTCGCGGCCGAGGAGCACGACCGCGCCCGACGTGGGGCGATCGAGGCCGGCCAGGAGGCCGAGCAGCGTCGACTTGCCGCTGCCGGACGGTCCGAGCACGGCGACCAGCTCACCGGCCGCGATCTCGAGATCGATGCCGCCGAGGACGACGAGGTCCTTGCCGCCCGAGTCGAGGATCTTCGTGAGTCCGCGCGCGGCGATCTCGGGAGCGGGCGTCGTGTGCATGTCGGACTCGTCTCGCTGGGCGCTGTGCGGGAACGATACGCGGGGCGCCGTGTGCTACGAAGACGGCGCGAAGGCGAGGAAGTGTCCTCGCCGCGGGTGATCCACGGCGGTTCGTGGAACGAAGGACGATCGGATGCGAGACGCGAGTCTGAATCTTCGGGAGCGGCTGCTGCGGCATGCGGCGGCACTCATGGTTCTCGTGTGTGCGGTCGCCGGTTGCGGCGGCGCGCCACAGAGCGAGCCGCGGGCACCGCGCAGCCAGTTCGATGCGCCGGCGGGCGACGTCGCGGCGGTGGGCACGGAACTCGAGATCCCCGCCGAGGCGCCGGTCGTGCTCTTCATGGGCGACAGCATCGGCGCGGGCCTGCACCTCGCGGCGCATCAGGCCTTTCCGGCGCTGCTCCAGCGTCGGCTGTTCGAGGACGGACTGCCGTTCCACCTCGTCAATGCGAGCGAGAGCGGACGCACGAGCGCTGGCGGCGCGAGTGCGATCGCGTGGAGCCTGCGGCGCGAGCCGAATGTCGTCGTGATCGAGTTGGGCGGCAACGACGGCCTGCGCAACATCCCGCTCGCCGACGTGGAAGCGAACTTGGCGGCCATGATCGAGGCTGCGCAGGCGAGCGGTGCGAAGGTGCTCCTGCTCGGTGTGCGCATGCCGCCGAACTACGGCGAGTACGGTGCGGAGTTCGACGCCATGTACCCGCGTCTCGTGGAGCGCTTCGACCTCGCGTTCGTGCCGTTCTTCATGGACGGCGTGGGCGGTGTGCCGTCGTTGAACCTGCCGGATGGTTTGCATCCGACGGCCGCGGGCCACGAGAAACTCGCGGACAACGTCGAGAGTGCACTGCGAGCACTCCTCGAGCGTTGACGCGTACGGTGTCAGACACGGGATCCGTCACGAACACGTACGGAGCCGCACCAAAAACTACGCCCTTTCGCCAGCGGGG
>JBIKNC010000107.1:0-14609 GCA_044358925.1 Planctomycetota bacterium | reverse complement strand
GAACGGGCCCTCGGTCAGGAACGAGCGCGCGGCGGTTTGACGCGCGGATTGCATCGCGTCCTGGAATGCAGCCGTGCGGATCTTCTCGAACGGGATCTCGCGCTTGCCGGCGGCGCGCACGACGTAGAACGAGTCGATCGCGGTGAACGGCACGAGCACGCTCGACAGAGCGCCTTCCTCGAGCGCGAACAGCGGCGCCGTCGCCCGGATCAGCGTGTGCACCGGGTCGTTCCAGCTCGGATCTTCCGATTGAAGCGCCTGGCGGTCGAGCCACTCGCGCGCACCGAGGCGCAGGCCTGCGGCGGTGGCTGCAGCGGCGAACTCCTCGGCCGTCACCGTTGTCTTCGGCGCCGGCGCAGCTTCACCCTCGCCCTCGCTGGGCGTCGGCGCGGGGAGCAGCGACGAGCGCAACGTCGTCACGGCCTCGCGTGCGAGTTGGGTGCGCTTCTCCTCGTACCAACGCGTCGTGAGCTGCTCGCGGATGTCGGCCACCGGCGGCAGCGCCTGGTCGACGCGCTCGACGAGGCGCGGAACGACGAACGCGTCCGTGCCGACGACGACCGTCTGCGGCATCTCGCCGACGGTGGTCATGCTCGCGATGCGCGCCGCGACGCTGAGACTCGACAGCCCGCCGAGATCGCGCCACTGGTCCATCGTCATGGCCTCACCGGCCGCGACGTATTCGAGCCCGAGGCGCGCGGCCTCCGCTGCGAGATCCACGCTCTCGTCGATCGCGATCTTGCCGAACAGCTCGGTGTGCCAATCGCGCAGCGCCGCGAACGTGCGCGCGTCGCGCGCCGCGCGCTCCTTCACTTCCTCGTACGAGAAGTACTCGGGCATCTGCTCGACGGGCGTCTCGCCTTCCGGCGTCACGGGCGCAGGCTTCGTGTAGAGCGTGAAGTAGCGCTGCTTGTAGAAAGCGTCGCCCTCGACCGCGTCGTCCCAGCCCTCGGGCCGCGGATAGGCCGCGTCGAGCAGCGTGTAGTCGGTCGTCAGCGACGGACGCAGGCCCGCGATCTCGGCCTTGAACTTCGCCGGCGTGCGGTACTGCGAACGGTCGAACTCCGACAGGTTCGCGAGCCAGGTCTCGAGTTCCGCGTCCGTCGGGACCGTCGCGCGCGCCGCGGCATCGAAGTTCGCGACGTCGGCCGCGGCCCATTCGAAGCGGTATTCCTGGTGGTTCGTGTGCCACGCCGTCTCGATGTCGCTCTTCTGCGGGACGGTGGCCGCGAGCGACGTGAGCTCGACGTAGCGCTGGATGCGCAGCAATCGGCGCAGCGTCTCCTCGAAGCCGCGCACGCCGCCGATGTGCGTGAGTTGGCGCAAGCGCTGCTCGTACAGAGCTGCGTCGGCCTGCCCGAGGATCCGCTCGCGGATCGCCTGCGCGAGTTCTTGGTCGGTGACCTCGATGCCGGCAGCGACGGCCTGCTCGTCGGTCACGACGAGGCGCAGGATGTCGAGTTCAGTCGGACGACGGATGTCGGTCACGAAACCCGTGAACGCGAGTCCCATCGCGACCATCGCGCCGCCGTTGTCGAAGGCCGCCTCGAAGCGCGCGCGCGCATCGGTGAACTGGCTGGCCGTCAACTGGCGCGGACCGCGCTCGGGATCGGTCCAACGCACGACCACCGGATCGTCCCCGCGCCCGCCGCCCTGCAGCGCGCCGTCGGGCAACACGAACAGCACCGTCAGGAAGATGAGCAGGAGGACGAGGCCCGCGTAGACGATCGGGCTCTTGCCCTTGGGCGTCTTCAGCTCCTCGTCGAGGAAGTCCTTCTCCGTCGGTTCGGCGTATTCGACTTCGCCATGAACCGGCTTCGCGCCCGGCGCCGGCACGTGGCCGGCAGGCTTCGGAGTGTGGCGCGGGTCGTTGGTGTGCTTGCTCGACTTGCTCGACATGCGACGCCCGGTGCGAGCCGGCGCGCCCCGCGACGGCGGTAGCGGGCTCGGCTGGTTTCGAGGGCCGAGGAGTGTAGCGCCGGGCCGTGGAAGCCCGTGCGCTCGTCCTTCTTCGCGTTGCGCGCCGGAGCGCGATCAGTCGCGCGCGAGTTCGCCGTCGCGCGGCAGGTCCGCGAGCGACCCGAGGCCGAAGCGGTCGAGGAAGGCCTGCGTCGTTCCGTACAGGAGCGGCGCGCCCGGCTGCTCCGCGCGGCCCGCGACCTTGACGAGGCCGCGGTCGACGAGCGTGCGCAGGATCGGTCCGGCCTGCACGCCGCGGATGGCCTCGATCTCGGCCTTCGTCACCGGTTGGCGGTAGGCGACGATGGCGAGCGTCTCGAGCGCCGCCGGGCTGATCTTCTCCTGCTTGCGGCTCGCGTCGAGGCGCGCGACGACCTCGGCCATGGCCGGGTCGGTGAACAGGCGCCAGCCGCCCGCAAGTTCGCGCACGACGAACGGCAGGCCGGCCGCTTCGAAGCGACGTCCCAGTTCACTCAGTGCCGCCGCCGCGACCTTGGGTTTCGTGCCGCCGAGGAGATCGGCGAGCCGGCGCACCGACAGCGCCTCCGGCGAGGCCAGCAGGAGTGCCGCGGTCGCGCGCACGAGTTCCTCGGGCAGCGGTTCGTCGCCCCCGCCCTCGTCGCCGGCGTCGACCGACGGTTCGGGTGCGGCGCCTGCGTCCGAACCGGCGGCCTGAGCTTCCGCGCTCTCGCCGCCTTCCGTCTCGCGCAGATTGCCGTCGTGCGCGGCCGGCTGTTCGTGCAGTTCGTCACCACCGACGACGTCGCCGAACAGGATCGCGACGAGTTCCGCGTCGAGCGGTGCTTCTTGCACCGGCGGCGTCCACGGCCCGCCCGGCAGATCGATGTCCAGCACCGCCGTACCGCCACGGAACTCTTGCGTCAGTACCCCGTCCGTGGACGGTTCGCTGTGCAGGAGGGCGCTGTCGATCGTCTCGTCGCTCGGTTCGTTCTGCATGGCTCGATGGGCGCGGCGCGTCGGGTGCGTCGTTCAGCACCGCTTCGCCGACCTCCTCGCGAGAATCGCGCCGACGTGCACACGCGGTCAAGGCGACACGTGTGCGCCGTGCAACTCCCGAGAATCAGCGCAGGTCTTCGCCGAGCAAACGCGAGATCGGGCCGAGATCGACGAAGTACGCGGCTTCCATCGCGACCTGCCACTGCAGGTACTCCTCTTCGCTCACTTCGTGCGCCAAGAGACTGGCTTCGACGAGCGCTGAGACGTCGCTCCACGCGCCGCTCACGCTGACCGCGAACGATTCGACGAAGACCAGCAGTTCGAGGCCTTCGTCTTCGAGTGCGAACGGCCCGCCGAGTGCGCCCGCTTCCGTGCGGAACGCGAGGCGCGCGAGACGCGAACGATCGCTGCGCACGACGTACGGCACGAGGCCGCCCTGCGCACCGGTCGGATCGCGCGACAGTTCGCTCGCGAGTGCGGCGAACGACTCGCCCGCGGCGAAGCGCTCGGTCGCTCGTGCGACTTCCGCGCTCGAAGCGACGAGGATGCGCACACGCGCCGTGTCCTGGGCGAGTGTCCACGCCCGCACGACGCGTTCGGTCAAGAGCTCGCGGCGCGCGTCGTCGAGCAGGCGCCGACGGAACGCTTCCGGATCGACGCCGAGTTCGTCGCGCAGCACCTTCTCGAGCGGCGCGCCGTCGAGTTCGGCCACGAACGCCGCTTCAGCCGCCGCGCCGCGCGTCTGCACGAGAGTGTCGTCGAGCACGACGCCGACGCGCTCGGCCGCGATCTCTGCCAGTCGCTCGCCGACGAGCAGATTGAGGTGGAAGTTGAGCAGTCGTGCGTCGCGCTGGCGCAGTCCGGCGAGCAGCTCCGACGCCATGATCGCGCGGTCGCCGACCACCGCGACGAGAGCATCGTCGAGTGCACCCGTGTTCGGCGTGCGCACGCCGCTCTCGTCGCCTTCGATCGCGAGCGGCGGCGCCGTCCGCGCGTCGGCCAGCGGCGCCGGCGGAGCGATGGTCGACGCACATCCGCACAGCACGACCAGCGCGGCGGAGGCGCTCGCGACGAAGGACGCGCGCAGCCTGCGCGGCGCGCGCGTCGATGCAGAGCGAAGCAGCGACATCAGCGGTAGCTGATGCGGCGCTTCACACCGATGCCGTTGCAACCCGGGTCGGGCACGAGGCGCGGCGCGAAGCCGCCGCCGCCCGCCGTCGTGGAGATCTCCTCGAGGTAACCGGTGCCGCCGCAATCCGCGTGCGGCTCCAACGTCACGCGGCGCATCTCGAGGTCGCCGCCGAACTCCGCGTAGAAGGCCGTGAGCCACATGGCCCTGCTCTGCACCGGCCAGCTCTGCCAGTAGACCTCGGGATCGATCTCCGTCTCGCTCGCATTGCCGCCCGAACGCGCGCGCGCGTCCTGCAGGAAACGTTCGACGCGCTTCTGGATCTCGGCGCGTTGGCGCTCGAGTTCGCTGATCGGATTGGCTTCCGCCTCTTTCTCTTCTTCGTCCGGACGCGCCGTCGCACGTTCGCGGCCGAGCAGGAACGTGCCGAGTCCGTAGGTCGCGTAGCGCGTGCGCACACCCTCGCGCCGAGCGAGCAGATCGCGCACGTCGCCCTGCGAAGCTTCCGGCCAGATCTTCTGAACGTCCGCCGTCACCTGCGCGAGCAGGAACTGCGGCAGGCCCTCTTCGGCCCAGGCCATGGCCTGCTCGAACCCCATCTCCTTCGCGGCGTCGCGCGTCGCGCGCCCGAGCCACACGAACCACTGCTCGCGCACTTCGCGCAGCACCTTCTTCTCGCGATCGGAGAGGACGCGCTGGTTCAGTTTGGCCCACTCCTCCATGAGCGGGCTCGCCGGCCAGGCCTGCGGGAACACGGCCAGCTCACGCAGCGCGTCGATGAACTTGTCCTGACGGCGCAGGCGATCGATCTGGTCGAGCGCGTCGACCTGTGACTGCGCTTCGGCTTTGCGCCCCGCAGCCGCGATCTGGGCATCGAGTTCTTCGCCCTTCGAACCGAGCGCCTTGGCCGCTTCGTAGTGCTCGAGCGCCTTCACGAAGTCGAGGATGCGCTCGCAGTGCAGCGCGAGTGCGAGGTTCGCAGCGATGGCGTCCGCGCCGCCGGCGGCGAGCGCCGACTCGTGACGAGCGCGCTCGGTCGCGTACAGCTCTTCACGCGAGTAGACGTCGCGCGCCGGCACGCTGGTCGTCACGAGCGCACCGTCGACGCGTTCGCGCGGGAGAATCAGCAGACCGGTGCGCGACTTCACGTGGAACGCGTCCGGTGTGGTCTGTTCGATGACGCCGGTCAGGACCGACCCGTCGACGAGCGTGATGATCGCCGCGTCGACCATCAGCTCTTCCTGTTCGAACTCGACGTAGCCGAAGCGACGCTGCAACTCGAGGCCGAGCGCCGGATCGAGAAGCGACCACTCGAGCTGCACGCGTCCGAACGTGTCGAGCCGGCGCACGACACAACCGGCCGAGTCGTGGCTCTCGATCTCGCCCCACAGCACGCGGCCGTCGCGCAGACGCAGCATCTCGAGCGCGTTGAACTCGGGCGGTGCCGCGGGCGCCAGTCGGTCGTCGCGACCGCTCTCCTGGGCCGGCAGCGGATCGAACGCGAACACGGCCGCGCAGGCGACGAGCGGGAGCAACAGTTGGATCGTCTTCATGGCTGACGTGCGGCGCCTGGAGCGCCGACCTGTGGAGTCTCGGGCGGCGCGGTCGGCGCCACCGGTTGGATGTCGTAGAGCTCGCGGCGCAGGCGGTCACCCATGCTGACGGCGCGCGGCAGGAGCAGGCGGTGCTGGAGCGCGCGCTCGCGGCCGCGCTCCGTCCAGTACACGCTGAGATCGACGCGGTAGAGCGTCGGCAGCGACAGAGACGGCGCGCCGAGCGGCAGCGCCGTGACACTGTAGGTGAACGGCTCGTGGCCGGGCACCGGCGCACGTTCGACGCGCGGCGGCTCTCCCGCGGCGCCGTTCTCGTCGAGCGGGAACAGGCGTTCCGCGAGTTCGCTCGACATGTACTCGAGCGCGGCGGCGGCTTCCGCGCGTTGGCGTGCGGAGACACCCAGGCCCGCGGCCGACGTGAAGATCGACAGCACGGCCGCCATGCCGAGAGCCAGGATGGCCATGGCCAGCACGACCTCGAGGATCGTCAAGCCGCGCTGCGAATGTGCTGACGCGGGCCGAGACCGAGTGAGCTTCATCGGCGCCAGTCCTCGCGGTGCAGCGGCAGTGCGATCTCGCGTTCGAAGCGCCGCCCGACCTGCACCGGCGTACCGGCGCGGTGCGCGCGCGGCGAGGTGCCGCGTTGGGCGCGTTCGATCGTCGTCACCGCGCCCGGGTACGCGATCTTCACCCACTCCTCACCCAGGAGCACGAGTGTGCCGGCCGGCGGCAACAGCTCCGGCCGCGTGACGCGCATCTCGCGGTCCTCGAGTGCGACCGGCGCCTCGAGCACAGGCCGCCGCCGCTCCTGCGACGGCGCTTCGACCTCGATCGCGACGAGCATGCGGCGCGGCAGCAGCGGCTCGCCGCGGTAGGTCGGCATGTCGGGGTACGCGCGATTGAAGGCGTGCACGTTCGTGCGCAGTCGCGACCCGCCGCGACTGTCCCAGGCGCGCGTCGCGTCGGTCGCGTCGAGGCCGACCTTCCAGCCGCCGTCGACGCGTGTGCCGCGCCCCGCGGCGACGACTTCGAACCACAGGAGGCCGCCGTGCAGCGGCTCGGCCGCGCCGGCCGGCGGGAAGCCGTTCCTGAACCAGTCGGTACGGAAAACGGACGGCAGCGCGGGATCGTCGAGCAGCCGCTCGCCGCGCCACAACACGACGTCGCCGGGCTCGCCGGGCAGCAGCGCGCGCGCTTCTTCCGTCGCGGCGGGATTGTCGAGTGCACGCGGCAGCAGCGCGTACACGACCTCGAGCAGCGGCAGCTCACCGCCTTCCATGCGCGCCGTCTCCGGCTCCTGCGGGTCGATCTCGCGTTGGCCGAGGCGCACGAGGTCGGCCGCGGTGGCGCGCCGCACGAATCGCACACGCTGCAGCGGACGCGTCGCCGTGCCGTCGCCGTCCGTGTCGAACAGCTCCCAATCGATCAGGAGTTCGCCGTTCTCGCCGCCGGCGATCTGATCGAGTTCCGCGAGCACCTGAGACGAGAGGTCGGTGTGGGTGCCGATCGCGTAGCGCTGGCCTTCCGCGCTCGTCCACACACGCATCGTCGAGTCGAGCAGTCGCACGACGAGCAACGACATCAGCGCGAACAGACCGATCGCGAGCACGAGTTCGATCAACGTCAGTCCGCGCCGGTTCATCGCTGCCTCCGCGCGATCACGCGCCCGGGTGCGAGGTACACGGTGCCGAGTTGACGCAGCGACGGCGCCTGCTTCCAACCCGCCGCGAGACCGTCGATCGCGTCGAACGCTCCCGCGCGGTACTCGACGAACACACGCCATTCGGCGCGATCGATCTGGCGACCGATCGAGTGCATCTTCTCGAGGTCGGCCTCGTACACGAGCGCGAGTCCGAGTGTGTCCGTCGGATCGGCGTCCCACGGAATGCTCGTGTCGGTGCGCTCGAGCAGACCGAGACGCACGGCCGCGTCGGGCACCGCGTCCTGTACGAAGAACATCGACTGCAGGAACGCGTCGGGCTGCGAGAGCTGCAACGTGAAGTGGTGCAGCTCGGGTGCATCGGCCTGCGGCGCCCAGCGATCCCAGTAGCGCGTCTCGAAGCGCACGACCGCGGTGCCCGCGGGATGGTCGATCGGCAGCGTGCCGAAGCGCCCGCGGAAGAGCGGGGGCCCGCGGAAGTCGTCGGCGCCGGCCTCGCTCGAAGCGCGCGGCATGCCGAAGCCGCCTTGATCGGACCACGTCGTGTGCAGCAGTTCGTCGCCGATCAGCAGCGTGCCGACGGCGCCGAAGTCGGTCGTGCCGCCCAGTGCGCCGCCGGCACCGCCGGCGACGGGCACGTACTCGGCGTCGGCGGAGAGCGCACTCGCGAGCATCGTCACCGAGATCGCGGGCAGGAACGTGACGCTCTCCCAGAACTCGTGCGGGCCGGCGTCGGTGCCGAGCAGGCCGCGCCCGTTCTCCGCCAACTGGATCTCACCCGTCGACTCGTCGTAGCTCTGGTACGCGACCAGCTCGCGACCGATGCGCAGCACACCGCCGTCCGCCGGCATCTGGTCCACGACGGTCGAACCGGGCGCGAAGAAGAGCACGTCCCACGGGATGCGGACGGCGTTCTGGAAGATGCGCAGCTCGTCCTGATTCGCGTCCATGTCTTCGGCGAGCACGAAGCCGAACGACTGAGCGCCCGGCAGCGACGCGCCGCCGTGGAACGCGAGTTCGTCGATCACGACCGCCGCGGTCGATCCACCGTTCAGGTCGCGACCGAACGAGAGGCCCGCGACGAGGCGCGGCAACTCGCCCGACGGGAACTTCAGCACGCGGTTGCGCACGCGGTTGTCGCCGGGTTGCAGCGGCGTCGGGTCGGCGGCGAACGGAATGCCGATCTCGCGATCGAGTGCGACGTACTGCGTCGAGTCCCACTGCACGCCCGAGAGCGGCACGAGGTCCTCGACCGTCGCGACGGAACTCAGCATGGGGCCCGGTTCCCAGAAGGCCTGCGGACGCACGGCGACGGTGCCGGGCTCCGTGTTCGCGCGCCACGCGCGATGCACGACCGCGCCTTGGCCCGGATCGTTCGCCGCGCCGCTCAGCACGAACACCGGATCGAGTCGGCCGAGCCAGCCGCGATCGGTGCTCCCGTCGCGCGAATCGGCGACGCGCCAGACGGGCACCACGAGCGTCCCGTCGGGATGGTCGTGGCTGAAGGTGCCGAGCACGCCGCGGAACTGGAAGGCGTGTGCGAGTGAGCGCGTCAGCGGCAGGTCTTCGAGTTCGTCGAGACCGAGTTCGGGCTGCCAGTAGACCGACGGCGGAGCGCTCGCGACGTTCGCAGGCGCGAAGGCGGGCGCGTTCGCACTCGGTGCACTCGCAGCGCTCGCCGCACTCGGCTGCGACGCCGCGCTCGCGTTCGACGACGCCGCGATCATCGGCGCCGACACCGGCACGGGCGGCTGCGGCGCTGCAGTGGGCGCGAATTGCGGCGCGAACACCGGCGTGCCGAAGCCGCCGCCCGAGCCGTCGTCGTCATCGTCGTCTCCGCCGCCGCCCAAGCCCCCACCCGGGTTGATGTCGATGTCTTCGTCGATGTCGACGACGAAGGCGAAGTACAGCGACTCCAGAGCCGACGGTGCCGCTCGCACGAAGTGCCCGTCGACGATGTAGTCGTAACGCAGCCACTCCGTGAACTCGGCGTCGTCGGTGCGTGTGAGCTGCGCGAACTCACCGCGCTCACCGGCGACGTTGACAGGATCCGCGTACGCGGCGCCGATGACCGGCGCGGCCTCGAGGAAGTCGACCTGGTTCGCACCGCACGGCAACGAGATCGGCACGCAGATGACCTGCGCGCGCAGGTTCTCGTTGATCGCGTCCGCGTTGCCGAGCGCTCCGCCCCACTCGAGGACGAACGCGCGCGGCACACCGACCTCGCCGATGGTCGGATACGAACCTGTGAGTGACGGGATGAGCGTGTCGTTCACGTTCCACTGGAGGCCCGTCAACGACGTGCCGTCGAGTCCGCCGTAGCGCACGACCGTCAATCCGAACAACGGGGTCCCGAACGGCGTCTCCGGCTCGTCGACGTCTTCACCGAGACCGCCGGCTGCCGGCGGGATCGTGAAACCCACGAAGCGCTGCAGCACGAGCGCGAAGCCGCCGCTCGGGCTGAAGCCGCGCACCGCGAGTTCCGGCGTCTGGTTCTGATCGGCCGCGCCGAGGTCGAGTGTCTGCGGCTGCGTCTGCCCGAGGTCGAAGCCGCGCCCGATCGGGATGTCGATGCCCAGTTGCGGCGCCGCGAAGTTGATCTCGTCACCGAGGTCGCCGTCGACGCCGACGACACGCGCGACGCTGAACGGACCGATCGGACCGTCGAGTTGTGCGCCGCCGGGCGGGACGTCGCTCGCGAGGACCGCGCTGTAGCCCCACAGACGCACCTGCGTCCCGATCGGATAGCTGCCGTCCTTCGTCGCGAGCGCCGTGTTGAGGAGCTCCACCTCGTCGCCGACGTCCTGCCACTCGAACAACTCGCGTGCGAGCCGTCCGCCGTACCCGGCCAACTCACCCACGAGCTGGTGCTCGGTGTCGAACGACGTCGGGCCCGTCTTGACGGCCTCGATCACTTCGTTGCCGATCACGAGCGTGCAGCGGTCCGGGAAGTCCTCGGTCGACTCGACCGTGATCACGCTGCCGCTCGCGTCCAGCGCGGCCGTCAGGAACGTGCGACCGGTGGCCTCGAGTTCGACGGGCGCGTCGCGCCGACCGAAACCGAAGCCGTCGACGCGCACGTCGATCTGGTCGGACTGGTTGCCGCGCACGTCGATCTGCAGGTGGCTCCACACACCCGTCTGAACGGGCGATCCGGCGAGCGGCAGGCGCACGCGCGCGCGCTCCTCGAACACCGTGTCGGGATGGTCGCCGACCGCGTCGAGCACTTCGACGACCAGGTCGCTGCCGTCGACGAACGCGTGGAAGCGGTCGTTGTCGGGCGACGCGGTGCCGCTGTCGAACAGCTCGCCGTTCGTCGCGTTCAACTTGAACCAGAACGACAATCCGCCGGCCGTGAACAGTCCGTTCTGATCGACCCACTCGACCGGCGACTGCGTCGGGTCGAACGTGAGGCTCTCCTGCGCGAGGTCGAAGCCCTCGAGGTCGCTGCGCGAACGATCGAAGTGCCGCACACGGCCCTGGCGCGGACCCGCTTCGTCGCTGCGCACGACCCACGGCTTCGCGAAGCCGTCGGGTTCGACACTCGCGAACACGGAGCGCGACACCGGCGCTTCGCCGCCCTGCGAGTCGACCGAGATGGCGAGGTGCGCGGCCGAACGCGGCGGCGGGTTCCCGCCGAAGCGGTCGTCGAACACACTCACCGGCGTCGGGCCGGTCTGCCAACCGGGCGCGGTGCGATCGAGGCGCAGCTCTTCGTCGAAGTCCTCCTGCCGCCCCCACACGTGCATCAACTCGCCGCCCGGTGCGACGAGTTCGATCTGTTGGCGCGTGAGCGACGTGCGCTCGCGCAGACCTTCGGTGTTGATGCTCGCGCGCAGATCGAGCGAGAAGACGTTGCGCGACGCGAAGGCGAACGGCGCCGTCGAGAACGACAAGTCGGAGTCGTTCGCGTTGCGCGCGTTCTTGTAGAGCGCGACGACGTCCTCGGTCTCGAGGAACGGCTCGATGCCGGTGCGGGGCACGGCGCGCGCTTGTTCGTCGCTCTGACCGGGCTGCGCGAGTGCGATGCCGGCCGCGGGCAGCACGACGCGCTCGAGGAAGTCCTGGAAGCCGACGAACGGTCGCGTCGCCAGCATCAGGTCGACGAGGTCCTGTGCTTCGCTGCTCGTGATGCGTTCGTTGCGGCCGGCGAGCGACAGGTTCTCGACCAGAGCGAGCAGCACCTCTTCACTGGCCGCGTTGACGTTGACCGGTCGACGCGCGAGCACCTCGACGCGCGAGCGCCGGCCCGAGAAACCCTGCCGCACCGGCTCCTCGAGGATCACGACGCCCTGGCGCGCGAGACCGCGCACGATGCCGAACTCCTCGACGCCGTCCGCGGTGCTGAGGCGCACCGTCGTTCCGGGTGCGAACCAACGCGAGTCGTCGACGATCAGGCCGCAGCTCGTGCCGGCTTCGAGGTCGTTGAGCAGACGCACCGGATGCTGCCAACGCCGCGTCGCCGCGACGTCGCCGTGCAGCGTCGCCGTGCGATCGAGCACGATCGCCATGTCGCGCAGCGGATCGTGCGGGAGTCCCGGTGTCGCGGTCGCATCCGCGTCGCGCGCGGCGGCGCCGCTCGGCGTGCGCGGCGGCGGCAGGAACGGGCGCAGGTCGTCGCCGAGTTCGGCGAACGACAACCCGCGCGCCTCCTGCATGCCGCGAGCGATGCGCCAGGTCGCGAAGACCATCGTCTCCATCGCGAGCACCGGCTCGCCGATCACGTGCGTCGACGCGCGCCGCGGACCGCACACGTCTTCGGCGCTCGAGAACAGCCCGCGTTCGAGTTCGGCGAACGTCCCGCCCTCGCGCTTGTCGTAGGCGATGAACTCGCCGGCGATGTAGAGGTAGCCGGCCTCGGGGAAGCCTTCACCGCTCGCGACCGCGATCGTCTCCGAGTCGGGCTCGACCGGCCCCGTGAGGTAGGTCGAGGCGCCGAGCAGGTTCGCGAGCATGTGCGGCGAACAACTCGCGAGGTCGATGCGGCCCGCCAGGTCTTCGACCTCGACGTCCCACATGACGCCCTTCTCGTCGAGCGGGTCGTACAACGCCGGGTCGAAGTGGAACGTCGTGTCGAACTCGTCGACGCTGTCGAAGTCGCGCGTCGGATCGACGGCCGGGTGCGTCGCACTGAGCACGAGCCGCGCGTGTTGCGCCGCGTCGTCGAGTGCGAGGCGCGCGCGTGTGCGATCGACGAGCCGCGCCGAGGCTTCGTCGACGGACGACGACAACCACAGGAACGGCACACACAGCGCGAACAGCGCGAGCAGCGTCAAGAGCACGACGAGCAACGCCGCGCCGCGTTGCGCCGTCGCGCGCACACCCTGTGAATCCACGCTCGTCACTCGATCACCCCCAGCCGGCTGATCTCGACCACGTCGTCGGGGTCGGTCGGGAGCACGACCCTGAGCGCGCTCCCGCCGTGCAGTCGTGTGTCGAGCGAACCGTCGGCGTCGAACAGCACGCGCCGCGGCGCGCCTTCGGGCCAGGTCAACGTGCTCGACATCGGCAGCGGCTCGCTCGCGATCACCGCACGCACGACGAGACTGTCGATCGAACCTTCGAACGGCACCGGTGCGCCGCCGAGGACGAGTCCGCCTTCGAGCGGCGCGAGCGGACCGTCCGCCGCCGTGACTCCCGCGAGGAAGTCGTCGACCACGAGGCGCACGAGCACGCGGTCGTACGACAGCACGATGCGCGTCCAGCGCCCGACGAGCAGCGTGCCGCGCGGCAGGTCGAGATCGACGCGCCCGCCGACGAGTTCGCGACCGGTGGCGTCCGCGTAGCTCGGCGCGACCCAACCGCGCAGGCTGCCTCCGTCACCCGTTTCGAGGCCCGCGATGGCGGGATTGGTGCCGAGGCGCAGGATCGTGCCGCCGTTCGAACCTTCGAGCCGCACGAACAGCTCGAGCGCGAAGCCGTCGCGCATGTCGTACGTCGGCACCGTGTCGAGCGCGATCACGGCGCGCGCTTCGCGCCCCGCGCCGAAGAAGCCGAGCCCGCGTCCGATGTGTCCGTCGTCGATCTGCCGCGCACCGCCGATCGGCGCCGCGGTGAGGTCTTCGGTGCCGCGGCCGTCGTTGCGCTCGAAGTGCCACGTGCCGAGCGTCTGCATGCGCCGCACGACCAGGCTCTCGCGCCCCGTCTCGCTGTCGGTGAGCACGGCCAGCGACGCGGGGTGGCGTTCGGCGAGCGCCGCCGCTCGTGTGGCGCGCAGAGCGCCGCGCAGGAGATCCGCGTCGGCGCCGCGACCGAGATCCATGCCGCTGAACGCGCGCACGCCCAGACCGAACACGATCCCGATGATCGTCATGACCATCAGGAGTTCGAGCAGCGTCAATCCGCGCTGCTCGTGTCGTGTGTGTCCGAGTCGATTCACTGCTTGGGATGACTGATGTCGTCCTCGGTGCCGAACTCGCCGTCCGGCCCGGCCGACAGGAGTTGGAATTTTCCGTGGCCGACGTAGCGGCCGGTCTTCGTGCTCTTCGCCGCACGCACGACCGACTCGACCGTCGAACCGTCGGCCGCGAACGTGACGTAGCGGTGGTCGACGCCGTAGTCGGCGCTCGCGATGTAGGCGATCGGATTGCCCCACGCGTCGACGCACTCGAACAGCTCCGACGACGGCAGATCCGTGATCGGCCCGGCACTCCGGTCGCCGTCCGTGTTGGCGAGTTTCTCCACGTCGAGCCGGCCGCCCGCTTCCCAGTTGTCCGACCACAGCGCGAGCACGAGGCACTCGACACCGGTGTTCAGCTCGTTGGGCGGGGAGCCCCACTCGGACTTGAACTTCGACGGCGGATACCAACCGCGGTCGCGTTCGCACTCGTCACAGACCGAACCCAGGTTGGCGAGTTCGGCGCGCGTCGTCTGGATCTTCGCCGACTCCTCCGTCGTCAGCAGCACCGGCACGAGGAAGAACGCGAGGATGCCGAGGATGACCATGACGGCCATGAGCTCGACCAGCGTGAAGCCGGCGCGCGCGCCGTGCATGAGTCGACGGTGTCGTTTACTCGTTTTCATCACGTTCCCCGCTTCTTGCGCGTGACTTCGACGTCGTCGATGCGCGCGTCGGCGCGCCGACCCGTGTCGCCCTCGACGAACAGTCCGAACACGAGCGGGTTGTTGCCCGTGCCCAGGCCGGTGAAGCGTTGGTTCGCGATCACTGGCAGACCGTCGAGGTAGACACTGATGGTCGCATCGTTGCCCTCGCCGGCGCGTTCGATGCGCACGCGGTGCCAGCGATCGGCCTCGAACGGAGCGCTCTCGGCCGGCAGGTCGATCCAGCCGCTCTCGTTGCGGCCCGACTGCTCCGTGAGGACTTGCGCGACGCCGTCGCGACTGCGCGCGA
>JBIKNC010000105.1:0-14714 GCA_044358925.1 Planctomycetota bacterium | reverse complement strand
CTCGCACCGTTCGCGCTGCACGCGGCGCGCTCGCTCGGCCGCCGCTTCCCCGAGACGGAGCCGCCGCTGCGCACCGAGTTCGAGCGCGACCGCGACCGCATCGTGCATTCGACGGCCTTCCGGCGGCTCATGTACAAGAGCCAGGTCTTCGTCAACCGCGAGGGCGACCACAACCGCACGCGCCTGTCGCACAGCCTCGAAGTCGCGCAGGTCGCGCGCTCCATCGCGACGGCGCTGCGCCTCAACGAGGCCTTCTGCGAGGCGCTCGCGTTGTGCCACGACATCGGGCATCCGCCGTTCGGGCACCGCGGCGAGTGGGCGCTCGACCGTTTGATGAAAGAGCACGGCGGTTTCCGCCACAACGCGCAGGTGCTGCGCGTCGTCGACGTGCTCGAGCGCCGCAGCCCCTCGTACCCCGGCCTCAACCTCTCGCGCGAAGTGCGCGAGTCGCTGCTCAAACACGAGAAGGACGCGGACTGGCCCGACGAGTTCCGACCGAAGCCGCGCTGGCCGTATCTCGAGGCGCAACTCGTCGACCTCGCGGACTCGACTGCGTACCAGATGCACGACGTCGAGGACGGCGTGCGCGCGCACATGTTCGCGGAGCGCGACCTCTACGACGCGAGCGGCCTGTGGCGCCTCGCGTGTGCCGGCGTCGAAGAGCGCCACCCGGGCTTCCTCGCGACGACCGTCGACGCGAACCTGCGCACGAAGCGCATCGCGAACGAGCTGCTCGGGCTGTGCATCGACGACATCGTCGAACACAGCTTCGAGACGCTCACGGCCGCGCGCTTTGAGACGCCGCACGACGCCCGCGCCGCACACGGCCTGTCGATCGACCACGGTCCGCGCCTGGCGCCGCTCGTCGCCGAACTGTCGCGTTTCCTGTTCGAGCGCTTCTACCGCCACCCGCACCTGACGGAACTCGAGCACCACGCCAACCGCGTGATGGAGCGTCTCTTCACGCACTACCGCGCGAACCCGCACGAGATGTCGCCCTGGTACCGCGCCTGGACGCGCGAAGTCGGCACCGAGCGCGCGGTGTGCGACTGGCTCGCCGGCATGACCGATCGGTTCGCCGAGGGCGACTGCGCGCGCGTCGGCGGAGCGTGATCCGACGCGCCGCCGTGCGCGAAGAGGCCGCGCACCGAGTGGATGAACTCGCCGCCCGACCGCTACTCTGCGCCCTGAACCGCACGTGGAATCCATCGGCCATCAGTTCCGCGACCGGCGCCTGCTCGAGCTCGCACTCACACACGCGTCGGTCGACGGCGCCGAGCCGAACGAGCGGCTCGAGTTCCTCGGCGACACGGTCCTCGACTTGATCGTCGCGGAGTGGCTCTTCACGCAGCACCCCGAGAAGCGCGAAGGCGAACTGACCAAGGCCAAGGCCTGGATCGTGTCGCGCAAGACGCTGGCCGACGCGGCGCGCGACATGGGTCTGTGGGAAGCGGCGCGCAAAGGCCGCGGCCTCGAAGGCACGGATCCGTCGCGCGCGGTGCTCGCCAACCTGTACGAGGCGGTGCTCGGTGCGATCTACCTCGACGCCGGGCTGGAGTCGGCGCGCCGCTTCGCACTCGCGACGCTCGGCAACTACCTCGCGCGCGGCACACGCGCCGCGCAGGAAGCGAGTCCGAAGCAGGTCCTGCAGGAGTTCGTGCAGGCGCGCGGTGAGGCGCCGCCCGTGTACGAGTTGGTCGAGGAACGCAACCTCCTGAACGTGCGTTCGTTCCTCGTCGCGGCGCGCATCGGCAAGTTGCGCCATCCGGCCGCGTGGGGCCGCACGCGCAAGGAAGCGGAGAGCTGGGCGGCGCACGAAGCGTTGCTCGTGCTGCGCGACGAGGACCACGCGTGATCGTCGCGAAGGACGCGGCACCGCTCACACTCGAACTCGACGGCAACCCGTCGTTCGAGCGGCTCGTGAACGACCTCGCGCGCGGGCGGTCGTGCGCGGCGGGCAACCTGTGGGGTTCGTCGCAGGCGCTGCTGGTCGCGGCGCTCGCGCGACGACTGGATCGCACGTTCGTCGTGCTCTCGAGTTCGGACCAGGAGGCGCAGGCCTTCGAGAACGACCTCGCGACGTTCGGCGCGAGCGCGCAGTACCTGCCGGCGCGCAGCGGCACGGCCTCGAGCGGCGACGTCGAATCGGTGCGGCAGCGGTTGCGCGTGGCGCAGGTGCTCGCTGGGCCGGCGGAGCGGCGCCCGCGACTGCTGGTCGCGTCGCAGCTCTCGCTGTTGCAGCCGTTGCCCGCCTCGGACGACATCGCGGGGCAATTCCTGAACGTGCAGCGCGGGCAGAAACTCGTCACCGACGAGCTGCTCGCGCGGCTCGTCGCGGCCGGCTACACGCGGGTGCCGCTGGTCGAGGTGCCGGGCGAGATCTCGTTGCGCGGCGACATCCTCGACGTGTTCGCGTTCGCGGCCGACGCGCCGCTGCGCATCGAGTTGTTCGACGACGAGATCGAGAGTCTGCGGACGTTCGACACGAGCACACAGCGCTCGATCGAGACGCTCGAACGCGCGGCGGTGTGCCTCGCGTCGGACGCGGGCGGCGTCGAGGACGGCAGTGGATCGGCGCCGCTCGATCTGTTGCCGAACGACGCGCTCGTGATCGAGATCGAGCCGCTGCGCATCGACGACGTGCGCCACGGATTGGCGGTGCGCAGCTCGACGCACGGACACGCACTCGAAGTGTTCCGCGAGGCGCTGCGCGAACGGTCGACGCTCGCGCTCATGAGCCTGCCGTCGAACGGCGTCGACTTCGACGGGCGCTCGGTGCAGGCGCTGGGCATGGGCCTCAACGCGGCACCGGGTGCGCTCGCGTCGGTCGCGAACGACGCGCGCCGCCTGGTCGTCGTGTGCCGCGACGAGAAGGAACGCGAGCGTTTCGCGACGCACCTGTCGGCGCACGCGCCGATCCCCCATCTCGAGCTGCACCTCGGTGTACTGACGCGCGGCTTCCGCCTGCCGAGCGTCGGCCTGATCGTCGTCGGCCACCACGAACTCGCGGGCGTCGCGGCCGCGCGCAAGCAGAAGGAGGCCAAGCCCGCGCACCGCGTGCGTGCGATCGAGTCGTTCTTCGAACTCAAGGTCGGCGACCTCGTCGTGCACGCGGTGCACGGTCTCGCGCGCTACCTCGGCCTGACGCGCATGGAGCGCGCGGGCGGCGAGGAAGAACACCTGCACCTCGAGTTCGACGGCGAGGTCAGCGTCTTCGTGCCCGCCTGCCGCATCGACCTGGTGCAGCGCTACGTCGGCACGGGCAACAAGGCGCCGCCGCTCGACAAGTTGGGTTCGGGCGCGTTCAAGCGCCGCAAGGAGCGCGTCGAACGCGCCATCGTCGACCTCGCGGCGGACCTGCTCGAGGTGCAGGCGAAGCGCGAACTCGAGAAGCGCCCCGCCTGGGTCGGCGACGATCCACTCGTGCGCGACTTCGTCGGCTCGTTCCCGTACGTCGACACGGTCGACCAAGCCAGTTCGTGGGCCGACATCGAGCGCGAGCTGCTGGGCGAGAAGCCGATGGACCGCCTGCTGTGCGGCGACGTCGGTTTCGGCAAGACCGAGGTCGCCGTGCGCGCCGCGTTCCGCGTCGTCGCGGGCGGCGGGCAGGTCGCGGTGCTCGTGCCGACGACGGTGCTCGCCGAACAGCACTGGGAGACGTTCCGCGCGCGCATGGCCGGCTTCCCGGTCGAGATCGCTGCATTGTCGCGCCTGCAGAACAAGGGCGCGAAGCAGACGCTCGCGGCGGTCGCGAGCGGCAAGGTCGACATCCTCGTCGGCACGCACCGCATCCTGTCGAAGGACGTCACGTTCAAGAACCTCGGCCTGGTCGTCATCGACGAGGAACAACGGTTCGGCGTCAAACACAAGGAGCACTACAAGTCGCTGCGTGCGCGCGTCGACTTGCTGACGCTCTCGGCCACGCCGATCCCGCGCACGCTGCACATGTCGTTGTCGGGCGTGCGCGACATCTCGGCGCTGACGGTGCCGCCGGTCGGTCGTCAGGACGTCGACACGCGCCTCGTCTCACGCGACGACTTCGGCCTGATCCGCGAGGCGATCCTGCGCGAGAAGAGCCGTGGCGGGCAGTGCTTCTTCCTGCACAACCGCGTCGCGTCGATCGGCACGTTCACCGAGAACTTGAAGACGCTCGTGCCCGAGGCGCGCTTCGACTTCGGACACGGCCAGATGGCGCCGCGTGTGCTCGACGCGGTCATGCACCGCTTCTCGCGCGGCGAACTCGACGTGCTCGTCGCCACGACGATCATCGAGAACGGCATCGACATCCCGGCTGCGGGCACGATCCTCATCGACGAGGCCGAGAACTTCGGCCTGGCCGAGCTGCACCAGTTGCGCGGCCGCGTCGGGCGCGCGCAGCAGAAGAGTTGGTGTTTCCTGCTCGTCGATCGCACGAAGCCGATGCGGCCGATCGCGAAGGAGCGCCTCAAAGCTCTCGAAGAACTCTCGCACCTCGGCGCCGGCTTCCAGATCTCGATGAAGGACCTCGAGATCCGCGGCGCGGGCAACTTGCTGGGGCCCGAGCAGTCGGGCCACATCGCGGCGATCGGCTACGACATGTACTGCCGCCTGCTCGCGCAGACCGTCGAGCGCATGCGCAGCGGGAGCCTGCCGACCACACCCGACGAGGTCGCGGCGCTCGTCCACGCGACGGCCGACGAGGTCGGTCGCGGCGTCGAACTCGAACTCGGTGTCGCAGCCTTCCTGCCGGACACGTGGATCGCGTCGCCCGAGTCGCGCCTCGAAGTGCTGCGCACGCTCGACACGATCCACAGCGCGGAGCGCGCCAACGAGGTCGAGGCGGAACTTGCCGACCGCTTCGGGCGCGTGCCGCGCGAGGCGCTGATGCTGCTGCGCCTGTTCCGGTTGCGCGGTGCGCTCGAACACCTGACGGTGACACGTGTCGCCTGGCGCGGCGACTGCTTCCTGGTCGAGTACAAGGACCGCCTGGCGCTCGCGGCCGGCCTCGCGCACGTGTCGGTCGACCTGCGCCCGCTGCGCACCGGCGTGGCGCTGCTCATGGTTCCGCCGCAGATCAAGAAGCCCGAAGCCGGACTCCAGCACCTCGAACGGCTGCTCGGGCTCGCCGTCGCGCGTTGACGGCGCCAGAATGCGCGGCATGTCGTTGCCCACGGCGCCGCTCGGCGGCCCTCTCGCTCGCAGGTTCGTCACGCACCTCGCTCTCGTCGGCGTCATCGCCACGGGTGCGTTGGCGCCGAGCGTCGCTCGCGCTCAGGAGAGCGCGCCGGCCGAGAGCGCTCCCGCGCCGACCCCGGCGCCCGCGCCGCGCGCGAGCGAGGGCTGGGACATCCTCGACGGCGTCGCGATCGCAGTCGATGACCGCATCGTCTCGCTGGTCGAGTACTTCGACGCCCTCGAGGCGGCCAGCGTGCGCGCGACGACGACGACACAGGCGCAACAGCGCGAGCTCGCGACCGCGATCGTGCGCGGGAACGTGACGCGCCTGCTCGGTGAACGAGCAGGCGAATCGCTCGAACTGTCCGACCTCGACATCGAGGCGCGCCTGCGCGACTGGATCCGCGAGCAGCGCGAGCCCAAGGGCTCGGTGAACTACGGCGCGGAGCTGCGCCGCAACGGCCGCGACCCGCTCGACGAGTTGCCGCGCGCGCGGCGCGAGCTGCTCGGCCACCTGTGGATGCAGCGCGAGCTGGGCGGCCGCAACGGCCCCGGGCGCGCGATGGTCGACGTGTTCGTGCGCCCGGGAGTGATGCGCGAGCAGTACCCCCTGTGGGCCGAGGAGCAGCGCGCCGAATTCGTCGAGCTGCGCACGGTCGAGATGCTCGGCGACACGGCAGGCGGCCTCGACATCGCCTTGGCGATCCTGAACGAACAGCGCGAGAAGATCCTGACCGGCGAGGTCGACATGGCCGTGCTGGCGGCCGATCCCGCGTCCGAGGAGTCGCTGCGTGAGTCGAAGGGCCTCATCCGCCCGTTCCCCGTGTCGAACCTGGGCGACAGCGAGCTCTTCAAGTTCGTCGTCGACAACCCGGAGGGCTCGGTCAGCACCCCGATCGCCTGGGGCCGCGGCGGTCCGGCGAGCATCCTCGACCCGGTCGTCGGCTACCGCCTGTTCCGCATCGAGAAGAAGACGCGCGCCGAGTCGGCGCCGCCGTTCGGTGTCGCGGCGACCCAGGACGAGCTCCGCCGGCGCGTGGAAGAGCGCCGCGAGCGCGAGCGCCGCAGCACCGCGTCCGACCGCCTCGGACAGTCGTCCATGGTGTGGATCCATCCGCTGGTGCGGCAGCTCCTCGGCGAGACGCCGTGAGAGCGGACGCGGCGGCCCGCTCGCCGCAATGGAGTCGGGCCGGGGCGCGTGCGACGTCAGATTTCAGCCGCTAAGCTCTGAACCCCCATCCCGGCGGGCCGTTGGCTCGCCGTGCGGCTGCCCGTCCATTCGCGACGGGTGCCACTCCCCGCAGCCTCGTCGAACAGGCCGTGGGCGCATCGAAAGCACGTACCGCGACGCCCCGTTCGGGATAGGTGACCTCCGCGCCACCCGCCCCGCGTCCTCGACCAGCGTCCTCGACCCAGCGTCAGTCCAGCGACATGCCCAGCGACAAGAACGACCAGCAGTTCCAGCCGATCGAGAGCCACATCCTGCGCCCCTGGGAACAGGAACAGACGTTCAACGACGTGCTGTACGAGTGGATGGGGCGCGCGCCGTTCCTGGCGATCGCGTTCGCGATCCACCTCTTCGCGTTCTTCATCCTCTCCGCCATTCCGATGGACACGTCCGTCGAGAAGACCGAGCAGGTGATCCAGGCCTCGATCCCGCCCCCGCCGGAAGATCCGTTCGAGGAGCCCGAGGAGCCGGAAGAGATCGAAGAGGTCGAGGAGGTCGTCGAGGAAGAGGTCGAGTTCACCGACGAGGTCGTCGAAGACGTCGTCGACTCGAACGACGAGGTCGACCTCGACGCGCCGGAGAGCCCGTTCAACAGCGACCAGTGGAACGACGCCATCGGTCTGGGCGGCGGTGCGGGCGGCGGCGGCGGCAAGATCGGTCGCCGCAAGGGTGGTCGCACGGGCGTCAGGAAGGAGATCAACAAGGCGCTTCTCTCGGGCCTCGAGTGGCTCAAGGCGCACCAGTCGGACGACGGCCGTTGGGACTGCGACGGCTTCCCGAACGAGTGCGACCGCGGCGGCGAGCTGTGCGACGGCATCGGTGAGCCGAACCACGACGTCGGTGTGACGGGCCTCGCGCTCCTCGCTTTCCTCGGCTTCGGCGACTCGCTGAAAGAGGGCACGTACCAGCCGCAGATCAAGGCGGGCGTGGCGTGGCTGCTCAAGCAGCAGGACAAGGAGACGGGTCTGCTCGGCCAGGCCGTCGGACACGAGTTCCTCTACAACCACTCGATCGCGGCGCTCGCGCTGTGCGAGGCGTACTACAGCGACAAGGGCAACCCGCTGCTGAAGAAGGCCGCGCAGAACTCGATCAACTACATCAGCCGCGCGCGCAACCCGTACTACGCCTGGCGTTACGAAGTACCGCCCAACGGTGACAACGACACGTCGGTCACGGGTTGGATGGTGTTCGCTCTCGCGGCGGCTCGCGACGCCGAACTCGAAGTCAGTTACGAGGACTTCCGCGGCGCACTGACCTGGTTCGACGACGTGACCGATCCGGCCACGGGCCGCACGGGTTACCTCGAGCGCAACGGCCAGAGCTCGCGCCTCGAAACGCTGGCGGACCGTTATCCGCGCGAGCTGACCGAAGCCATGACGGCGGTCGCGATGCTCTGCCGCGTGTTCATCGAGGACATCGTCCCGGAGACCGCGAAGCAAGAAGACATCCTGCGCAAGGGCGGTGACCTCCTGCTGGAGCGTCTGCCGGAGTGGACCGACGACGGCTCCACGTGCGACATGTACTACTGGTATTACGGCTCGTACGCCATGTTCCAGATGGGCGGCATCGACGCCTCGTACTGGAGCAAGTGGGAGAAGGCGATGGAGAAGGCCATCCTTCCCAACCAGCGCCTCGAACCGCCCTGCTACGACGGCTCGTGGGACCCGATCGGGCCGTGGGGCTACGCCGGCGGCCGCGTCTACTCGACGGCCTGCATGGTGCTGTGCCTCGAAGTGTTCTTCCGCTACGGCAACGTGCTCGGCGCGCGCGGCGAGAAAGAGAAGGCCAAGTGAGTCGGTGAGTGATGCGCGCTGAAGAGCGCGCGAAGCAAAGATCGCCCGGCACTCGCACGATGCGAGTGCCGGGCGATCTGCATTTGGGAGCGCCGTTCGCGACGCGCGCACGCGTCGCACTGCAATCACGTGCGCTGCTTGCGCGTGCGTGCAAACCTCTGTGCGAACCTGTGTGCAAGCTTGTGCGTGCAATCGTGTGCGCGCGACGTCGACGAATGAACGGCCGCCGCGCGCCCGCGTTGGTGTCGTTGCACGAGGGACATGGAGTCCGTCGTGCAACGCACCCATGAGCGACGCGATCGTTTCACACCATCAACGTTTCGACGACACGACCTTCGCCGACGACCTGCGCGATTGGATGTCGCGCGCGCCGTACCTCGCGATCGCACTCGCGTTCCACTTGTTCGCGTTCTTCATCCTCGCGGCGCTGCCGCAAGGCACGAGCGAACCGCGCGAGGAGATCGTCGCCGTGTCGGCGATCCTCACGCCGCCGGTGGATCCGTTCGAGGAGCCGGAGGAACAGGAGATCGTCGAGCTTCCGCCGGACGAGCCGGAGATCGTCGACCCGGTCTTCGACGAGGCGCTTCCGGAGAGCGAGGAGGACGCGGAACCGACCGACGACGACATGCAGGATCAACTGCAGTCGCCGTTCCAGAACATGAACGCGTTCGACACGATCGGGATCATGGGAGGAGGCGCACCGGGCGCGGGCTCGAAGGGCGAGAGTCGACGCAATCGACGCGGTGGACGGCCGGACGCGACCGAAGACACCGTCGAACGCGGGCTCGCGTGGCTCGCCGACCACCAGTCGCCCGACGGGCGCTGGGACTGCGACGGCTTCATGCACGAGACGCGGCGCGACGGTCCGATCTGCGACGGCGGCGGCGACGCGGCGCACGACGTCGGTGTGACGGGGCTCGCACTGCTGACCTTCCTCGGCATCGGCGACACCCTGAAGGACGGCCAGTACGCGAACAACATCCGCCGCGGTGTCGCGTGGCTCTTGAAGCAGCAGGACGAAGAGACGGGTCTGCTCGGCGAAGCCGTCGGTCAGTCGTTCCTGTACGACCACTCGATCGCGACGCTCGCGCTGTGCGAAGCGTTGCACTCCGATCGCGGCAACCCGCTGCTGAAGCGCGCCGCACAGGACGCGGTCAACACGATCAGCCGCGCGCGCAATCCGTACGGAGCGTGGCGCTACGCCTTGCCGGCCGACGGCTCGTCCGACACGTCGGTGACGGGTTGGATGGTGTTCGCGCTCGCCGCGGCGCACGACGCCGGACTCGTGATCTCACACGAGGACTTGCGCGGTGCGCTGTCATGGATCGACGAGGCCACGGATCCTGTGTCGGGTCGCACGGGCTACGACCGGCGCGGCGGCCCGAGTGCACGCGTCGAGGCGTTCGCCGCGCACTACCCCGCCGAGGCGTTCGAGACGTTGACTGCCGTCGGCATGTTGTCGCGCATCTTCGCGGGCGACGTCGTCGGCGCGCGTGAACACGACTCGGAGTTGCTCGCGAAAGGCGCGGATCTCGTGCTCGAGCGCCTGCCGACGTGGAGCGACGACGGCTCGACGTGCGACATGTACGGCTGGTACTACGCGACCTACGCGCTGTTCCAGTACGGCGCGGTGGATCCGCGCGCGTGGGCGCGTTTCGAACCCGCGCTCGAACGCGCGATCCTGCCGAACCAGCGCACGGAACCGCCGTGTTACGAAGGCTCGTGGGATCCGATCGGACCGTGGGGACACGCGGGCGGCCGCGTCTACAGCACGGCCATGCTCGTGTTGTGCCTCGAAGTGCACTACCGCTACGGCCGGCTGCTGGGTGCGCGCGAAGTGCGCCCGCGTTGAGGGCGGCACGGTGAAACGTGCGCGGTGACGGCGGCGTGCTTCCGACGCCGCGGTCACTGCGTACGGCTCAAACGACGCGGCGACGGAAGAGCGTCATCCACTCGACGACGTTCTTCTTGTCGCCGGGCAGGAGTCCGCCGCCGCTCTCCGAGACGAGCGCGACCGTCGTCGACGGCACGCCTTCCGGGCCGCTGATGCGGATCGTGACGGTCGACTTCGCGGACAGGAAGCGCCCGCGCCGTTCACACACGAGTTCGCCTTTGGCCTCGTCTTCGCGCACGAGCGACCACTGCGGCAGATCCTCGATCAGCTCCTTCGCCGTCTGCCAGATGCCGTCCTTGAGGCGCGGCACGCGCAGCGGTTGCTGTTCGAGCGCACCGTGTCGGTCGCTGGATTCGAATCGACCCATGGATCGGTACGGAGCGGGTTCGTCGGAAACGGACGGCGGGAAGCAACACGCGAACGGTGCGGAGATGGCGTGCGGGACGCACGCAAAGGTTCCGCACGCACGCGCCGCTCGCGCGACGTTCAGCTCAGCGCGTTGACGCGCTTCGCGAGTCGGCTCTTGTAGCGCGCCGCGGCGTTCGCGTGGATGACGTTCGTCTTCGCGGCCTTGTCGATCGACTGCGTCGTGACCGGGAGCAGCGCGAGACCTTGCACCTTGTTCTCGGCGCGGAGCAACTTCTTGATCTGGGTGCGCATGGCGGTGCGCACGCCCTTGTTGCGGAGGCGACGGTCTTCGTTCTGACGCTGACGCTTGATGGACTGCTTGCTGTTCGGCATGGAAGGCGGAGTCGATGCCCGAGCTCTGTTCGAGGCGGGCGCTGCAGTGCGACGTGTCGTGCGCGCTGCGGTCGGTGGTGCTGTGGGAGAAAGTCGGTCGGGCGCGCCGCGAAGCGCGCCCGTGTTCTGGAGGGCGTGTGGTGTGCGAGAGAACGGTGGAGCGAACGAGGCGCGCAGCGGTCAACGACCGCGCAGCGCCTCCATCCGTTTCGCCACGTCGCGGTAGGCGATGTCGACCTCGAACACCTGTCCGAAGTGCTCCTTCGCAGCCGCGACGTCCCCCTGGCTCTCGGCGAGGAGGCCGAGATGGTAGCGGATCTCCTTCGCCCGGTCGTCGGTCGGGGCGCTTCCGACGAGGGCGGCTCGCAGTTCCTTCGCGGCCAGGTCGGCGAAACCTTTGGCCTGGAAGCAGCGGCCCTTGAGCAGCGCGAGCGTCGCGGCGTGGCGCGGTTCGTTCGGGAGCTTCTGCAGCACCCCGAGGGCCTCGTCCACGTCGCCCGACTTGACGAGCCGCGCCGCGAACTCGAGCGCCAGGCTGCCGTCGGTCGGCCGGAGTGCCACGCGGCGGCGGTGGTCGACGACCTCGTGCCGGGCGAGTTCCTGTTCGAGCTCGTCGGCGCGCACCCGGTCGCCGTCCTTCTCCGCGCGTGCCATGCGGCGCTTGATCGTCTTGCCGCGCAGGCTGCCGACCTTGCACACGAGGTCGTAGTCGTCGCGCTTGTAGTCGAGCGCCCGCTCCGCCACGTCGAGGGCCGCCTCGCTGTCGCCGAGTTTGTCGTGCACCTCGGCCAGCTGGAGCATCAGCTCGACGTTGCGCGGGTCCTCGGTGTAGCGCGCCTCGAGCCGGTCGCGCTCGGCCGTGAGTTCCTCGGGGCTCAGGTGCCGCCGCCGCGCGCGCTCGAGCCGCGCCGTCTCTTCCTGGTCCACGACCGCCTCACGCGAGTGCGAGACCTGGTCGAGCCGCGAGGCCGACAGCGCCGTCTCCGCCGCGAGGTTCTTGCGCGCCTTGAGCGCGTCCTGGTCGCGCGGGTCGATCGCGAGCGCACGTTCGAAGTACCCGAGCGCCGCCGCCGTGTCCCCCGCCGCCTGTGCCATCGCACCCGCCCGCTTCAGCCCCTCGGGGTTCTTCGGTGCGATCTGCGCGACGAATTCGTAGACCGCGCGCGCCGACTTCAGGTGGCCGGCCTGCTCGAGACATTCGCCGAGCAGGAGATTGGCCTCCTCGTCGTCCGGCGATTTCGCGAGATAGTCCTCGAGGGCCTTGGCCGCCGCGTCGTGGCGTCCCACCTTCACCAGGGCCTTGGCCTTGCCGAGCGGCATCGCGCCGCCGATCGCTCGCAGGAACGCACCGCCCTTCTTGGCCTGGAAGCGCTCGAACGTGGCCTTGCGCAGGCCGCGGCGCGCGTCCTCCTGGTCCGGATCGAGGTCGAGGAGTTGGCGGTAGAGCTCGACCGCGAAGTCGAAGTTCTTGCGCCGAACGGCCTCCTCGGCCTTCTGAAGATGCTTGGTGAAATCCACGGGCGGCGCGGCGCGAGCCGTGCGCCCGAAAGACGCTCCGCTCCCGCCGAAAATGGGCGCGGCACCCTACCCGCGCCCACAGGAAGCGTCAACCGAACCGGATCGCTACCCTTCTCCGCCGCCGACGCCCACGCGCGCCCACCACCGTGACCGAACTCGAGTACGACCTCACCATCTTTCCGGACCCGGTCCTGCGCGTCCGCGCAGCCGACGTCACCGCCTTCGACGACGCCCTGGCCACGACGGTGCGCGCCATGTTCGCGCGCATGTACCTGAGCCATGGCGTCGGCCTCGCGGCGCCGCAGGTCGGGTTGAAGATCCGCCTGTTCGTGCTCAACGACACGGGCGAACCGGGCTCCGGCGAAGAGCTGGCCTTCGTCAACCCGACGATCCTCTCGCGCGGCGGCGCCCCGACCCTCTTCGAAGAGGGCTGCCTCTCCTTCCCGCAGATCTACGCCGAAGTCGAGCGCCCCGACGGCTGCCGCGTGCGCTGGCAGGACCTTTCAGGCACCGTGCACGAGCGCGATTTCGACGGTTTCGTGAGCCGCATCATCCAGCACGAGTACGACCACCTCGAAGGTGTGCTGCTCGTCGATCGCATGTCGCCGGCCGACAAGCTCCGCCACCGGACGGCCCTCGAAGAACTGATCGAGGACTACAAGGCGCGCACCCAGCCCGCGGTCGCGCGCGGCCCGAGTTGGCTGCCGCGCAAGGCCGGCAGCAAGAAGCGCCGCTGACGAACACCCGTGCGCGCGACCTTCCACCGCCATCGCCTGCGGCCGGCCGCGCGTGGCGCGGTCGTGAGCATCGGTGTGTTCGACGGCGTGCACGTCGGGCACCAGGCGATCCTGGCGCAGAACATCGCGCAAGCGCGCGAACTCGGCGCGGAACCGACGGTGGTGACGTTCCGCCGGCACCCCAAACGCCTGCTGCTCGGGCGCGCGCCGAAGGAGCTGACGACGCTCGAACACCGCTTCGAGCTGTTCCGCCGCGCCGGCGTCGAACACGTCGTCGCACTCGAGTTCGACGAGCGGCTGCGCGAAACGTCCGCGGCCGATTTCGCGAGCGAGATCCTCGAGCGCGGCCTCGCGACGCGGCACCTCGTGCTGGGCTTCGACAGCAAGTTCGCGAAGGACCGCGAGGGCACGCCGGAGTGGTTGCGCGAGCGCGGCTGGTCGGTCGAGGTCGTGCCGCAGGTCGTCGTGCGGCACCGGCCGGTCTCCTCGACGGCGATCCGCGAGGCCGTCGAACTCGGGGACCTCGACGGCGCCGAGGCCATGCTCGGGCGGCCCGTGGCGGTGCTCGGGCGCGTCGTGCACGGGCGCGCGCTCGGTCGCGAACTCGGCTTCCCGACCGCCAACCTCAACGTGCTGCACGCGCTGCATCCGCCGGGCGGCGTGTACGCGGGCCGGGCGCGCTTGGTCGGGGCGGGCGACGTGCTCGCGGCCCACGACGCGGTGCTCAACATCGGCACGCGGCCGACCGTCGCGAACGGCGACGCACACGTGACCGTCGAGGTGCACCTGTTCGACTGGAGCGGCTCGCTCTACGGACGGCGCCTCGAAGTGGAACTGCTGGCGCGGCTGCGCGAGGAGCGGCGTTTCGCGAGCCAGGCCGACCTGCAGGCGCAGATCGCACGCGACGTCGAGGCGGCGCGCGAGGCGCTCGCACGAAGGAGGTCGACGTGAGTCGCCGCAGCATCGCCAAGGCACTCCTCGCGGCGCACCTCGCCACGCTCGGCGCCTGTGCCGGTCCGCGTGCGTCGGTCGCTGCCGATCCCGCGTTCGAGGCCGAGTTGGTCGCGCTCATGCGCACCGGCATCGAGACCAAGGCGCCCAACACGTCGGAGCACCTGACGCGCGGTCGGCCGACGGCCTTCGACGGTTCGTACGACTGGCACTCGTGTGTGATCGCCCATGTCGCGCTCTCGATCAGCGCACGGGTGCGCGGCGACGGTGAACTGGAGGCCTGGCTCGCGCCGCGTCTGTCCGCCGACGTCTTGGCGGCCGAGTCCGCGCTGATCGTCGAGCCCGACCCGTTCACGCGGCCGACGTGGCCCTACGACGAGGCCTGGTTCTGCCTGCTGCTGGCGGAACGCTCGCCCGACGGCGCGGGCCCCATCGGCGAACTGCGGCGCGTGCACGAACGGCGCCTCGTCGAGGCGCTCGAAGTGCTGCCCTTCCCCGACCCGTTCACCTACCGCAGCGATCCGCGCCTCGCGCAGGACGGCACCGAACCGGCGCGGCGCGAGCTCTTCGGCCCGGTGTGCGGCTTCTACCGCTCGTGGCTGTGGGCTTTCGTCGCGCTCGGTTGGTGCGAGCCGCTCGACGACGACGTGCGCGCACGCCACCTCGCGCTCTGGCACACCCGCGTCGAGCCGCTCCTG
>JBIKNC010000313.1:0-4091 GCA_044358925.1 Planctomycetota bacterium | reverse complement strand
GTTCAGAGAGGTCGGTGCGTGTTCCATGAACGCACAGACCGCTCGAAGGCGCTCGCGGTGTCAGGCGCGGCCGAAAATTCGAACCAATGAACGGGGACAGTACTGATCACTCCCACTCGATCGTCGCGGGCGGCTTGCTCGAGATGTCGAGCACCACCCGGTTGATCCCACGCACCTCATTGATGATGCGATTGCTGATGCGCCCCAGCAGCACCGGATCCAGGTGCGCCCAATCCGCCGTCATCGCGTCCACCGACTCGACCACACGGATCGCACACACCTGTTCGTAGGTACGTGCGTCGCCCATCACCCCGACCGAACGCACGGGCAACAGCACGGCGAAGTACTGCCACAACGTCTTGTGGGCGCCGGCCGCTTCGATCTCCTCGCGCACGATCGCGTCGGCTTCCTGCAACAGCGCCACGCCCTTGGGCGTCACTTCACCGAGGATGCGCACGGCGAGACCGGGGCCGGGGAACGGCTGGCGATCGACGAGCGACGACGGCAGTCCGAGCGTGCGACCGATCGCACGCACCTCGTCCTTGAACAGCTCGCGCAACGGCTCCACGAGACCGAGCTCGAGATCCTTGGGCAGCCCGCCGACGTTGTGGTGGCTCTTGATGACGGCCGTGTTGCCGCCGTGGGCCGCGACGCTTTCGATGACGTCCGGATAGAGCGTGCCCTGCCCGAGGAACTTTGCGTTCCTGAAGCGCTTGGCCTGCTCGCGGAAGACCTCGACGAAGTCGCGCCCGATCAGCTTGCGCTTCTGCTCGGGATCGCTCACACCGGCGAGGCTGCCGAGGAAGCGGTCGCCGGCGTCGACCATCGTGAGGTCCATGTGCATGTGTTCGCCGAACAGCGCCCACACGCCGCGCGCCTCGTCTTTGCGCAACAAGCCGTTGTCCACGAAGATGCAGTGCAAGCGCTCGCCGATCGCACGCTGCAGGATCACGGCGGCGACCGAACTGTCGACACCGCCCGAGAGGCCCATCACGACTTCACCGGTCGGGCCGACCTGGCGGCGCACCTTCTCGATCTGGTGCTCGACGATGTTGGTCGGGTTCCAATCGCCTTCGAGTCCGCACACGCGGTGCAGGAAGTTCTCGAGCACCTCGCGGCCGCGCACCGAGTGCGTGACCTCCGGGTGGAACTGGATGCCGTAGAAGCCGCGCGTCGCGTCTCCGATCGCGGCGAACGGGCACGTGTCGCTCTCGGCCAGCACGCCGAAGCCGCTCGGGATCGCGGAAACTTGGTCGCCGTGGCTCATCCACACGACCGTGTGGCCTTGGATGCCCTCGAACGGTCCGCGCGGGTCGAGCACACGCATCGACGTGCGTCCGAACTCGCGGCGCTGCGCCGCCTCGACCTTGCCGCCGAGCGTCTGAGACATCCACTGCATGCCGTAGCAGATGCCGAGCACCGGGACGCCCAGTTCCAAGACCTCACGCGGGATCTTCGGTGCGTCGGGTGCGTACACCGACGCAGGGCCGCCCGACAGGATCACTCCCGCGAGGTCCATGGCGCGCGCCGTCTCGAGGCACTTGTGCGCGGGCGCGATCTCGCACCACACGTGCGCCTCGCGCACGCGACGAGCGATGAGTTGCGCGTACTGCGTTCCGAGGTCGACGACCAGGACGCCTTTCGTGTCTCGCATGGTGCTGGTGGATCCGTGCCTGAAGCTGATGTTCTGAAGAGAATGCGTCTGGAGCGTGCGCCGAGGCCGTGCTGCGCGACGAGCCGCGCCGCGCTCACTCGTGGAAGTAGTTGGGAGCCTCGCGCGTGATCGTCACGTCGTGGGGATGACTCTCCTTCACGCCGGCGCTGGTGACACGCACGAAGCGTGCGCGTTTCCACAGGTCCGTGATCGTGCGCGCACCGACGTAGCCCATGCCGGCTCGAACGCCGCCGACCAGTTGGTAGACGAACGCGGACAGCTCGCCCTTGTACGGCACCATGCCCTCGATGCCCTCGGGCACGAGTTTGCCGGGATCGGTGACGTCGCCTTGGCGATAGCGCTCCTTGCCGCCGTCGACCATCGCGCCGAGCGAACCCATGCCGCGCACGGCTTTGAACGTGCGGCCCTTGTAGATGATCTTCTCGCCGGGGCTCTCGTCGAGTCCGGCGAACAGGCTGCCGAGCATCACACTCGACGCGCCGCCCGCGAGCGCTTTGACGATGTCGCCCGAGAAGCGCACACCGCCGTCCGCGATCACCGGCACGCCGCTGCCCGCCAGCGCGCGCGCGACGTCGCACACGGCCGTGAACTGCGGCACACCCACACCGGCGACGATGCGCGTCGTGCAGATCGAGCCGGGCCCGATGCCGACCTTGACGCCGTCCGCACCCGCGTCGACGAGCGCCTTGGCCGCTTCCGGCGTCGCGATGTTGCCCGCGACCACGTCGACCGCGTGGCGCTTCTTGAGCGCGCGCACGGTCTCCATCACGTTCGTGGAGTGGCCGTGCGCCGTGTCGACGACGAGCACGTCCACACCCGCCTCGACCAGGCCCGCCGCGCGGTCGTAGTCGTGCACTCCGATCCCGGCCGCCGCGCGCAGTCGCCCGTTCGCGTCGACCGACGAGTGCGGATAGGCCTCGAGGTTGTCGAGGTCCTTCATCGTGATCAGACCGGCGAGTCGGCCCTGCCCGTCGACGATGATCAGCTTCTCGATCTTGTGTTTGTAGAGCAGCGTGCGCGCCTCGTCGAGCGACGTCGACGGCGGCGCGGTCACGAGGCGGCCGCTCGTCATCACGGCACTGACCGGCGTGTCGGCCGAGGTCTCGAAGCGGCAGTCGCGCTTCGTGAGGATGCCGACGACCTTGCGCGACTGGTCGACGATCGGCACACCCGAGACGTTCTGCGTCGCCATCAGCTCGCGCGCGCGCGCCATCGTCGCGTCGGGCGGCAGCGAGACCGGATCCTTGATGATCCCGTTCGCGGAGCGTTTGACCTTGAGCGTCTCCTGGACCTGGCGCTCGATCGTCAGGTTGCGGTGGATCACGCCGATGCCGCCGGCGCGCGCCAGGGCCACGGCGAGCTGCCAGCCCGTGACCGTGTCCATGGCCGCCGAGACGAGCGGCAGGTTGATGGGCACGTTGCGCGACACGCGCGTGCGCACGTCGGCGTCCTTCGGGAGGACGTCGGAGTGCTGCGGGACGAGCAGCACGTCGTCGTAGGTCAGCCCCTCCTGGAAGGGCTCCGGAGCGGGCGCGTTCTGGGCCATCGGTCGGAAGCGCCGTTTCGGCGCGTGAGACGTGCGGTGGAAGCGGGCCATCGTAGCGCTGCGCATCCCACGCCGACCACGGCTCTCGCGCCGTTCGCCGACCGAAACGAAGAGGGTCCGGACGCCCCAACGAGTGGGACGGCCGGACCCCGAAGAAGGAGGAGGTACCGGACGGATCGTCCGCGCGTGCGGCGCGACTTGACGGCACGCTCACGGACTCGCCCTCGTTCCCGGATTCGGCAGCCGACGTCCGGCGTGCACACTCACGGCGCGAGCGTCGCCCGCGGCCGCGACACTCACGGGCCATGCCGGCGCCGCGCATCCTGCACATTTTTCCGGGCTTCGCCGTGGGCGGCGCCCAGGTGCGCACGGCGCGGCTCGTCGAAGGCCTCGGCGGCGCGTTCGAACACGCGCTCGTGTCGCTCGACGGCGATCGCGCGGGCTATGGGCTGCTCGCAGCGGCGCGCAGCCTCGAATGGGTCGAGCCGCCGCCGCGCGCCGGCAGCTTCACGACGGCGCGCGCGCTCGCGCAGCTGATCCGAGCGCGTCGGCCGGACGTGGTCGCGACCTACAACTGGGGCGCGATCGACGGCGTGATCGGAGCGAGGCTCGCCGGCCGCCGCGCCTGCGTGCACCACGAGGACGGCTTCGGGCCGCAGGAGACTCGGCGCCGCCTCGTGCGCCGCAACCTGTGGCGCGCCGCCTGGCTGCGGGACACGGCGAGCGTCGTCGTGCCGTCGCAGGTGCTCGAACGCATCGCGAGGCGCGAATGGCATCTGCCGGCCGGGCTGGTTCATCTGGTGCCCAACGGCGTCGACCTCACACGTTTCGCGCCGGGCGCGGCGCGCCGCGAAGGTGAACGTGTGCGCG
>JBIKNC010000312.1:0-4093 GCA_044358925.1 Planctomycetota bacterium | reverse complement strand
GGGCCGCAACGCGCTTCGCGCGCTGCGGCCCCTTCCAATTCGGCACTTCGACACCGCCGTGACGGATCCGGTGTCTGACACCGTACGCGTCAACGGCGGGCGCGGGCTCGCAGCTTCGCGAGGAACTCCTCCAGCTCCTCGACGCGCAGCAGCTTCGCGACGGCGAAGAACGCCACCGCACCGGCAGTCGAGCCGGCGGCCACGATCAACGCGGCGTGCTGACCGCTCAGCAACTGCGACACACCCCACGCGGCCGCCGCACACAGCGCGCTCGCCACCGCGATGCGCGTGAAGCGGCCCGCGAAACCGGCCTCGCCGCTCGGCAGCGCGAGTCTGCCGCGCAAACCGGGCCACAGGAGCGCGAGGTTCACGACGCTCGCGAGCACGGTGCCGAGCGCGAGTCCCTCGACGTCCATGCCCGCCTGCGTGACGAGCACCCAGTTCAGCACCGTGTTGAGCACGAGCGCGACGATCGACACACGCACCGGCGTCTTGAAGTCGCCTTTCGCGTAGTAGACGCGGCTCACGAGGCCGACCGCGCCCGCGGGCAACAGCGCGAGCGAGAGCATCGCGAGCGACGAGCCGAGTCGCGCGGCTCCTGCAGCGCTGAACGCGCCGTGCTGAAAGAGCGCGACGGCGATCGGCTCGGCCAGCACGAACATCCCCGCGCTCGCCGGCAACGCGAGGAACGCCACGCCGAGCTGCGCGCGGTCGTGCAGGCGGCGCAACTCACCGTCCTGTCGCGTCGCCGCGAGCGCCTTGAGTTTCGGGAACACGGCCGCCGTCGCCGCCGTGGCGACGAGCGCCATCGGGAACTGCTGCACGCGGATCGCGTAGTAGATGGTGGTCGGGCCGCCGTCGGGCAGGAGGCTCTCCGCCATCAGGCCGTCGATCATCACGTTGACCTGATACACGGCGGCGCCGATGGCGAGCGGGAGCGCGCTCTTCAGCACGCCCCACGCGCCCGGCACGAGCGGCGCGAACACGCGCAGCACGCTCGTCCCCATCAATCCGACGCGCACACACGCCGGCAGTTGCACGACGAGCTGCACGAGCCCCGCGACGCACACGACGATCGACAACTGACGCACGAGCAGCATGTGCTCCGCATTCGGTTGCAGCGCGATCATCACGCCCAGCGCCGCGATCCACACGACGTTCATCGCGATCGGCGCGACGTTCGTCGTCGTGAATTCGCCGCGCACCTGCAGCGCGCCCGCGCACAACGCCGCGACGCACACGAACAGCAGGAACGGCAGCATCAACAGCACGAGGTCGAGCGCCGCCGCCGCGCCGACCGGCTCGCCGAGGAACCCACTGGCGACGATCGGCTCCTTCAACCACACGGCCGCGCCCGCCATCACGAGGCACACGCCCGTGATGACCGCGACCGCGAGGCGCAGCGTCGCTTCGAACAGCTGCCGCCCCGCCGCGTCGCCGTGTTTGGCCTCGACGTCGGTCAGCGCGGTCTGCAACGACGTCGCGAGCGCGCCCTCACCGAACAGCCGGCGCAGGAGGTTCGGGATGCGCCAGGCCGTCACGAAGGCGTCGAACACCGCCGACGTCGCTCCGAAGAGCACCGCCGCCATGACTTCGCGCACGAAGCCGAGGACGCGGCTCGCGAGTGTCATCGCCGACATCCACAGCGTGCGCCGCAGGAGTCCGCCGTGCCGCGCGACGACGTGCGTGCTGCGCTCGATCACTTCGCCGTCGGACATGGGCGGCGATCGTACGAGTGACGTCGGCGCCGCTCGTCGCCGCGGAGCACTCCGAGAACTGGAAGCGCCGCCCCGTCCCGAGTTCGCCTCGCGGCCGGCTGCGGGAGCGGGTCGGGGCTCCGTGCGAAGTGCGGCGGCACACGATGAGTAGCACTCGCGGTGGTGCCCACTCGGCGCCGTACCCACTCACGTCATGAATCGCTCACATCGGATCGCGCTCGGACTCTTCGCTCTCCTCACGCTGCTCCTGCACACGCCGCTCCACGCGCGGCCGCAGAGCGACGACTTCTCGAAGGTCATCGACGGCGCGATCGACTCCGTCTACATGATGGGCATCGCGCGTCGCAGCGACAACGGACCCGAGACGTTCGAGTTCCACGGCACCGGTTGGGTGATCGCCGAGGGCAAGCTCGCCACGAACGCGCACGTCGCGGAGTCGCTGCTCGAAGGTTCGTTCACGGGGCGCATCGTGGCGAAGCGCTCGTGGAGCGATCGCGACGAACTCGCGCTCTCCGCGACGACGATGCGCATCCACCCGGCCTACGGGCCGTGGAACGCGCGCCTCAAACGCGTCGTCGTGCGCAGCGAAGGCGACCCGAGCGCCGCGCGGTCGGTCGAGTTCATCCCGGTCGCCGACGTCGCGATCATCGAGGTCGAGGCGGGCAACACGGCGCCGCCGCTCAAACTCGCGGACGTGACGAAGACGCAGGTGTTCCTGTCGGAGCCCGTCGTCTACATCGGCTTCCCGCACGAGAACATCTCCGGCTTCCCGACGGTGCACGCGGTGCCGGGCCACGTCACGGCGAAGACCGACTTCTTCTTCCTGCGCGCGCCGTGGGCCGAGTCGTACCTGATCCACTACACGGGCGCTGTGGTCGGCGGCGCGAGCGGCAGCCCGATGTTCAACCGCGCGGGCGAAGTGATCGGCCTCATCTCGGCCGGCGAGAACACGATCTCCGCGCACGGCGAACGCACGAGCTTCGGTTTCGCGTACGGGCAGCGCATCGACTTGTGCGCCGAGCTGTTGAGCGACGACTTCGCCGTCAAACAGGAAGCGCGCGACCTCGTGTGGTCGGAGCGCGTCAGCAGTCTGTTGATCCCGCCCGACGAGCTGCTCCAACAACTCGCCACCGCGCAGGCGGCGGCCGACGGCATCGCGCGCCTCGAAGCGGCGAACACCGTGACGCGTCGCGAAGTGATCGTGAAGAACGGTGAGCCCGCGACGTTGTCGGTGACGCTCGAACCGGGACTGCGCTACGGCTTCCTCGCCGCCGCGCACGACGGCACCGACGTCGACAGCATCGTTGCACTCAAGGAGAGCGACTTCGTCGTCGGGCAGGACTACCAGACCGACTACTACCCGGTGCTGTGGGTCGGTCCGTTCGCGGAACGCACGGCGGTCGAGTTCCGGCTCAATGCGGCCGAGCGGCTGCTGCGCGACACCGCGTGTTCGCTGCACGTCTACAAGTACGAGCCGGCGCTCGTGGTCGACGCGCCGGTCGACGACACCGAACGCACGGGCTTCCTGTCCGCAGATCACGTGATCGAGAGCGACCAGGGCTACGTCGCGACGTGGCAGTACCAGGTCGAGGCGACCACGAGTCTGTGGCTGTCGGCGACCTCGCCGGACGGCTTCGACATCGACATCGTCGCGTCGCTGGACGGCACGGTCGTCGGCTCCGACGAGACGGCCGACTCGATCCCGATGGTCATGTACACGGTCGAACAGACCGGCATCCTCGAGATCCGATTGCGCGTGCCGACGGGCGCGACGATCGGCTCGTTCGTGCAGATGAACTGCATGACGATCGCCGGCGCCGAGCCGGTGTTCGTCTCGTCGAGCTCCGGCGGCGGCAGCGTCCAACCCGACCCGACGTTGACGATGGACGACAGTGAGATGGCGGCGATGGGCACGCGCGTGGCCGAGAACGCGTGGTCCGCGTACGGCCTCGCGAATCCGACCCTGGTCGACGAGGGCTACCTCGACGACTTCGAGACGAACCACGACTTCGCGATCACGCTCGGCGCGCACGAGTCGGTACTGCTCGTGGGTGTGAGCGGCAACGGCATCGACATCGACGCGCTCGCGCTGCAAGGCGAAGAGGTGCTCGTTGCGAACACGGACGCCGATGCGTGGCCGTTCGTGTCGCTGCGCAACGACGGTGACGAACCCGTCGAGGTCGTGCTGCGCTTGCGCGAGTACGTGAACGACGCGGGTGCCGGTCGCACGTACTTCCGCATCGAGGCCGTGAAACTGTGAGTCGTGCGCGCGTCGGCTGAGAATACGGTGCCGTAGCAAAAAACCTCAGGCGGCCCGACGCGGCGCGAAGCAGCAAGGGGAGCGCTTCGCGCTCCCCTTGCTGCTTCGCGCCGCG
>JBIKNC010000008.1:0-45511 GCA_044358925.1 Planctomycetota bacterium | reverse complement strand
CTTCGTGAACGGCGAGCTCTACGGCCGCGTCGCGCAGGCGGGCACGTTCGGAGCGATGCGCTTCCCGACGGATCCGAAGGCGACCGAGGCGTTCGGGATCGAGCGCATCACCGACGTGCGTTCGCTCGAACTCGCTCGTCAGTACGCGTGCGGCGCGCGTGAGTGGGAGGACGTGCTGCCGCAACTGCAGACACACGTCTCGACCGGCAGCGGGCTCGTGCCCTTCGACTGGGAAGCCGTGCGCGCGAAACTCGACTGGGCCACGGCGCAGGCACAGGTGCCGCTGCGCCATCCGTCGCAGCTCTACGAAGGTCTGTGCGAGGGTCTGCTGCTCGGAATCGTGCTCTTCGCGCTGCTGTGGTTCACGCGGCGGCGCCTGCTCGGCCCGGGCGCGTACGGCGGCGTCTTCCTGGTCGGGTACGGCGTCGCGCGCAGTCTGCTCGAGTTGGTGCGCCAACCCGACAGTCAGTTCCGCTCGGCGGACGATCCGGTCGGCACCGTCTTCGCCGGACTGACGATGGGTCAGACCTTGTCGTCGCTGATGATCCTCGCGGGACTGTGGCTCGTGTTCCGCGCGAAGCGCGAGCCGGCCGTCGCGACGACCTGAAACGCTGGGCGCTCGCGTGCGCCGCTCGTTCAGGCTTCGTACACGAGGCGCCGACCGCGCGGGCTCGCCTGCTGTTCGCCGCCGCTCCACACGACGCGTCCACCGACGACCGTCGTCACCGGCAGACCGGCGAGCGGCGTGCCGATGAACGGATTGCACGGCGAGCGGCTCAGCAGCCAGTTCGCCTGCAGTTCGCCGTCGATCGTGGGATCGACGAGTACGACGTCGCCGTCGTTGCCCGTCGCGATCTCGCCCTTGCCGCGCAGCGGATACACACGCGTCGGACCGACGACACACAGCCGCACGATGTCCTCGAGCCGCAACCAACCGTCGCGCACGGCGGTGAGCAGCAGCGCGAGCGTCGTCTGCACACCCGGGATGCCGGACGGCGAACGCGGGTAGGGCTTGCTCTTCTCGTCGAGCGCGTGCGGCGCGTGGTCGCTGCCGATGCACGTCGCCGTGCCGTCCGCGAGCGCTTTGCGCAAGCGATCGCGGTGGCGCACGCCGCGCACCGGCGGGTTCATCTGCGCCCACGTGCCGTGGCGCTCGTAACACTCCGGCGCCGACAGGAAGACGTGGTTCGGTGTGATCTCGACCGTGACGAGGTCGCCGAGGTCGCGTTCGAGCACGAGATCGATCTCGTCCGCCGTCGAGACGTGCAACAGATGCACGCGCCGCCCGGTCTTCTCGGCCAGGTTCAACAGACGCGTGGTCGATTTCACCGCCGACGCGACGCTGCGGATCTCGTCGTGGCGCGTCACGGGTTCCTGCTCTCGCAACGCTGCGTACGCGGCGTGGAGCATCGGCTCGTCCTCCGAGTGCACGGTCACGCGCCGCGTGCCGCTCTCGAGGATGCGCTCGAGCGCGGCGTCGTCGGGCACGAGCAGATCGCCCGTCGACGAACCCATGAAGACCTTCACGCCGGCGCAGCCCGGCACCTGTTCGAGTTCCTCGAGCGTCGCCCAGTTGTCCGGCGTCGCTCCGACGAAGAAGCCGTGGTCCTGGAACACACGACCGCGCGCGCGCGCGAACTTGTCCTCGAGGGCGTCGCGCGTCGTCGTCGACGGCTTCGTGTTCGGCATCTCCATGAAGACCGTCACGCCGCCGGCGATCGCCGCGCGGCTGCCCGAGGCCAGGTCTTCCTTGTGCGTGTTGCCCGGTTCGCGGAAGTGCACCTGCGGGTCGATCAGGCCGGGGAACACGAGTTTGCCGGTCGCGTCGAGCACGCTCTCGGTCGCGCGCGGCACGAGACCGCTCCCGACGTCGGTGAAGCGCCCGTCCTCGATGCGCACGTCGCACACGCGCACACCGTCGCTGCCGACCACGCGCCCGCCGCGCACGAGCAGATTGCCTGCGTTCTCCATGGGCGGGGGAGTCTATTCCCAGCGCTGCGCGGATCGATGGAGAGGCGCTACCTGGATTCAAGGAGCGGTGCCGCCGTACTCGATGGATCGTCGTCCCCCCTTCGCTCCATGACCGGAACACCTGCCGCCTCGACCTCGACGCTCGAGATCGAGCACTTGCACGTCCTGACCGCCAAGGGCGAACCGCTCGTCGAGCGCTCGCGCAGCGGTTCGCGTGCGTACGCCGGCGCCGACGTGGCGGCCGCCTGCCGCCTGCTCGCCGCCCTCACCGACGCGGATCCGTCGACGCGCATCGAGCGCTTCACGACCGCCGACCTCGTCGCGTGGCTGTGCGGCGCGACCGTCGGCGAACTCGTGGTCGCGAGCGCGACCGGCGACACCCGCTGCAAGGTCGAACCGATCGGCGCCGCGGTCGACGCGTGCCCGCTCGTGATGATCGTCGACCTCGGCGACCGGCCGGGCCGCGACTGCGAGTCGTCGCGCGAGCTGTTCCGCCTGCGCCGCGAGCGCATCGTCTCGGGCGACATCTCGCCGCTCGCGCTCGACGCCTGGCTCGTCTGCGATCAGGACGTCTTCGTCCCGTGCCACCACGAGATGCTCGCGCGCGAGGCCTGGCCGCGCTTCGAAGTGCGCAAGGGGCCGCGCGGCGAGACCCTCGCCGCGTTCGAGTTCTTCACGACCATCGCCGCCGCCGCGCGACGCGCCGGACCCGGCGGTCGTGTGATGGCGATGGGCGGGCGCGACGCACTGCGCTGGGCCTACTCCGCACCCGTGGCTCTCGATTCGATCGTGATCGATCCGGGTGAGGAGACGGAAGTCGTACTCGGGCGATCGCGTGTTCTCGCCGCGCTGTTCCCGGCGGTGTTGCCGTTCGGTCGGCCGTCCGATCTGCCCGCGCTCGAACTCGTCGACCTCACGTCGTCATTGCCGTTCGATCCGTCGACGGCGATCGTCACCGGCACGCTGCTGCGACACTGGCGCGACCTGATCGGACCGACGAGTGCAGCGCCCGAAGGCAAGTCGCCGGTGGGCTTCACCACACAAGGCGCCTTCGTCGCAGCGATGTCGTCGACGCGCCACGGCTTGCAGAACGCCGTCAGTCCCGCCGAACACGCGCCGTTCCGAGCCTGGCTGCCGTTCGCGCGCGCGACCGGCAAGGTCGTCCTCGATCCCGCCAGTCCGGCGCCGCTCGAGTTGAGCGCCGCGCAGGTCTTCCTGCTCGCGCTGTGGTGCGAAGCACAGCACTCGATCGAAGCCGACGAGTTCACGACCAGCCTCGTGCGCGAGTACCGCCGCGGGCACCTCGACCCGGTCGCGCTCGCGCGCCTCGCCGCCGCGTGGCCGACGTGGATCGTGGGGGAGAGCGAAGTGCGCGACGAGACGAGCGACACGAGGCCCTGGATGGCGAACGCCGACGGCAGTCTCGTGTTGTTCGCGAGTGAGCAGCGCCTCGCCGCGTTCGTCGAAGTCGAACGCACCAAGGGGCGACTGCGCCACTCGTGGCGCGCCCACAAACTCACGCAGCTCGCCGGTTCGAACCTGTTCGAACTCGCGCGCCGCGAGTACGCGGGCCTCGCGATCGACGCGGGCGGCGACGCGGTCGTGCTCGAAGGCGAAGTCCTCGATCGCGCGATCGACGCGTTGATGTTCGCGCTGTGGCCGAGCCACCTGCGCCCGCGCCGCCGCGTCCGCTGATCGGACTGCCGGGCGGCGCGTGCGCAGCGTGCGCCGTCAGGTCTTCTGGACCTTCGCCCACGTGTCCTTCAGCGCCACCGAGCGATTGAACACCGGCGCGCCCGGACGCGAGTCGCGGGTGTCGACCGTGAAGTAGCCGACGCGTTCGAACTGGAACGTCTCTCCGGCGCGTGCGTCGGCGAGTGTCGCTTCGATGCGTGCACCTTCGATCGTCACGAGCGACTCGGGATTGAGCGCGCTCTTCCAATCGGCGTCCTCCGCGCCCTCGTCCCCGCCCTCGTTCACGGTGCGCAGGAGGTGGTCGTAGAGCCGCACGGTCGCCGTGCCCGAGCCCTCGGCCGGCACCCAGTGGATGATGCCTTTCACCTTGCGACCATCGGGCGTCGCACCGTTGCCGGTCGCGGGGTCGTACGTGCACACGAGTCGCACGACCTCTCCGCTCTCGTCCTTCACGACTTCGCGGCAGGTGATGCAGTAGGCGTAGCGCAGTCGCACTTCGCGGCCCGGCGCGAGGCGGAAGAACTTCGCCGGCGCGTCCTCCATGAAGTCGTCGCGATCGACGAACAGGCGCCGCCCGAAACGCAGCGGCCGCGTTCCCGACGCCGCGTCCTCGGGGTTGTTGACGGCGTGGATCGTCTCCGACTGCCCCTCGGGGTAGTTCTCGATCACGATCTCGAGCGGCCGCAACACCGCCATGCGGCGCGGCGCCGAGCGGTTGAGTTCGTCGCGCAACGCGTTCTCGAGCGTGACCATCTCGATCGTGCTGTTGAAGCGCGCGACACCGATGCGGCGCACGAACTCACGCAGAGCACTCGGTGTGTAGCCGCGCCGGCGCAGTCCGCGCAGCGTGGGCATGCGCGGATCGTCCCAACCGCTCACCAGGCCTTCCGCGACGAGCGCGCCGAGCTTGCGCTTCGACGTGAAGGTGTGCGCGAGCTGCAGACGCGCGAACTCGATCTGCTCCGGCTTGTCCTCGATGCCGAGTTTCTCGAGGTACCACTCGTACAGCGGGCGGTGGTTCTCGAACTCCAGGCTGCACAACGAGTGGGTGATGCCTTCGATCGCGTCGGACTGACCGTGTGCCCAGTCGTACGTCGGGTAGATGCACCACGTGTCGCCCGTCTGGTGGTGCGGCACGTGCATGATCCGATACATGATCGGATCGCGCATGTTCATGTTCGGCGACGCCATGTCGATCTTCGCGCGCAGCGTCTTCGCGCCGTCCGCGAACTCCCCGGCGCGCATGCGCGCGAACAGGTCGAGGTTCTCCTTCACCGAGCGCGAGCGGAACGGGCTGTTCACGCCCGGCCGACTGCCGTCGCCGCGCTGCGCACGCATCTCGTCGAGCGGCAGGTCGCACACGTACGCGTCACCGCTCTCGACGAGGCGGACCGCCATGCGGTAGAGCTCCTCGAAGTAGCTCGAAGCGAAGAACTCCGCGTCCCACTGGAAGCCCAGCCAACGGATGTCGGCGCGGATGGCCTCGACGTACTCGAGGTCCTCCTTGCTCGGGTTCGTGTCGTCGAAACGCAGGTTGCACTTCGCGTCGGGGAACTGCTTGGCGAGCCCGAAGTTGACGCAGATGGCCTTCGCGTGGCCGATGTGCGGATAGCCGTTCGGCTCGGGCGGGAAGCGGAAGTGCAGCCGTCCGCCGCGCCGACCTGCGGCGAGGTCGGTGTCGATGCGCTGTTCGATGAAGTTGCGGCGCGGGCCGTCGACGGCTTCGGACTTCTCGTGTTCGTTCATGGTGGAGCTCACGCGAGATGGGCGGCGACGGCGACGAGCGCGCGGCCCTCGAGCTCGGCAGCGCGGTCCTCGAGTTCACAGCAGCGGGCGAGGAACTCGCTGCGTTCGCCTTCGAGGACGAGGTCTTTCACGTTGATGCGTACGTTGAGGCCGGCACCGCGTACGGCGGCGCGCGCCATCAGCGCACCGACACCGGCGTCGGACGCGGAAGCGGCCAGGCCGCCCGTCGCCATCGCGAACGCGATCTCGAGTGCCTCGACGCTCGCCTGCATCACCGCGAGCGGCACGCGGATCGCTCCGCGCGTCGCCTCCTGGATGGCGGCGTCGCGCGCAGCGTTCTCGGCCGGCGTGGCCTTCGGCGAGCGCCGAGCCGTCGCGATCGCGTTGTAGGCGTCGGTGTCGGCATCGACGAGACGCAGCAGTTCGTCGTGCAGACGTTTGCCGCGCGCGGCGACGGCGTCGAGCTCACCGAAGCGCTGTTCGAAGCCCTTCTTCTCGATCGACAGGTTCGCGACCATCGTCGCGAGCGCCGCGCCGAGCGCGCCGGCCGCCGCCGCGACGGAACCGCCGCCCGGTGCAACGGACTCCGACGCCGTCTCCTCGACGAAGCCACGCACGCTCTTGTCGACGAGTTTCTTCGGCGCGTCCTTCGCGAGCACGTACTCGATCACACGCTGCTGTGGATCGAACGGCGCCAGGTCATCGAGCCCGAGCGACTTGATCGCGATCTTGATCAACTCGGCGTCGCTCACGCCGCTGCTGCGGCGCTGGCGCGCGAGGTAGTGGCGCCCGGCGGTGAGGAGTGAATCGAGCGGCACCAGCCCGACGATCTCCGACCCCGTCACGCGCAAGCCGCGCTCGGTCGCTTGTTTCACGACCTCGTCGAACGCGACGTGCACCGGCGTGACGTCGACGTTCGTGAGGTTCATCGAGAGCTGTGCGATGCCGTACTCCTCGATGTACCAGCCGATCGCCTTCACGCTCTTCAGCGTGCCCGGGATCTTGATCTTCTCGCCCTTCGCATCGAGCAGGATCTCGCCCTTCTCGTCGCGCGCGACGCGCCCCTGTTCGCGCACCGACATGGCGATGTCGTTCGCGCGCTTCACGCTCGTGGTGTTGAAGTTGACGTTGTAGGCGACGAGGAATCCGCGCGCACCGCAGGCCGTCGCGCCGCGCCGTTCGTCGAAGCGCGCCGGGCCGAAGTCGGGCTTCCACTCCGGCCGTGTGAGTTTCTCGGCCAGCCCCTCGTACTCACCGGCGCGAACGTCGGCGAGGTTCTTGCGCGCCGGTGTCGAGGCGGCGGCCTCGTACAGGAACACCGTGAGGCCGGCCTCCTCGGCCAGGCGCTTCCCGAGCACTCGGGCATGTTCGGCAGCCTCGGCCAGCGTGACGCCGCTGATCGGTACGAGCGGGCACACGTCGAGCGCGCCGAAGCGCGGGTGCTCGCCCTTGTGCTTGCGCATGTCGATCAGCTCGGCCGCGCGTTTCGCACCGCGCACCGCGGCTTCGATGACGGGCTCCGGCTCACCGGCGAACGTCACGACCGTGCGGTTCGTGGCCTTGCCCGGATCGACGTCGAGGAGTTTCACGCCGTCCACGGACGCGATCGCGTCGGTGATGGCGTCGATGACCTTCTTGTCGCGGCCCTCGGAGAAGTTGGGGACGCACTCGATCAGGCGGCGGACGGTCATGGCGGAGCCTCTCGTGGCCGGGGCGCGGACGACGGAGGAACCGCTCCTGCGCCGCGTGCGGGCGGAGAGTCTACGGACCGCGGCCCTCGCGCGACGAGGGCGCTGCGCTCACTCCGCGCTCACGGCGCGAGGGCCGGTGCCCGCGATTGCACGCGCGACAGGCGCACGGCGCGATGGTCGCGCACGTCGAGGAGGTCCGCTGCGCGCGGATCGTGGAGCACGAGGGCACCGCTCGTGGCGAGCAACGCGACCTCGCGCGCGACGACGGCGCCGTTGATCACGAGCCGGCCCGACAGGCCGACCGAGCGCGGGCTGACGAGCCCGACGACACACGTGTCGCTGTAGATCGCCGCGTCGACCGCGAGCGGCTTCCAACGCGCACGCTGTCCGAGGAAGTGCTCGGCCAGGCGGGGGAGAAGCGAGCGGTCGATCCAGTCGCCCGCGAGTGCGACGACCCGCGTGTCGGTTCCGAGGCGCCGATCGTCGGGTGTCAGTGCGAGCGGTCGCGTCGCGCCGTCGGCGTTTTCACCCGGCAGCAGGAGCGGGACGTCGGAGCTGCTGTCGACGCGCAGGATCCGGCGCGGCGCGGGGCCGCTCGTGCGTGCGAGTTCGCGCGCGTTGAAGGCCGCGAGCGAGGCCTCGAGGAACGTCGCACCACCGTCGTTCGAGTCGCCGAAGCGCGCTGCGAACACGTCGCCCAGCAGCACGCCGCGCGCACCCGCGAGTGCAAGTCCGTTCGGCAGACCGTGCGCATCGGACCCGAACGTGCGCGCGCCGTTCGCGTCGACACCGTCGAGCAAGACGAGGTCCGCGGGCACGTGGATGGCGCCGCGCACGCGCAGGGCTCCGCTGCCGCGCACGTAGCCGCTGATCACGAGGTCGCCGTCGATCGCCAGCTCGCCTTCGATCTCGACAGGCGCTTCGCGCGTGCCGACGAGAACGAGCGTCCCGTCGACGCAGCGCGAGAGCACGTCGTCCGTCGAACGCGAGAGCGCGTCAGCGAGGCGCGCGCGCGTCGTCACGCGCTCGCCCGCGCGCACGACATGTACGACGGCGGCCGTCACGCGGCCGTCGAGGTCGCGCGCGAGGCGCTCGAACTCGCTGTCGTCGACACAGCCGTCGTTCACGACGTCGTCCGGGAACACGGTCGGGAAGTCGCGCGGCAGGGGGCCGTCGACCTGTTCACGCGCCGCGAGTTGTTCGAGGTAGAGGTTCTCGAGCGGCAACGGATCGTGGAGATCGGCGGCCAGTAGGTTGCGACGCACCAGCAGCGCCGAGCCGTCGCTCGCGAACTCGTCCCGGCTCTCGACGATGCGCCCGTTGCCGTCGAGGCGCACGGCGTCGAGGTCGAGCCGGCTCCAATCGACGATCGTCGCGCCGACGGTCGTGCAGCCGCCGCGCCCGAGTACGAGCGTGCCGGCGATGCCCGAATCGCCCGTCGATGCGCGCAGGCGCAGCGGCTCGAGCGTCGCGACGCGCACGCGCTCGAACGTGCCGATGCGCGCCGGGTCGCGGTTGTGGCGCCGCGGAGCGCTGTCGACTTCGAGATGGCAGAAGGCACACGAGATGTCGGTGCCGAAGAGAGCGTAATCCGTGCTCGCGTGGCGCGCACCGCGGACCACCAGCACCTCTTCGTGTTCGGTTCGCAGCGGCGGCTCGTCGCCGCGCGCTTCACCTTCGACGACGGCGCGCACGACGAGCCGCGTCGACACTCCGAGGTCGTCGCGTCGCGCGCCGAGTTCGAGGATGCGCGCGCGCCCGAGGCGCCGTTCTTCGTCGCGTGTGACGAATGTCGTCAAGTCGAGCAGGTCGTGCTCCGCTCCGTCCGACGTGATGCCGTGTGAGTCGAGGTGCGCGCGCGCCCGCGTCAGGTCGAGCGGCGTGTCTTCGTGCGCGTGCTCGAGCGGGTCCCACAGACTCGCGACCGCGACGGTGACCGCGTCGCGCGCGGCCCATTCGAGTTCGCTCTCGTCGGTGCGCACGCCGGCGGCGTCCTGGCCGGTGAACACGAACGTCAGCGCCGCGAGCGCGATGCCGGCGACGACCAGCGCGCCGACGATGGCGCCGAGGACGGCGATGCCGCGGCGCGACGCGGCGGCGGCGCGAGATCGAGCGGTGAGGGGCATGGGGACGAAGGGGCGGCCGGGGGGCCTTCCCGAAGGAGACCGATCGGCCGCCGCCGCGCCCGCGATTGAGCCCCGCGCGGCGCCGGGCTCGTCCCTGCGCCCGTTCGCGTCCGATAGGCGGCACGGAACGCTCCATGCCCTCCCTCCTCGAAGTCTCCGTCGGCGTCGCGATCCTTGCAGTCGGCGCCCTGGCCGTCACGTCGACGGGCCTCGCCTCGAGTCGCCTCGAGCGCGAGGACGCCGAACATGCCCTCGCGCGCCGCGCGGCGCTCGAGGTGGCGAGCGAGGTCGCGACCGCCGCGGCCGTTCTGGCGGACGACCGCATCTCGTGGGCGCGGCGACTGCCCGAGCGCTTCGAGTCGAACATCGCCCGACCCGTCGTCGGCCTCGAGCCGATCGGGAGCGCACCCGGTGTGCTCACGATCGACGTCGTCACGGACGAGACCGCGAGCGACGCGGCGCTCGGCACGCTCATCGGACTGCCGCGCGACCTCGACGGCGACGGGCGCGCGACGTCCGTCGACGTCGCGTCGAGCGCGAAGTTGCTGCCCGTCGTCGTACGGGTGCGTTGGTCGAGCGACGGCAGCCCGCGCGAGTTCGTGCACGGATTCTTCGTGCAAGTGCACTGACCGGCGACGAGTCGGCGGGGGCGCCTCGTGGACGTCGTCGTCTCGTTCCGCCGTCGGCTCCACGGCGGCGCTCTCAGCTTCTTGGCGAGCACGCTCACCAGTCCGCGCGCACCGACGACGAACCGAGCAGCTCTGCCAGCCGCCGGTTGGCCCAGTGCTCCGCGTCGGGTGTCAGGCCTTGGTGCACGAACAGGCGCGGACGCGACGGCGGGCGTGGCAGGTCCAGGTGCTCGGCTCCCGCTCGGGCGGCCGCGCGGGCGTCGTCGAGCATGCGGTCGATGCCCGCGGCGTGACGGGCCGGGCGGCCGTCGACGCACTCGGCAAGGGCAAGGCGGCCGTTGCCCGTGAGCACGAGAGCTGCGGCGAGGACTGCCAGACAAACGGGTTCGAGCATGGAGGCGCGCAGGATGCCTGTTCGTCCGCGCATGGCTGTGACGACCACAGCGAGCAAGCCGACGTCGAACAGGAGCGCGATCGACGCGAGCATGCGCGGCGCGATCCAACCACCCGTGACGTGGAGCGCCGCTGCGAGCGCGACGAGCGGAAGGAGCAGGCCGACGGCCGCGATCCCGATGCGCGAGGAGCGCGCGAGCGGCGCGGCGCGACTCGCGGCGAACGCGGCCGCCGCACACGCCGCGAGAAGGAGCGGGCTCGTGAGTGCGCCGCCGAGCAGCGCTCCACCGGCGTCGACGACGTTCACGAGCGTCTCGCCCACGTGCTGAGCGCCGAAGGCCTCGCGTGCTGCACGTTTCGCATTGCCCGGCGCGAACACGACGGCAGCGAAGCTCGCGACGGAGCTCGCGAACACGAGCGCGACACCGCCCACGCGTTCGCGCCGCGTCACGGCCGTGTACACGAGAAGCGCAGCGAGCGCGACGACGAGCACGAGCGCCACGACCTCCTGCAATCCCGCCGCGAGAGCTGCGACGAGTGCCGTCGCCGCGAGCGCCGCGCGGCTCGTGTTCGACGGCGAACTCATGCGCCCGACCACGAGGAACAGGAGGCCGACGCTCGCGAGGTACGGCACGCCGCCGGTGAACCAGAAGAACGTCTCCGCCGCGCCGGCGGGGGAGAGGCGCGCGAAACAAACGGCGAAGATCAGCGGCGCGCCGACGAAGACGGAGCGGCGCGGAGCCGCGTCGCCCAGCGCCGCTCGAACCAGTGCCGCCAGCCCGAGCGCGAAGACGCACCACACAGCCGCCAGCAGCCACGGGTAGTTCACGAACGGATCGACGAGCGCGAGTCCGCCCGTCGCCACGAGGAACAGCGGCTAGCGCCCCGACCAGCTCGCGTACATCGCGCTCACGACGCCGACCACACCTTCGCTGCGGCCGCGCGCGGCGAGTGCGTAGTCGTCGCTCGCCATGCGCGCGTCGGACAGGACGAAGAGCGCTGCGACGATCACCACGAGCGCGGCGGCGAGCGCCAGCGCGAGTGCGACGACGCGCGCGCGCGCCACGGCGGACGTGTTCATCCCAGTTCGCCCGACGCGACGAAGGCGAGCAACGGCAGTGCGACGAGGCACGCGCCGTGCACCGCGAGGAAGGCGAGTGCGAGGCGCGCGTACGGCGGCGAGCCGCGGCGCACGCGTTTGCTCGGCGGCGTCGCGTCACCCCGCGGCCAGTGCGCGCGCGGCAACGGATGGGCCGGGCAGGCGCGCCAGAGCATGAGCGTCGAACCGGGCAACAGGAACGCGATCAGGAGCGCGATCTTCAGCCAGTGCTGGAGCCACGGGTGGTCGAGGAAGGCCTGGCCCGTGAGGCCGCTCGGCTGAGTCGCGACGAGCCACGCGACGAGGAGCGCGGCGGCGACGCCGTTCACGACGCACACACCGACCGCGATGCGCTGCACCAGCCGCGACGGCGAGCGCACGACGAACGTGTCGTCGATCTCCTGGCGCCGGCTGTCGCTCACGGTGCGCTGGCGGCGCGGCTCTCGCGCGCTCGCAGGTGGCAAGCGGTCGTGCAGGTCGCGAGGCCCGTGACACGCAGCAGTGCGGGGGCTTCGCGGCGACACAGTTCCCCGACGCTCGCATCGAGTTCCTGACAACGCGGATGGAACGTGCAGCCGCTCGGCGGGTTCGTGGGAGAGGGCACGTCGCCGGTCAGCACGATGCGCTGCCGCGTCGACTCCACGACGGGGTCAGGAACCGGCACGGCGGACAGGAGCGCGCGTGTGTACGGATGCTGCGGCGTGCGGAACAACTCCTCGCGGCTCGCGATCTCGACGATGCGTCCGAGGTACATGACCGCGATGCGCTCGCACAGGTGGCGCACGACGGACAGGTCGTGCGCGATGAAGAGGTAGGCGAGACCGTAGCGCTGTTGCAGGTCGCCGAGCAGGTTGAGGACCTGCGCTTGGATCGAGACGTCGAGTGCGCTGACCGGTTCGTCGCACACGATCAGATCGGGTTCGAGCGCGAGCGCACGAGCGATGCCGACGCGTTGACGCTGTCCGCCGGAGAACTCGTGCGGATAACGATCGATGTGGCGCGGGTTGAGGCCGACCGCGTCGAGCAATTCGAGCGCCTTGATGCGCCGCGCGCGCCGGTCGAGGCGCGTGTGGAGGACGAGCGGCTCGGCCAGGATCGAACCGACCGTCATGCGCGGGTTCAGCGACGCATACGGATCCTGGAAGATCATCTGGATGCGCGGGCGCAGCGGCTGCCACTCCTTGCGCGACAGGCCCGTGAGTTCGACACCGTCGAAGCGGACCGAGCCCGACGTCGCCCGGTGGATGCCGACGACACAACGCGCCGTCGTCGACTTGCCGCAGCCCGACTCGCCGACCAGGCCGAGCGAGCGACCGCGCTCCAGTTCGAAAGACACGCCGTCGACGGCGTGCACGCGGCCCGCGCGTCGGCCGAACAGATCGCGGGCGCCGTGAGGGAACGACTTCACGAGGTCCTTCACGACCAGGAGGGGCGCGCTCAAGAAGCACCTCCTGCGAGCAGGCGTGCGCTTTCGTGGCAGGCGCTCGAACGCGTCGGCGCGAGCACGGCGAGCTGCGGACGCTCGTCGACGCAGCGCGCGGTGCGCAGCGCACAGCGCGGCTCGAATGCACAGCCGCGCGGCAAGAGTGCGAGATCGGGCGGTTGCCCCTCGATCGACGCGAGGCGCTCGTTCGGGTCGCCGTCGATCTTCGGCACACTGCCGAGCAGCCCGCGTGTGTACGGATGCAGCGGCCGCGCGAACAACTCGCGCGCACCGCCGCGTTCGACGACGCGACCCGCGTACATGACCTGCACACGGTCCGCCGTTCCGGCGACGACGCCGAGGTCGTGTGTGATGAGCACGATCGCCGTGCCGTGTTCCTTCTGCAGGCGTCGCATCAGCTCGAGGATCTGCGCCTGGATCGTGACGTCGAGCGCAGTGGTCGGCTCGTCCGCGATCAACACGCGCGGCCGACACAAGAGGCCCATCGCGATCATCACGCGCTGGCGCATGCCGCCCGACAGCTCGTGCGGATAGGCGTCGAGGCGCGCCTCGGGGTTCGGGATGCCCACGTCGCCGAGACCCTTCGCGCAGCGCGCGCGCGTCGCGCGGCCGCGCACGTTCTCGTGCACTTCGAGCACCTCGGCCAACTGGCGCCCGACCGTGACGAGCGGGTTCAGCGACGTCATCGGGTCCTGGAAGATCATCGCGATGCGCCCGCCGCGCACGCGCCGCCGCTCGTCGCGCGAGAGCTTCAACAGGTCGCGGCCCTCGAACAGCAGCGCGTCCGCCGTGACGACACCCGGCGGCGTCGGGACGAGGCCCATGATCGCGAGGCTGGTCACGGACTTGCCGCAGCCCGACTCGCCGACGATGCCGAGCGTCTCGCCCGGTGCGAGCGTGAACGACAGGTCGCTGACCGCCTGCACGGTGCCGCGGTGCGTCTCGAAACGCACGGACAGGTTCTGCACGTCGAGGACCGGCGTCGCCATCAGTCCTTGCCTCGCAGTTTGGGATCGAGTGCGTCGCGCAGCCCGTCGCCGAGCACGTTGAGCGCGAGCAACGTCGCCGCCATCGCGATCGCCGGATACACGACGATCCACCAGTAGGTCTTGATCGGACTGATCGCGTAGCTGCCGTCGACCGCCAGCAGGCCCCAACTGACGCGCGGCGCTTCGACGCCCAGGCCGAGGAACGACAGGAAGGCCTCGAACAGCATCACGGACGGAATCGTGAGCGTCAGGTAGACGATCACGATCGACAGGACGTTCGGAACGATGTGGTGCACGACGATGCGCACCGTGCCGGCGCCGACGACGCGCGCCGCTTCGACGAACTCCTGGTTCTTGAGGCTCAGCACCTGACCGCGCACGACGCGCGCCATCGTGAGCCAGTAGACGCCGCCGACCACGAGGTAGAAGACGGTCATCCGGTCGACGCCGAGGCCCTCGAGGAACTCCTTGTGCCCCTGCAGCATCGTGATGAAGAAGATCACCACGAAGATGAACGGGATCGCGTAGAGCACGTCGACCACCCGCATCATCAGGTTGTCGATGCGGCCGCCGAGGTAGCCCGCGAAGGCCCCGTAGCTCACACCCAGCAACAAGCTGACGAGCGACGCGATCAGGCTGACCTGGATCGAGATGCGGCTGCCCCACACGATGCGCGCGAGCACGTCGCGGCCCATCGCGTCGGTGCCGAGCCACGGTCCGGTCTGCCACGTGCCGAAGAGGGCTTCGCGCACGCGCAGCAGTGCGCGGTCGAGGAACCAGGCGTCGGTCCACAGCCCGGCGCGGAAGTGGACCTCGCCGAGTTCGACACCCGCGGGCAGTGTGGCGGCTTCGCGTGCGAACTGCTCGGCGACGCGCTCGCGCAGCCCCGAATCGCCTTCCGCACGCGGCTTGTCCGCGAAGCGATGGATGATCGCGTACCGCTCGATGCGCTCGTTCGGCGCGTCCGACGCCTTCGCGTACACGATCGGCGTGCGGCCGGTCGCCCTCTCGATGAAGGCCACGAGTTCCGGCGTGCCTTCGATCGGGCCTGCTGTCGTCGGCGCCGCGCCCGGCGCCACGAAGTCGACGAAGCTGCGGTGCGACCAGCCGTCGTCGACCCACGCCGCGAGCGAGCGCGTCGGCGCCATTCCGAACTCGGTCCGTGCGACGAGGCGCGGGTTCTCGTTCCACGGCAGGATCGGCGGCAGCGGTTCGAGCTGCGGCACGAGTGTCGTCGGACTCGGCAACGGCAGGAGCGGCGCCAGGAAACTCGCGGCCCCGAACAGCGCGAGGAAGACGAGGGCGACGTACGCGCCGCGATTGCGCCGCAGTCGGCGCCAGGCGTCCTGCCACAGGCTCTCGCCCTTGAACTCCTGCGCTTCGACGAGCAGCCGTTCGAGGCGCGCCGGATCGAGCGCGGTGCGCGAGACGCGCGGCGGTTGCGTGGGCGCCGTGCTCACGCCTCCTCCAACTCGATGCGCGGATCGAGCAGCGTGTACGCCAGATCCACCAGCGTGTTCAGCGAGTACACGAGCACCGTGTAGAGGATCGTCACGCCCATCGCGAGCGTGTAGTCGCGGTTGAGCGCGCTGTTCACGAAGTGCGAGCCGGTGCCCGCGATGCCGAACAACCGTTCGATGACGAGGCTGCCGGTGAGGATGCCCGCGGTCGCGGGACCGAGGTAACTGACGACGGGCAACACACCGCCCTTCAGCACGTGGCGCAGCAGCACGAGGTGCTCCGGCAGTCCCTTCGCGCGCGCCGTGCGCACGTGGTCGAGCGACAGCACCTCGAGCACACCCGTGCGCGACAGTCGCGCGATGTACGCACCGAACGGCGCACCGAGTGCGAGTGACGGCAAGAGCAGGTGGCGCAACTCGCCCCAACCGGCGACGGGCAGGAAGTCCGAGCCGAACGCGAGGCCGAGGATCAGGAAGCCCGCGATGACGAAGTTCGGCAGCGCGATGCCGGCCGTCGCGACGAGCCGCAGACCGAGGTCCGCTTTCGAACCACGCCACACGGCCGACGCGACGCCGACCGTGAGGCCGAGCGACAACGCCCACGCGAGGGCGAGCGAGCCGAGCGCGACCGAGATCGGCAACGACTGCGCGATGATGTCGTTGACGGTGTAGTCCTTCAGCTTGAAGGACGGGCCGAGGTCGCCCGCGAGCACGCCGCCGAACACGTCCGTGCGGTACTGCGGGTTCGGGACGAGCAGCGCTTCGCCGCCGCCGGGAGCGCGCTCGCCCGGCACGAGTTCACTCGAGAGCAAGCCCGACGTCTCGTCGAGGTTGAAAGGCCCGACGTACTGCAGGTACTGCTTCCACAGCGGCCAATCGAGGTGGTAGCGCCTCTCGATGGCCGCTTGGATCTCCGGGTCGAGCGCGACCTCCGCGTCGAGCGGCCCGCCCTTCACGCTGCGCATCAGCACGAACGAGACCGTGACGACGCACCACAACGTGATGGCGAACCAGCCCAGGCGTCGCAGCAGGAAGGGGAGCATCGCGCGAGTTCAGTCCGGCAGCGGCGAGAGTTCGCGGCGCGGATCGCCGACGGGGAAACGACCGTTCGGCGCACACGCTGGGTAGATGCCTGCACTGGGCCCGCGCAACTCGACCGCCTGCTTGCGCTCGAAGAAACCTGCCGGGCGCGCCGCGCGCACCGCCGCGACCTCTTCGTCGCTGCGCAGGTAGGTCCACTTCCAGAAGTGCTCGTCGAGCAGGTTCGCACCCACGCCTCCGACGCGCGGCTGCACGACGTTCTGCGTCACGTAGCTGTAGATCGGGAGGATGGGCAGCTCCGCCATGAGGATGGCCTCCGCCTCGCGGAAGATCTCGATGCGGCGCGCGGCATCGGGCTCGACCTTCGCGCGTTCGACGAGTTCGTCGAAGCGAGCGTTGCTCCAACCCGTCTTGTTGTTCTTGCCGCCCGTCACGAACAGGTCGACGAACGTGTTCGGGTCGAGGTAGTCGCCGATCCAGGCCGAGCGCGACACGTCGAAGTCCAGGTTCGCCTGAGAGTCGAGGTAGACCTTCCACTCCTGGTTCGCGAGGCGCGTGCGCGCGCCGAGATTGCGCTGCCACGAGTCGGCGATGACTTCGGCGATCTGAGCGTGCGTGTCGAGCGTGTTGAAGTGGATCTCGATCGTCGGCAGCGGTGTGAGCCCCGGCCCGTAACCCGCTTCGGCGAGCACACGCACCGCTTCCTCGCAGTCGCGCTGGAACGTCGCCTCCCAGTCGCCGTTCACGTCGGCGGCGTGCGGCAGGTCGACGGGCGCGTAACCCGGCGTGCCCGCCGGCACGAGTGAGAACCACGGGATCTGACCCGCCTTCGTCACGCGCTCGCAGATCTTCTTGCGGTCGATCGTCAGCGCCAGCGCGCGGCGCACACGCGGATCGTCGAACGGCTTGCGCGTCACGTTGACGCGATAGAAGTACGTGCCGAAGTACGGCGCCGGTTCGAAGTCCTCGCGCTCGAGCAAGCGCGGCACGAGCATGCTCGGCACCTTGTCGATCCAGTGCACGCTGCCTTCGAGGTAGAGGTTCAGACCGGTCTGCAGGTTCTCGACGGCGAGCAGGTCGATCGTGTCGAGCGCGACGGAGTCCGCATCCCAGTAGTCCGCGTTCTTCACGATGCGGATGCGGTCGTTCACGCGCCGGAAGGCGATGCGGTACGGACCGTTCGTGACGAGGCGCTCGGGGCGCAGCCATTCCTGCCGCCACGCTTCGCCGGGGAACTCCGCCTGCGCCTCTTCGATGTTGCGGCGGTTGACCGGGAAGAGGGGATAGAAGGACGTGAGTTGGACGAAGAACTCGGTCGGTTGTTCGAGTTCGACGACGAGCGTGTGGTCGTCCTGTGCGCGGATGCCCACCGTCTCGAACGGCAGCGTCGGCCGTCCGTTCTCGAGCGTGGTCGACCAGGCCTTCGCGCCGCGCACGTACCAGAGTTGGTAGGCGTACTTCGCGCCGGTCTCTGGATCGAGGCAGCGCCGCCACGACCAGACGAAGTCGTGCGCCGTCACGGGATCGCCGTTCGACCACAGCGCGTCGCGCCGGATGTGGAACGTGTGCGTGCGCCCGTCTGCGGAACGTTCCCAGCGCTCAGCCATGCCGGGCAACGGCTCGAGCGTGCGCGGGTGTTTGACCGTCAGCCCTTCGAAGATCGCGCGCATCACGCGCCCCTCGGGCACACCGGTCACGATGGCCGGATCGAGGGTCTCGATCTCAGCCCCGTTGTTGAAGACGAAGTCGGCCGGTTCCAGGTGCGCTTGCGCGAGCGTCCAGGCCGCGAAGAGGGCCGGAATCGCGAGCAGGACGAGCGGCAGCACCGTCCGCAGCACCGAGCCACAGCGACGTGCGTCCGCCACGCGCGGACACGCTGCGGAGCGCAGGACGGGCTGGCGATGGGAAGTGCTGATTTGCAAATGACTTAGGGGTGTGCCGGAGGTTGGCGAGCGGACCACACACGGTCGAAACCCGCTCGCAGAGCCCTTCGCGCGCGGTTCCGTATATCCTGCCCGCCCCCTGCGAGCCAGCCTCGCCGCCCGTGGCGCCCAAGCGGCGCGCGTGCGCCCGTCCTGACAGAGCGCTCCAACGTCATGATTCACAAGGGCTTGCCGCTGTTCTTCGCTTCCTGCCTGCTGGCTGCGACGGGTGCCGTGGGGGCGCTCGGTCAGGACCAAGTGGGGCCCGGCCCGGCCGAGGTCGACGCGTTCCACCCGTCGAAGCTGGCCAAACAAGCGCAGCCCGTGCCGGCCTTCGGCGGCCGCGTCGTGGTGCACCTCGAGTCGATGCCCGCGAACATCAACCGCGCGATCGAGAACTCGGCGGTGACGCGCAACATGCACCACAACGTGCACGAGTCGCTCGTCGCGCAGGACTGGGAGAGCTGGCAGTACGTCCCGAACCTCGCTGCGAGTTGGGACACGGAAGACCTCGTCGCGCTGAAGCCGCAAGCCGCGGCGAAGTACGCCACACGTCCGAACGCGGACGGCACGACCGCGCTCGCGTCGAAGGTCAAGGTGCGCATCCCGCGCGCGGAGCTCGACGCCATGCCGGCCGGCTCGCCCGAGCAGCGCGAAGTCGTCGCGGTGTTCGGTCGCGTCGAAGAAGTCGACGGCGGCTACCGCGTGTCGTCCGGCTCGCCGAGCAACCCGATCGGCGCGGAGCCGCTCTTCGTCGCGAAGGACGACGTGCTGCAGATCGAACTCGGCAGCGTGTTCACGTTCCACCTGCGCGAGGACGTGTACTGGCATCCGACGGAGGGCTTCGAGAAGCACCGCTTCGATGCGCGCGACGTGTACTTCTCGTGGTCGGTGTTCAACAACCCGCACGTCGAGTGCGACGAGGTGCGCTTCCAGTTCGTGAAGATCACGCGCGGTGATCTGCTCGACGCGAACACGGTGCGCTTCTTCTACGAGAGCCAGTACTTCGCGGCACTCGGCTCCGTCGGCGTCGACATGATGATGCTGCCGAGCCACCTCTACGACCTCTCGGATCCGGACAACACGAAGTTCGACGCGGCCACGGCGCCCGGCGGACGCGGTCACGACGCGGAAGTGTTCGCGAAGGTTCAGGGCGAGTGGATCAACGAGACCGACCACAACTCGTCGAAGTTCGTCGGACTCGGGCCCTACCGCATCAGCGACTACACGCAGCAGAAGATCACGGCCGAGCGCTTCTGGGACTACTTCGATCCGGCGCGCGCGGGCTACTTCGACTCGATCCAGTGGTTCATGATCGACAACGACGATGCGGCCTTCCAAGCGCTGCTGAATCGTGAGATCCAGTACATGGACCGCGTGTCGTCGGCCAACTACTCCGGCGAAGCGACCGAGAAGGCGGTCTTCACCGACCACTTCTACAAGGGCTACTTCTATCTCGGGAACTACGGCTTCACGGCCTGGAACCTCACGCGGCCCGAGTTGAAGGACGTCGAGGTGCGGCGCGCGCTCGCGATGGCGTTCGACGGCGACGAGTACCTGACCACGCAGTACAAGAACCTCGCGAATCGCGTCACGGGCCCGTTCCCGTTCAACTCGCTCGCCTACGACCACTCGGTGAAGCCGCTGCCGTTCGATCCGGACGCGGCGACGCTCGTCCTCGAGGACGCCGGCTGGTACGACCGCAACGGCAACGGTGTCGCCGACAAGGACGGCGTCGAACTCGAGCTCGAGTTCCTCATGCCGAGCGGCAACCAGGCGAGCAAGATCCTCGGCACGAAGATGCAGGAGAGCTTCCGCGCCATCGGCGTGCGGCTCGAGATCCGCGAGCTCGAGTGGGCCACCTTCATCGAGCGCATGACGAAGCGCGACTTCGACGGCGGCAACCTGGCGTGGATGCCGGATCTCGAGAGCGATCCCGAGCAGGTCTGGCATGGCCGTTGGGCGCGGCCCGAGTCGGCCAGCTCGAACTTCTCGGGCTTCGACGACCCGCAGGTGAACCTGCTCATCGAACAAGGTCAGCGCGAACTCGATCGAGCCAAGCGTGTCGAGATCTGGCGCGCGATCCACCGCCGTGTGTACGAGCTGATGCCGTACCACTTCGCCTACAACGTCCCGAGGAAGTTCGCGCTCGACAAGAACATCCGCGGCTTCCAGTCCTTCGCGATGCGCCCCGGCTACTCGATTCGGCGCTGGTACTACCCGGAAGGGACGGCCGGCACGCGGCCGACTCTGAAGCCCGAGAACTCGCGCTGATCCGGAACGGCGCGTGATCGTCTTCCTCCTGCGGCGGTTGCTCCTGATGATCCCGACCACGCTCGGCGTGGTCGCGGTCATCTTCACGATCTTCCAGCTCGCTCCCGGCGACCCTGCCACCGTGATGATGGGCATGGGCGGCGGCGGCGAGATGTCCGGCTCGAGCGACGCCGCGTCTCGCAAGCGCGCCTTCGAGATCGAACACGGACTGGATCGCCATTGGCTGGTCCAGTACCTCGACTACGTCGGGCCTTTCAACCTGTCGCGCGACGGGCACCCGTGGTTCGACAGTCCGTACACCGAGCGCACGACTTCGATCGTCGAGCTCGCCGACGGACGTCGCATCGTCGAAGGCGCACCGATGCGCATCGACTTCCTGCACGACGTGCCGCTCGAGCGGCGCACGGAACTCGACGTGCTCGCGACGGAGCTGCGCGACGCAGAGAAGGACGAGTCGGTGCGGACGGCGGCCGAAGCAGCCCTGGTCGAGGCCGGCGCGGATGCGCTGCCGGCCGTGTTGACGGCCTTCTTCCGGCAGACCACACGCGCCGACGACCACGACACGCTGCGGCGACTCGATCGCACTGCTGGAGCGATCGCGCAGCGCATGGGTTTGGCCCGCGCGAGCCACGTCGACGCGCTCGACGACGCTGCACGCGGTCCGCAAGCGCTCATCCGCGGCTGGTTCGGCTGGTACTACACCGAGGCCGGAGGCTCACACGTGCGCAACAGCGGCGAGAAGCCCTGGGGCGGACTTCTGACCGGCGACCTCGGGCGTGAGATCCAGAGCCGTCAGTCGGTGGCGAAGGAACTCGGCGAGCGACTGAAGGTCACGGTGCCGCTGGCACTGGTCGCGGTGCTCATCAGCTACAGCATCGCGCTGCCGCTCGGCATCTTCTCCGCGCGGCGACAGGGCAAGATCGCCGACAACGTCGCGACGGTCGGGCTGTTCGTCCTCTACTCGATCCCGACCTTCTGGTTCGGCTTGATGCTGATCCTGATCTTCGGCGCCACGGGCCTCGACCTGCTGCCGATCATCGGACTGCCGGACGAGAGCGAGTACACGAGCACGACGGCCTACCTCGGCGACCTCGTGCTCCACAGCATCCTGCCGATCGCGACGCTGTCGTACGGCGGACTCGCGTACCTCTCGCGCCTCATGCGCGCGGGCATGCTCGACGTCATCCGTCAGGACTACATCCGCACCGCGCGAGCGAAGGGACTGTCGGAGAACGTCGTCGTCTACAAACACACGCTGCGCAACTCGCTCATTCCGGTCATCACGCTCTTCGCGTCGGTGCTGCCGGTGCTCATCGGCGGATCCGTGATCGTCGAGAAGGTCTTCCAGATCCAAGGCATGGGCGACTACGCCTTCCAAGGCCTGCAGCGCCGCGACTTCAACATCATCTTCGCGACGACGACATTCGTCGGGATCATGACGCAGATCGGCATCCTCATGTCGGACATCGCGTACACGCTCGTCGATCCGAGGATCAAGCATGAGTGAGCCCGCGGTTCTCGATCCGAAGGTCGTGGACGCGATCGCGGCGGCAGACGAGCCCGCCGAGCGCCAGGACTCGAAGGACTACTGGGACATCGTCTTCCACCAGCTCGGCAAACACCGACTGTTCAAGGTGGGACTGTCCGTGCTTGCGCTGCTGTACGGCATCGCGATCTACGCGCCGTTCGTCGCGAACGATCGGCCGTTCGTTCTGAAGGGCGTCGACCGCGCGGAGTACGAGAACGCACTGCGGCTCCTGAGGCCCGTCGCCATGACGATCGGCGACCTCGTCGCGAAAGACGACCAGGCCTACGCGGCGGGGCGCAGCGAGTCGTCGCCGCTCACACGCGCGGAAGCGCTCACCGTCGAAGTCGCGGCCGCGCACGGGCGTGCTCGCACTTTGCGGCTGTTCCTCGCCAACGAGCTCGAAGAACCGATCGACCGTTACGAAGCGGCACTCGACCGAGCGGCACAGCTCGCCAGTGAAGGCAACGCGGCCGATGCCGGTGTGGCCATCAACGAAGCCAAGGAGCTGGCTGTCGAGCTGCGCACGTCACTCAAGCCGCGCGCGCTCGATGCCGCGCCCGGCGCCGCGCCCGGAACAGGCGATGCGCCGCCGCCTGGGGTCGAACTCCAGCCCGCGACGACCTACCCGCTGTTCACGAACATCAGCTCGCCCGAGATGTTCTTCATGGTCCTGTGGGTGTTCGTTCTCACGTGGCCGCTCTGGAATCGCCTCGTGAACCGCGTCTTCCTGGGCGGCAGCCGCAATGCGATCCGCCGCTGGCGTCGGCGCAAGATCGCGATCGTCGTGTCGGCTTCACTCGTCGCGGCGGTGGGCTGGCACGTTTCGACGGGCGGCCAACGCGACTCGTTCGACGGTTCGCTGATCAAAGCGCGCCTCACGTCCGGCCAGTTCGTCGCGACGGATCCGCCGCTCTTCCCGCTCGTCCCGTACGGCTACTCCGAGACACACGCGGAGGAGAACTTCCGTCCGCCGACGTGGACGAAGAAGGCGCTCGTCGACGAACAGGGGCGCCGCATCCACACGATCGCCACGTCCGACGTGCCGGTCGTGCCCGTCGAAGTGCGACACGGCGAGCCGGACGTCAACTCGCCTTGGCGTCACATTGCAGGTGTCGACGAACTCGGGCGCGACTTCTTCACGCGCCTCGTGTGGGGCGCGCGTATCAGCCTCTCGGTCGGCATCCTGTCGTCGATCGTGCTCACGTTCATCGGCGTCGTGATCGGTTCGATGGCCGGATACTTCGGCGGTTGGGTCGACATCGCGGTCATGCGCACGATCGAGATCGTGCAGTCGATCCCGTCGTTCTTCCTGATCCTGGCGACGATGGCGTTCACCGACCCGAGCGTCGTGAACCCGGTGTTCGCGATCGTGCTCGTCATCGCGCTCATCAGTTGGACCGGCATCGCGCGCCTCGTGCGCGGTGAGTTCCTGCGCTTGCGCAACCAGGAGTTCGTCGTCGCCGCGCGCGCGCTGGGCTTCTCGAACATGCGCACGATCTTCAAACACGTGCTGCCCAACGCGCTGAGCCCGGTGCTCGTCGCGTCCGCGTTCGCGGTCGCGTCCGGCATCCTGATCGAGTCGGCCGTGTCGTACCTCGGCTTCGGCATCCAACCGCCGAAGGCCTCGTGGGGCAGCCTCGTGAACGAGAGCAAGTCCGCCGAACACTGGTGGGTGCAGGTGTTCCCGGGCGTGCTGATCTTCGTCACCGTGACCTGCTACAACCTCGTCGGGGATGCGATCCGCGACGCTCTCGATCCCAAGATGAAGGTCTGACGCCGTGGAACGAAACACGAAGCAGACCCAATCGGAGCGAGCGGCCGCGGCCGGCGAATCGAACGGCGCCACGCGCCGACCGCTCCTCGAGTTGCAGGGCCTCGCGACGCACTTCTTCGTCGAAGAGGGCGTGTCGAAAGCCGTCGACGGCGTCGACTACGCCATCAACTCCGGCGAGACGCTCGGCGTGGTGGGGGAGTCGGGCTCGGGCAAGAGCGTCACCGCGCTCTCGATCATGCGGCTCATCCAGTCGCCGCCCGGCCGCATCGTGTCGGGGCGCATCCTGTTCGAGGGGCACGATCTGCTCCAGTACAGCGAGGAGCGCATGCGCGAACTGCGCGGCAACGAGATCTCGATGATCTTCCAGGAGCCGATGACCGCGCTGAACCCCGTGTTCACGGTCGGCGACCAGATCGCGGAGGCGGTGCGGCTCCACCAGAAGAAGACCAAGGCCGAGTCGCGCGAACGCGCGATCGAGATGCTGGAGCGCGTCGGCATCCCCAGCCCCCGCGATCGCATCGACAACTATCCGCACGAGATGTCGGGCGGCATGCGCCAGCGCGTGATGATCGCCATGGCCATGTCGTGCAACCCCAAGCTCCTGATCGCCGACGAGCCGACGACCGCGCTCGACGTGACGATCCAGGCGCAGATCCTCGAGATCATGCGCGAGCTGCAGGAGTCGGCCGGCATGAGCATGCTGCTCATCACACACTCGCTCGGCGTCGTCGCGGAGAACGCGCACCACGTCGCGGTGATGTACGCCGGCAAGGTGGTCGAGTACGCGCGTTCGATCGACCTCTTCGATCGGCCGCGGCATCCGTACACGATCGGTCTTTTGGCTTCGTTGCCGGAGCTCGCCAAACCGGGCGAACGGCTGCGCACCATCCCCGGCATCGTGCCGAGTGCGTTCGCGTTCCCGAGCGGTTGCCGTTTCCGCACGCGCTGCCCGATCGCGACCGAACGTTGCACGCGCGAAGTACCGCCGCTGGCGAACATCGCGCGCGCCGGCGAGCCGGTGCACACGGTCGCGTGCCACCACCTCGAGGAGGCGTTGAAGCTGTGAGTGCTCCCTCCTCCACGAAAGGCGCGGCGCCCGCGAGCGGCTCACCCGCCGGACCGAAGAGCGACGCCGCGCAGAAGCCGCTCGTCGAGGTGCGCGGCCTCGCGAAGTACTTCCCGATCCACAAGGGCCTGCTCAAGCGCAAGGTCGGCGACGTGCGCGCCGTCGACGGCCTCGACTTCGACGTCGGCAGCCGCGAGACGGTCAGCCTGGTGGGGGAGTCGGGTTGTGGCAAGACCACCGCCGGGCGCGCACTCTTGCGCCTCGTCGAACCGACGGCCGGCAGCGCGATCTACCGCGGCGGCGAGCGCGAGGTCGACCTCTTCACGCTCACGAAGCGCGAGATGCGCCCGCTGCGCCGCCACCTGTCGATCATCTTCCAGGACCCATATGCGTCGCTGAACCCGCGCATCCCCGTCGCGCGCGCGATCGGCGAAGCGCTCGAGGTGCACGGCATCGTGAAGGGCCGCGACGCACTCGACGAGCGTGTCGCCGACCTCATGAAACTGGTCGGCCTGCGCCCCGAGTACCGCAACCGCTACCCGCACGAGTTCTCGGGCGGCCAACGCCAACGCATCGGCATCGCACGTGCGCTCGCGCTGCGTCCGAAGTTCATCGTCTGCGACGAGGCGGTGAGCGCGCTCGACGTCTCGATCCAAGCGCAGGTCGTGAACCTGCTCGAGGACCTGCAGTCGCAGTTCGACCTCTCCTACCTGTTCATCGCGCACGACCTCTCGGTCGTGAAGTACATCAGCGACCGCATCGCGGTCATGTACCTCGGCCGCATCGTCGAGTTCGGCACGTCGGCGGAGATCTTCGAGAACCCGCGCCATCCGTACACGCAGGCGCTGCTGTCGGCCGTGCCGCATCCGAAGGCGGGCATCCGGCGCGAGCGCATCATCTTGAAGGGCGACGTGCCGAGCCCGATCCGTCCGCCGAGCGGCTGCCATTTCCACACGCGCTGCCCGGTGGCGAAGCCGGAGTGCTCCGTGACGTATCCGAAGGTCACGCAGCTCTCGGCGACGCATCGGGCGTCGTGCCATCTGCTGAGCTGAAGACGTTCAAGTTCGCAGGTGACGTCGCGGCCGTCGACGCGTTCATCCTGCGTTCTGTGTTCTGCATCCTTTGCGCTGACTTTGCGTCCTTTGCGCCTTTGCGGTGTCGTGCAACGCTTGGGGCACGGGTCTGTTGCACTTCACCGCAAAGGCGCAAAGGACGCAAAGTCAGCGCAAAGGATGCAGAAGGCAGGACTCAGGCTGAAGCCCGCTGAGTCTTGAACGCCGCCGGCGCCCTTCACGCTCACTTCGGCGTGACCAGCCTCTCCGGCATCGCAATGCCGTACGTGTCGCGCAAGATGTTCGAGAGCTGCTGGAAGTCGTCGACGACGTGGTCGGGCTTCGCACCGCCCGGTTCGAGGTCGTGTTTCGACGCGCGCCGCGCCCACGTCGTGAGCATGCCGATCTGGTGCGGCGGCGCGACGTCGTGCGCCGGACTGTCGCCGACGTACATGACACGCGGCGCCTCGAGCTTCAGGTCCGCGAGCGCGGTCTGGTAGAGCTTCGGGTTCGGCTTGCTGATCCCGATCTGGTCCGAGATGAAGATCGCGTCCGAGTCGAGGTAGGGCACGAGGCCGAGGCGCACGATCTTCTCGGCCTGCTTCACCGTCCAGCCGTGCGTGATGATGCCGCGCTTCACGCCGGCGCGGCCGAGCGCGTCGAGCAGCGGCACGACGTCGGGGAACGGGCGCAGCTCGCGGAACTTCGTGTCGTGGTAGGCGGCGACGCCGGCCGCCACGATCAACGCCGGGTTGACGCGCCGCAGCGACTCGGGCCGCAGGCGCTGCAGCAGCTTGTCGAAGTGGTTGTCGTAGTTCGACGAGAACTCGGCGATGACCTCGTCGAGTTCGGACTGCACGACGGCCTCCGACAGCCCGAGGCCCGCATTCACCATCGCACGTACGGCGTTGGCGCGGGCACGCCGCGCGAAAGCCGTCGTCGAGAAGAGTGTGTCGTCCAGGTCGAAGAGAACGGCGTCGAGCTCGCCCATGGCGTCGCGAGCTTAGCGCTGCGCCGAGCGCACCTTGCGCCGCGAATGATCTTCCCGAAACGGGCGCGGGCCGCACTCCCCGCGAAGGGAGTGCGGCCCGCGTCGCACACGCCGTCTCGCTCAGCGGCTGCCGAGCGGATCCTCGAGTGTGCCGGCCTCGTCACGGATGTCCGTGATGCGCGCCTTCATGAGGATCATCAAGCTCTCGGTCTCGTCGTTGTAGCCCTCTTCCTTGAAGAAGAAGCCGAGCAGCGGGATCTTGCCGAGCCACGGCACTTCCGCGCGGCGCTCGACGTTGCGGATCGTGTTCAGACCGCCGATCAGGATCGTGCTGCCGTCCGGGATCGTCGCCGTGCTGCGCAGGCTCTGCACTTTGAGCTGCGGGAGCTGGAGCGTCACGGCCGCTGCCGAGTTGTTGCCGAGCGTGGTCGTGAACGGCGTGATGCGCACGACGGTCGCGACGGTCGGTTGGACTTCGAGCGTCAGGTTCTGGCGGTCGTGGTGGACCGTCGGGCGAATCTGCAGCGAGACACCTTCCGACAGGACGTTGATGATCGGGTCGGCGATGAACGCGGCCGTCGCGACTTCCACGTCGAAGTCTTGGACGTACGCGCGCTGGTTGATGACCGACACAGCCGCTTGCTGGCTGTTGTAGACCGTCAACGCCTGGCTGTTCACGATGCGTGCTTCGGTCGACTTCTCGACCGCGCGCAGCAGCGGGTTCAGGATCGCGTCGTCGATGATGCGGACCTGCGTGGTGAGGCCGCCGACCGAGCTGAGCATGCCGCCCAGACCCGTGTCGAAGACGTTCTCGGAGCGCGCCTTGAAGTCACCGTCCGCGCCGTCGTCGAAGAAGAAGCCCGAGGACGGGGGACCGGCCGGGTTGTTGCCCTGGCCGCCGTTGTCGAAGCCGAGGCCCGCGTTGTCGTCGTTGCCGTTCGTGATGTCGTCGAGGTCGGTGAACGGCGTGCCCGGGTTGTCGATACCGCGCCAGTCCACGCCGATCTGCTGCAGCCACGCGTCCGTGACCGTCAGGAACTTCGTGTCGACCGTCACCATCATCGAGGAGAAGCGGCGCAGGTCCTCGAGGAACTGGCGCACCTCTTCGTGCACGGCGTCGGTCTGGTTCACGAAGATGCCGGTCGCGTTGTAGGCGGCGGCCGAAACTCCGTCCTCTTCCCAGGTGCCCACACCGACGAACTGCGTGATGAGTTCGGCGAGCGCATCCGGCTCGAGTTGGACCGACTGTTCACCGAGCGTTCCGAACGGCGTCGAGCCGTCGTCGTCCTCGAGGTCCTCGAGCAGTCGCAGGCGCTCGAGGCGCGGCGCGACGAAGTTCGGGAGCGGAATGACGAGGTCGTTGATCGGGTAGTACTCGCCGCGGATCTTGCCGCGCGCGCGTTCCTTCGTCGTGAAGAGCACCGTGCCGACGTCGATCGTCCACGTCACGCCCTCGCCGGCCTGTTCGGCGACGAGGTTCAGTGCTTGAGCGACCGAGATCGGGTTCTCGAGGCGCAGCTCGAACGCGACGCCCTCGTCGAACACGGCGGCTTCGGCGGCGCTGCTGACGGCGATCGGCACGTCCGTCATGCTCTGGATCTGGCGCGCGACGGCTTGGAGGCTCTCCTCGCCGTCGATGCGCAGGCCGCGCACCTGCGTCGTCATCAGCTCGGCGCGCAGGGCTGCGTCCGCCGGGTTCTCGGTCGCACCGCGTGCATCGGTGAGAGCAGCGCGACGCGCGGTGTTCTCACGCCACACGTCGCGATCCGGGAGCTGCAGCACGTCCGCGAACGGGATGCGCTGGCTGAGGATGTGTTGGCGCCACTTGCGGAACTGCGTCTGCTTGGTCTCGACGTAGTCGGCGGCGAGTTCTTCGCGACGCGCCTTGAAGGCGGTGTCGCGCAACTCGAGCGCGCGTTCGTTGCGCGGATCTTCGCGCAGCACTTCGTCGGCCAGCTTCTCGGCGGTCTCGTAGGCCTGGGCTTCGAACGCGGCCAGGCCGTCGGCCAGGAGTTGGTCGAGGCGCGCTTGATCGCGCTGACGCGACTCGTCTTCCTCGCGACGCAGGCGTTCGAGCGTCAGTTGCTCTTCCGCGGAACGCGAGGCCTTCTCGGCTTCGATCTGCGCCGCTTCGGTCTCGCGCACGAGGCGTTCGGCGTCCTCGCGGACGGTGCCCCAGTCGACGGCCGGCGCGTAGCGCGTGTAGTCGACCGCCGAGCGGAACTCGAACAGAGCGGCGTCGTAGTCGCGGCGGGCGACGGCCAACTCGCCCTTGCGGATGGCTTCCTTCGCCTGTTCGACGAAGAACTGTTCGCGAGCGCGCACGAGTTCGGCCGACTCCTCACCGACGACTTGCGGGATCTTCTCGCCGACGAGCGGCCCGATCCATTCGAGCTTCTGCTGAACGAGCAGGTTGTCCGGATCGTAGTCGCGCGCTTTCAAGAGCTCGCGGTACGCATCGCGGTAGAGCTGACGATCGGCGAGCGCATCGGCCTTCTCGACGAAGGCCAGAACGAAGTCGCGCTTCTTCTGCTCTTCGAGGCTCAGGCGCGCGAGCTCCTGCTCGCGGAAACGCGCGACGTCGTCCTGCGGCGTCGGACGTGCGCCGTCCGTCGGCGCCGCATTCGATGCAGCGTTCGCACCGTCCGTCGGCGCGGCGTTGCTCGGGTTCTCTCGATCGTTCGCGTTCGTGTTGGTCGACGCGCACGACGAGAGCGCGAGGACCGACAGGGACACAGCGACGGCAACCTTGCTCATGGATGGGGGCGAGGACGTGGGTTGGCCGGCGGCACGTTGTCGATCGTCGACGCGTCGTACGAGCAGCGGCACGAGGCGCGCAGCTCAGGAAGGACGTTGTGACGAGTCGCGCCGCCCACGGGTGGGCGGTGGTGCCGGATGGGTCGTGCCGGGAGGGGAACGTGCGGGGGTGGGGCTCGAGGAAGGCCTCGAGTTCCGCGAATGGGGTCGTGTGCCGCGCTACCGCACGAAGTCCGATCGGTTGCGTTCCGATCGGGCCACGTGCCGTGCCGCTTGTCGCACGAACCTCCGCGGATGGACCCCTCGACGGGGTCCGGATGGGCCGCGGAGTGTAGCGATCGCCGGCCGCGAAAGGGCCTGCCCCCGGCGAGGAATCCTAGGCGATGATCCACACCCTGCTCGATCGGTCGCGGTCGCGAGGAGCGCTGCCTCGAACGTCGCGTCGTGCGAGCACTGTCGCACACCGAGCGCGAAACCCGTCGACGCGCCGGCGCGAGCGCGCGGGGAGTGGAAGCGAGTGCCACGGCGCGGCGGCAGCCTTCGATTCGCGGTGGCGCCGCGTCCGAAGCGGGCCATGAACGGCTCGGGCCCACCACACACCGACGTGTGTGGTGGGCCCGTTGCCGATCGCGGCTGAGGCGCGCTCCGCGGCCTGGATCAGTTCTCGTAGGAGCCCGCGAAGCTGATCTTCGTGAACTTGGCGTCGAGCACGAGGTCGAGCACCCGGACCACGTCGTCGGTCACGACACCGCGCCGCGGGTCGATCGTGACCGGACGCTCGGCGTCGATCGAACCCAGGTCGCGCAGGCGCGCCGCGACGGAGGGGAGGTCGTCCGACGAGAAGTTCTGCACGCCGATCTTGATGCTGAACGAGCGGCCCCGGTAGCGGTAGCGCTTGTGCACGCCCGGCACGTAGAGCGCGGCGCCCGCGACGTCGTCGTTGCCTGGCGCAACCTTCTCGCCCTCGTTCACGACGTCGAGGCGGATGTCGAGCTTCTCGACCGGGTCCACCTGCGTCGGGTTCGAGCCGAAGTCCTTCGGCAGGTAGGCCGAGAGCTTGCCCTCGAGCTTTTTGTACTTGAGCGTGCAGATGAAGAAGATCAGCAGGAGGAAGGTGACGTCGATCATGGACGTGAGGTCCATGCCGTCGCGCGCCTTCGTTGCCGTCGCCATGCGTTCTTTACGGTCGGCCATCGTCGTCTCTCCTTCAGCGGAATCGTGGTTGCTGCGTCTGCGGAGCGCTCTCGTTGGTCAGCGGTCGGCCTCGGAGCGGCCGAGCCTTGCTGCACCGTCGCTCGGTTTCGTCGGTCGGTCGCCGATCACTCGTCCTTCTTGAGGACCTTGGCCGCGATCTCGATCTTCCAGATGCGGATGTCCTTCGCCGCGCACATCTCCATGATCTTCTGCAGCTCGCGGAACGGCGTGTTCTCGTCGGCGCGGATCAGGATGGGGTTCTCGGGGAAGCCCTCTTCGTCCACCGGGCTGAGAGCCGCCATGGACTGCAGGTAGCTCGCAACCTGCGAGCGATCCGTGTTGCCGTCCGCCGGATCGAAGAGCGTGTCGCGCTTCACGACGATGCGACCATCCTGGTGGATGTTGAGGATCGGACGCCGCAGCTTCGGGTCCGGTTTGTCCTCCACGGCCTCGATCGCCAGCGCCAGCTCGAGGTCTTCGAGCTCCTGCTGACTGAGGTCGGAGATGAGCATGAAGAAGATGATGAGGAGGAAAACGACGTCGATCATCGACGTCATGTCCATCTCTTGGTCTTCGAGTGAGTGCTTGCCTTTGCGCATGGCTTCTCTCCGTCCGTCGCGACTTTCGGGTTGCTCGCGGCACCGCGCCTCGTCGAGGCACGGCGCCGCTCAGTGAGCGAGCAGAAATGCTCGCGAACGGGCTCCAACCGCGCCAGCGGTTGGCGCCAGAGGAATCTGAGAGAGCATGCCCGGCGCGAAGCGTCGATTTCGCCTATCTCTCTCTCAGGCTCGTCGGATCAGCGTCCCGCTTGCTTGGGGCGGAAGCGTTCGAACAGGTCTTCGATGATCGCGCCCACTTCGATCGTGGTGCGCACCACGTTGTTGCGCAGGTAGATGAAGGCCGCCGTGCACGGGATGGCCACCATCAGACCGAAGAGGGTCGTGAGGAGCGCCTGCGAGATTCCGTACGCGAGTTCCGCCGGCGTCGCCTGACCTTGCGAGGCCGCGATCATCTGGAAGGAGACGATCATGCCCCACACCGTGCCGAGCAGACCGAGCATCGGCGCGACGTTCGCGCAGAGCGCGATGTAGCCGATCTTCTGGTGCAGGCGGATGGTCTCTTCGTCGCCCATCTCTTCGATGGAGCGCACCATGACGTCGTAGTCGTGGCCGACCTTTGCGATGCCTGCCGCGCAGATCTTCGTGAAGAAGGTCGGTTGGTCTTCGCACAGTTCCATGGCCTCTTGGAACTGCGATTCGTCGAACAGGGCCTGGACCTCGTCGATCAGCTCCGGCGGCGCGAGCTTGTCGCGCTTGAGCGACACGTAGGCTTCGATGACGAGCGCGAGTGCCAGCACCGACAGACCGCAGATCACCCAGCCGATGAAGCCGGAGTCGACGATCGCCTTGCTGATGCTGAAGGAGGGCACATTGGCCTGAGCTGCCGCCGTACCGGCGAGAGCAATGAAGGCCATGGCGCTGGCGCACAACTTGGTCGCGTTCATCCGCGGGGAACTCCTTGTGGGTCGTGGAGCTGAGGGTCTGTTTCGATCGCGTCGCGATACTCGGGCACGTGTGTCCGAATGTCCTGCGACGGCGGGCCGCGTCGTTTGATGGGTGGTGAGCGGCTCGCTCGGGGGACGATCGAAGGATGGGGTGGAAGTCGAGGAGGCGTTCGCCCTGGGGGCGGACGCCGGCCGGCACGCGTGAGCGCCCGGTGGTTCGTCGGGGGAGATGGTAGGGAGCGGTTCGTCCGCCGGGAACGGCGGAGGCGAGGTTCTCGGGTCAGCCCAGTGTCGCGATCATCTCGCGCGCGGTGCGCGCGGACGGCGTGTCCGGGTAGCGCTCGAGCACTTCGGTCAGCCACGTGCGTGCCGACGTGCGTGCGTCCGTATCCCCAAGGGTGAGCGTGGTTGCTGCCAGACCCACGAGTGCGCGCGCCGCGAGGTCGTCGTCGCCGTAGACGGTCGCGCTGACCATCGCGTACTGGACCTGTGCACCGCGCGGTTCGCCACCGGTCTCGAAGCCGCGCGCGAGGCCGAGGCGCGCTTCGAAGCGCGCCTGCGCCGTGCGGATCTGGTCGCCGTCGACGCGCGACTGGAAGAAGCTGCGCGCCTGTGTGCCCTTGTTGCCGACGAGCAGGATCCAGCCTTCGCCCAGCAGCGCGCGTTCGCGCAGCGCCTCCGCGCGGCCGGCGCGCGGATCTTCGGCGCCGATGGAGGACGCGAGTTGGGTCGCCGCTGCTTCGAGCTCGCCGAACAGTTCGCGCGCGCGCGATTCGTTCTTGAGATCGAGCGCGGCGTGCGCCGCGGCCAGCCCCGCTTCGAGGCACAGGAACGGGTCGTAGCCTTCGGTCGGCGTGCCGCCCTTGAACTCGCCCATCAGCGCGGCGTAACGATCGATCGCACCGCCGAGGTCACCCGCGAGGTGGGCGACACGTGCGGCGAGACGACGTGCTTCGGGCAGTTCGCGCGACTCGGGGAAACTCGTTGCGTAGCGGTTCGCGAGTTCGGCCGCGCGCGACAGCGCGGCACCGTCCGTGCCCGAGAGCGCGACCAGCGCGCGCACACCTTCGATCATCGCTGCCGCACGCACCGGTTCGCGCAGGCTGCTCGTGCCGGCGACCTTCTCGAACGACGCCGCTGCATCGGCGAAGCGGCGCGCCTTCATGTGCTTCTCGCCGTCCGCGTACTCGCTCGGCACGCGGTTGATCTGCACACGAATGACCTTGTCGGCCTTGTACGACTTCTCTTCGCCGGCGACTTCGATCACGACCTGGTCGAGGTTCGACTCGATGATCGTGCCGGCGACCGGCGTCTCCTCGTCGCGGCGGCCCTTCACGACGAGCAGGTCCGGACGGCCCTGCTCGTCCTGGCGGACGAGTTCGATCGTCGGCGACGAGGCGAACGCCATGTGTGTGGGCTGGAGCGAGAGGAGTGCGGCGAGTGCGAACGTGATCGGCATGGCGGACGTTTCTCGAAGGATCGAAGTCGGGCGTCGGTCGAAGGCTCTGGGGTGGTCGTCGAGGCTCACTGCACGAGCTTCTTCAGCCACAGGTAGCGGGCGGCCAGTTGCTTCGATCCGCCGTCCATGTCCTCGAGCGCCTTGAACTCGGTGCCGAGGTCGACCGTGAGGGTCGAGATCACTTTGCGCAGCGACTCCATCTTGGCGGAGTCGATCTTGCCCCACTGGTAGAGGGCCCAGAACTCGGCGAAGCGCGCTTCGAACCAGGCGGCCGTGTTGCTTCCGGTCTCGCGTACCCCGGCGGCCGTGAGTTTCGTGGCCCACAGGTAGGCCTTCTCGATCTCCGCCGCACCGCCGACGCCGGCCAGCACTTCCGGTTTGGCGGGGTCACCGACCGGCCAACCGCAGACCGACTTGATGTAGGCCTCGAGAACTGCTTTCGGGGGGCGTGTGCCGGACGCCTCGGTGCTCGGAACGAGCGGTGCGAGCACGGCGTGTGCTTCGGGCAGTCGCTTCAACTCGACGAGCACGACGCCGCGGTCGGACTTGACGTGTTTCTCGACGGCCTCCTTCACCTTCGGGTCGGCGTCGTTCTCGTACGCGGCGACGATGCGCTCGAGCACGGCCAACGCCTGCTCGAAGCGACCCGCTTCGAGGCACAGGTTCGATTCGAGACGCAGGAGGTCGTAGGTCGGCTTCAGCGCGAGTTTGTTGCGCAGTCCGACGATCTCGCTGAGTACCGGCAACAGCTCGATGCGCTCGGCGGAGCCTTCTTCCGTTGCGCGGTAGTCGGCGTAGAGCGGGGTGAAGATGGCCGACGACGCACGCAGCGTGTTGGACGAGTCGGGGAAGTCCTTCGCGAGTCGGCGTGTGATCTCGAGCGCCTTCTCCATGTCACCCAGCGCGACCGCGGCTTCCACCGCGAGTGCGAGAGCGATGTCGTGCTTCGTCCGTTCGTCGGGGAACTGCGTCGGATACTGCGAGTAGATCTCGAAGGCCGTACGCCAGTCCTTCGAGTCGATCGCGATCTGACCCTGGAAGTAGCGCACTTCGCGCAGCGCCGCGTCGTACTTCGCACGCAGCGTCGCATCGGTCGCAGCTGCGCGTTCGGCTTCGAACGAGTCGAATGCCTGTGCTGCAGCAGCAGCGTCGCCGGAGAGATACTCCGCCACTCCGATGCGCGCGCGCGCAGCGCCGTAGTTGGGCGAGTCGATCGGCACTTCGGCGAAGAGGTCGACGGCCTCACCGAAGATGCGACGCGCCTTGTCGGTGTCGTTCTCGCCCGTCGCCTTGTCGAACTCGCGCTTCGCGAAGTCCCACGCGACGTCTTTGCCCGCTTCAGGCATCGAACGCAGGATCGCGCCGATCTCGTCGCGCAGTTGGACGAACGCAGCGGCCTCCGAGTCGACCTTCATGGCGCGACCGATGGCGGCGTACGCGGCTTGCACGTTGCGCGCGTCGTACTCGGCGTCGCCGCGCCAGCGCGTGATGCCGTGGTGGAAGGCCAGCGCGGCCTCGAGGTCGCGGCCTTGGCGGCGGAAGCACTCACCGATGTACCAACTCGTCTTCGCACCCCAGATGCGCGCGTCCGCTTCGTTGCCTGCCGTCGCCGCAACGACGCGCCGGAACGCCGACGTGGCGAGAACGTAGTCCTTCCCATCGAAGCTGCCGCGTGCCGCTTCGAAGAGCACGTCCGGGCCGAACGAGACGCCGGGGCTCTCGATCAAGTCCGCGATCAAGGCCTTGGCGCGCGACTGCGCGAGGCCGATGCCGCGCTCCGACATGTCGAGCGCGACCGTCAGCGAGAATTCGAGCGCCGAGCGCAGTGAACGCGCGGCGAAGCCGGCATTCGTCGCGTCGTCGATGGTCTGGAACCAACGGTAGTCCGCGTTGCTCGCGGTGCCGCCGACCCAACCGCCCGCTTCGAACAGCGTGCGCGCCGCGGCGACGGCCGCGAGTTGACCGGTGGCGGAGAACTGGAGCCGCTCGCCGTTCGTGCAGTTGAACAGGTGCAGGCCCGAGTTCGCGGCGTTCTCCGTCTGACCCGTGGAGAGGTAGGCGTCGAGGAGCGGAACCATCACGCTCTCGACGTAGAACCAGCGGAACTGGATCTGCGGTGCTTCGAGGAACTCCCTCTGCGACGCCCACTCGGCGCGATCGCTCGGGATCGAACTCTGCAGGACGTAGGCGAAGGTGTCCGCAGCATCGCGCGGTCGGCCGAGAGCGAGTTGGACTTCGCCCAGGATCATGAAGCCCTGGAGTTGGTAGGCGTCCTCGGTGGCATCGAACACGATCGCGCCGAGTTCCTCTTCACCGAGCGTGAGGTAGGCCTCGCCGTCCTCGATCGCGCGACCGAGGCGCAGGAGGAGACGACCGCGATCGAGACGCAGCGACCAGTACTGGCGCTCTTGCGATTCGGTGCGCTCCGCGACGTCTTCGAGATCGCTGATGGCGGTGCCCGAGTCGGAGAGCACCTTGGTCAAGCGCTCTTCGACCACGCTCGAGATGCGCTTGCGTTCGTCGCCGACCGCTTCGGCCAGCATGTTCGACATGTGCGTCGCGTAGTCGTTCGCGAGCACGATGTAGTCGCGGCGCGCCTTGCCCAGCAGGCTCGACGCCGGGTACGAGTCGAGGAACGAGCGGTAGCCGTCGAGCGCCTGATCGAAGAGTGGCTCGCGCTGTGCGTCGTCGGCCACCGTGCGGGCGCCGCTCGCATAGACCTCGCTGCGCGCGAGTGCGAGTCCTTCCGCCTGCGACGGCGAGAGCCCGCCGGCGACTTCGAGTCCGTCGAGCACGCCTTGCGCGAGATCGATGAACTGCCACGACGTGGCGAGGCCGCGCGCGTAGTCGATCTGAGCGTCGATCTGGTGCGGCGCGAGTTGTTGTGCTCCGGCTCCCGCGGCGAGCGCGGCGAAACACACGAGGGACGACGCGAGACGAGACGGCAACTGGCTGCGGCGCATCGGCGATGACGGATCGAGGTCGTGGGAGTCGGACGCGCGACGCGCGACCGACTTCGAACAGGAACGCGTGGGGGACGAGGACGCCGCTGCGCCGTCACGCGTTCGCTGGGGGCCGTTGTTCCTGAGCGCGCTCGTGAGCACACCGAAGAAGCACGGAACCGATCGAACGTCGAGCGTACCCGCGCGCTCGCGCGCGGTTTCGCTCGCAACGCGTGCGGCGGCGTCGAGATGGGGCCCTGAGACTAACCTCGAGCGCGCGTCGACTCACGCTCGTCGACAGATCCAAGTAGGTAATCCGCCGCCGACACACACGAAAGTGCGCAGGCCCGACCCCGCGTGCTGCGGAGTCGGGCCTGCTGTTTCGCGGTGGTTGCCGCGCGACGACACGCGGCATCCGCGTGCGCCTTCGATCACTCGTCGCGACCGAGCATGGCTGCCGACGGCGCCATCTCGCGCGGGATCACGATGCTCGACGTCAGAAGGATGAGCGTCTTGCGGTTCTCCTTGAACTGCGCCTTGCGCTCGAAGAACAGGTTGACGATCGGGATGTTGCGCAGGATCGGCACACCTGCTTCGTCGCGGCGGTCGGTGTGCAGTCGCAGGCCGCCGAGCAGGATCGTGCCGCCGTCCGGGACCGAGACGATCGTGCGCAGGCGCTGGATCTCGAGTTCCGGAAGCTGGATCGTGACCGTGGTCGCGACGTTGAGCGTCGTGACGAAGGGCAGGATCGGCTGCGTCAGCGTGGCGACCGTCGGTCGCAGGTCGAGCATGATGAAGCGGCGGTCCGCCGACACCACCGGGCGCACGTCGAGGATGACGCCGTCCTGGATGACCTGGATGATCGGGTCGGCGATCGCCGACGCCGTTGCGATCTCGACGTTGTAGTCCTGGACGTAGGCGAACTGGTTCAGGACCTGCAGGTTCGCACGCGCCGAGTTGTAGACGAGCAGTCGCGGTGCCGTGACGATCTCGACGCGTTCGGCCTTGCTCACGGCGCGCAGCAGCATCTCGAGCTGCATGTCGCCGAGGTAGGTCCAAGAACCCGACAGGCCGCCCGAGTTCGTCAGGCTGTTGCTGCCGATCGTCGAGTCGAACAGGTTCTCGACGCGCCCTTGGGCCGACTCACCGCCGCCGGCGTCGAAGAACACACCCGTGTCGCCCGTGATGCCGATCGACTCGTTGAGACCTTCGGCCGACGTGCCGGTGGGGCCGAAGTCGTCGAACACCGCGCCCGAACCGAGGCCCGGCGAACCGAGCCCGCGGAAGTCGACGCCGATCTCTTCGAGGAACGAGTCCTCGACGCGCAGGAAGCGCGTCTGGATGTCGACCATGATGCCGGCCAGCTCGCGCAGGTCGTTGAGCAGCGCGTCGATCTGCGCGTGCACTTCCGGCGTCTGGTAGACGACGAGTGCGCCCGTCTCCGTGAGCTGGATCGAAGCACCTTCCCACGCATCGGGGGCGATGTTCTCTTCGATCAGACCGACGAGTTCGTCACCCGTCAGCACGGTGGCTTCGATCTCCGGCAGTTCGTCCTCGGCGTACTCGATGCCTTCGGACGGCAGCACGTTGATCTCCGGTGCGACGAAGTCCTGCGGAGCGCGGATGAGGTCGCGCACTTCGTAGGTCTGCAGACCGAAGTTGCCGATCTGCTCTTCGGCGGAGACGAACGTGACCGTGCCGTTCTGGATCGTCCAGCGCACCGACTCCGAGGTCGCGGCGATGAGCTGCAGGACCTCGTAGACCGACTTCTCGCCGAGCGAGATGTTGACGGCCGTCTCTTCTTCGTCGAGGTCCTTGAGCGCGGGCGAGAGCAGGAAGTTCACGCCCGTGTTCTGGCTGAGGAACACGGCCACCGCGGTGAGCGGCGCGCCTTCCTCACCATCGCCGAACGTCGCCGGCACGCGCTCGGCGCGCAGGATGCTCTCGACGCGTTCACGCTCCGGGTCGGTTTCGATGCCGGCGGTGGTGAAGCCGTGCGGCTCGCGCTTCACGACTTCCGCCCAGCGGTCGAGGTCCTCGAACACGAGCGCTTCCGTCTGCGGAACGTCGCTCTGCTCGAGATCCTCCATCGTGCGGATCCACTGCTGGCGGTAGTTGCGCTGCAGTTCGTCGTCCGCCTTGTTGAGGGCCGCGGCGCGCGCGATCTCCTTCATCTCCTTCGCGGCCTGGTTGCCCGGGTCGCTCACGAGGATCATCTCGGCGTAGCGCTGCGCGTCCGAGTAGTTCTCGTCGAGGAAGGCCTCGTGCGACTTCTGGTACCAGGTCGTCAGTTTGCGAGCGCGCGCCTCCTGCTGTTCCTGCTCGGCGAGTTCGCGATCGCGTTCGGCGGCGAGGCGCGAGTCCTGCTCGCGACGCAGCACCGCGTCGTCCTGCGCGGACGTCGCCATGTCGATGCGGCGCTGCACGATCTGGAGGTCGAGGTCCGTGTCCTGCACGAGCGGCTGAACCGTGAGGATCATGCGCGCGCGTTCGTAGGAGCGGATCGCATCGGTGTGGCGACCGAGGCGCTGGTGGTTGTCGCCGTCGAGGATCGCGTCCTCGGCTTCGATGCGCGCGAGTTGGCGGCGCACGATCTCGATGTCGACGCCGTCCTGCATGAGGTCGCCGGCCGACAGCAGGTCGTCGCCCATCGTCGCGCGCACGCGGCGCACGCCTTCGCGAGCGGCGTCGTTCGACGGGTCGAGGTCGAGAGCGCGCGAATAGAAGACGAGCGCGTCGGAGAGCTCCGCGCGGTCGTACGCCGCCGCGCCTTGCGCGAGGTAGTCGGCGACGAGGACGTCGGCGCGCTGCTGCTGGATCTGCGCGCGCTCGACGAAGTCTTGGGTGCCTTGGGTTTGGCCGGCGGCGCCGCTCGAACCGTTGGCGGAAGTGAACGCTGCGTCGGAGATGCCCGTCGCTTCGTTCGCCGTCGGAGTCGCTCCGCCGCCGTCGACGCTCTTCGCCTTGTCGGCGTTCGAACCCGTCGACGCGCAGCCGGCGATCGGGAGGAGGATCAACGAGGGAAGGAGCAGGGTGCGAACGCGCATGGGTGGGTTGGTGGCGTTGCTCGCAGGCGACGACTCGCGCGCGCTCCTCGAACCTGTGCCGTGTTCGTTCACGGTGCGACGCGACGAGTGCGACGCACCTCGAACACGAGGTTCGCTGGGGAGCGGTGGAACGGAGTCGAGACCCGAGGGGATGGGGACGTGGGTTGGAACCGACGCGCGCTGGGGCTCGTCGATCCGCTCGGATCGCGCACATGGCGCGGCCGAGGGGGGAGTCCGGACGGTGAGTCCGGGAGAGTCTGAGTTGAGAGCGAATCAGCCGGCACACGCGGCGGATGGGATTCCGTTGCCGCCGCCGATGGGTGGCGGGGCGCGGGAACGCGGCGTGGGTCGCTCCGAAGAGCGGCCGGAGAATAGCGGTGCCCCTCTGGAGGGTCAACCGATGCGAATCGTCGCCGCGACGTCTCCCCCTGGTGGGCAGGTGACGACGGTGTCGACGAAGCGTGGCGGGCAGTACCACGCGAACGGCGCGCGGCAACAGGGCGATCTTCGCGACGGCGTGAGCTCAGCGCGTCGGCGGCGGCAGACCGAGTTCGCGCATGGCGAGTTGGATGTCCTCCCAGCACTCCTTCTTCTTGGCCGGTGTCCGCAGGAGATAGGCCGGGTGGAAGGTGGGCACGATCGCACGCCCGTTCTCGCGCACGACCTGACCGCGCAGTCGGCTCATCGAGGCCTCCGAGCGCAACAGGTGCCCGGCCGCGTGCCGCCCGAGCGGAACGATCACGCTGGGATTCACGAGTTCGATCTGGCGCTCGAGGAAGGGCGTGCAGGCCGCCTTCTCTTCCGGACTGGGGTCGCGGTTGCCCGGCGGGCGGCACTTCACGACGTTCGCGATGTAGACGTCGCGCGCGCGGTCGAGCTTCATGCCGTCCGCGATGATCTTCGAGAGCAACTGACCTGCGTCGCCGACGAACGGCACGCCCGTGCGGTCCTCTTCGGCGCCCGGCCCTTCGCCGACGAACATGAGCTTCGCGGTCGGGCTGCCGTCCGCGAACACGGTCTGCGTGCGCGTCGTGCACAGCTCGCAGGCGCGGCAGTTCGCGACGGCGGCGGCCAGTTCGTCGAGCGTGCGGGCCGCCTGCGCGACGGCACGGGTGCCGGCGGCCGCAGCGGAAGCGCTCTCGTCGGGGCCCAGGTGGCCGCCGGGCCGGGCGCTTGCGCCGGCGGGCGGGCCGGCCAGAGGCGGGCGCGAGGCCGCGGGGCGCTCCGCCTCCGGGGTCGCACGCGCCGCGGCCGGTTGGGCGGACGCGGGGTTCGGAGGCGCGGTGGCGCCCGCCGGAGCCGTCGGTCGCGGACTCGGAACGCGTTCGCCGATAGCGTTCGAAGTCTTTGTTGTAGAAGAACTTACGTTCGAGTTGCGCTCCGGTCGACCGCTGCCGACGGGCGCCGAGTCGACGACTGCGGCAGCGGCGGGCGCCCGCCAACCCGCCCGCCGACCGAGCGCCTCGGCACGCCGGGCGAGCCGCTCCGCGCCCCGCACGAGGGCTGCGAGTTCTTCCCGATCGCCGGTCGCTTCGTCCACGTCGCAGAGCTTGCCAGCCTCGCGCCCGGCGCGCGAGAGCCGCGCTCCTGCACACTGACACGCCCCCCCCATGACGCGTTTCTCGTCGACGCCGCTCCTCGCCGCGCTCTCCGTCGTCCTCGTCCAGTCCGTGGTCGCGCTCAGCCGCGTCGACGAACTCGAACTCGAGCGCTACAGCGCGAATGTCGCCTGGGCGCTGCTCCACGGTCTGCCGCTCGACCCCGAGCAGCTGCCGATCATCTCGCACCTGCGCGGCTCGTTCCTGTTCGGGCTCGCGCTCGTGCCGATCATCGCGCTCGTCGGGCCGCAGCTCCTCGCGCTGAAGATCCTCGCGGTGGCCGTCTCCGCGCTCACAGCCGCCCTCGCCGCCGCACTCGCGCGCGACCACTTGGGTCGCGTCGGCACGTTCGCGGTCGTGGCGTTGTTCGTCGCCGCGCCGCCCGCCTACCAGATGGTCGACGTGCTCGCGCTCGGCAGCCACGTCGACACCGTGCCGTTCCTGCTGCTGCCGCTCCTCCTCGTCTTGCGCCTGCCGCACGATCGGCCCGCGCGCCTCGCGGCGGTCGCTGCGTTCGGCGCGAGCGCAGGCTTCGCGGTGCTCTTCAGCTACCAAGCGCTCGTCGCCTTGCCCGCGTGGTTGCTCGTGTACGCGCTGCGTCAGCCGCCCTCGCGAGCGTCGCTCGGCCGCGCGACTGTCGGACTCGTCGCGTTCGCCGTGTGTGCCGCGCCGATCGTGTGGTTGTCGCGCGACGCGAAGCTCGCGAACCACGACGTGCTCGGTGGCTCGCACGAATTCGCGATCGGAGAAGTCGCGCAGAAGTTCGGCGCCGCGCTCGTGCACGACCTGCCGGCGTCGTGGGGCTACGGCGTTCAAGGTCTCGGATTCGTCGCCACGCTGATCGCGTGGTGTGCACTCGCGGGTTGGATGAGCGTGCTCGTCGTCGCACCGCACACACGTGCACTGTGGCGCAGCGACGGCGCGCGCCAGTTGCTGGCGGCCGGCGCGTTGCACGTGCTCGCGCTCCTGGTGGGCTACGGCTTCGTCGAACTCGAAGCGGATCTGACCGCCAACGAGGACGGCATGGCGGGCCGCTACTTCCTGCCGCTGTGGCCCGCGTTCGCCTTCGCGATCGGCGGCGGTTGTGCCGCGCTCGCACGACGAGGTGCGCCGCGCGTCGCCGCTGCTCTCGCGATCGCGCTCGCGGCGCTCAGTGCGAGCGCGACCGTGCGTTTCCTCGAGCCCGCGAAGGCGTTTCGACAACCGACCGTCAGTGCGCTCGAGTTCCACGCGTTCCGCGACCACGTCGCACACGCGTCGAAGGACGCCGCCGAACAACTCGAATGGCTCCAGCGCCTCGAGCCGTCGTGGCAAGCGTGGTGGCCTTTCCATCAACTCGTCGGCGCTTTCGAATTCGCGAAGGGGCCGGGTGCCTTGCGCGACCGTCTCGAGGATCTGCGCCGCACGTCGCCGCAGCTCCTGCCGTACCGATGTGCCACGGTCGGTTCGCGCACCGCGTCGCGCGTGACACAGGAAAGTCAGCGTTCGGCGGACTGGCCCGAAGCGATCCTGCGCGCAGCCGCGCCGCACGTCGCACTGCTCGAAAGCGACGACGAACGCCGCTGGTTCTGGCGCGGCGTGGGGCGCACTCTCGCGACGGTCACCGCGCAGTCGGAGATCGCCGTGCGTTGGGGCCGACTCTCGGCCGAGCATCCGACCGACGTGTTGCGCGGTCTCGAGCACTACGGGGCGGGCGCCGTGGCCGTGTGCGAGGGCTTCGGCTTCCAACTCGGTTTGCGTGCGTCGCCGTACCAACCGCCCGAGCAGGCGCTGCTCGCACGCACCGCCGTCGTGCCCGAGCGACTGCGCGAGGTGCTCGTGCGCGCGGTGGGCTGGGGCTATCGCGTGCGCTTCGTCGAGGACGAGTACTTCGTGCCGAGCGAGCTGTCGTTCGAAACTCGCCTGCCCGAAGGTGTACGCGGAGCGTTCCGCGCGGGACTTGCTCACGCGGGAGGTCCGCCGTGAGCGCTGGTATCCTCCCGCGCCGATGAAGTTCCATCAGCGGACGCGCGCCGTCGTCCTCGTGCTCACGGCTGCGCTCGGCGCCGCACTCGGCGGTTGCGGCGACTCGAGCGATGCGCCTCAGGCGCACCGGCGCAGCGACGATCCGGCGGTGGTCGCCGCACGCGAAGCGCTCGATCGCGGTCGCCTCGGCGAGGCGCGCAGCCTCGTCGAAGAGGTGAAGAACCTCGCCGGCGAAGAAGCCGCGCTGCTCGAAGCGCGCCTCGCCGCACTGGAAGGCCGCATGTTCGACGCACTCGCGCTCGCACGCGCCGCAGCCGAGGCGTCACCGGGCGACAGCGCTCCGGCGGCGACGCTGGTCGAGATGTTCGCGTGGGACGGACGTCTGTCGGAAGCGCAGAACGAACTGCAGGCCGCGGTCGCGGTCTTCGGCCGCACACCCGAGCTCGTGCGAGCGCACGGTGTGCTCGGTCTCTGCACGCCGGGCGGCGCACAGTCGGGCCTCGAGATGTTGCTCGAGGCGCAGCGCCTCGATCCGTCGCTGCCGTTCATGGAGCGCGCGCTCGGCGAGGGGCACGTGCTCGCGGCGCACGCGGCGCTCGGCACGAAAGGTGTCGACGTCGCGGCGGAGCACGCGCGCCTGGCCCTCGCGAAGTTGCCCGGCGACGTGCGCGCGCGCGAGGCGCTGGCGGATGCGCTCGGTGCCGGAGCCGATCTCGACGGCGCCGTGACGCTCCTCGAAGCGCTGTACGCCGAGGGCGAACCGGTGCGCGAGAAGCTGCTCAACGCGCTGCACAACTCGGCGACCGCGACCATGATCGAGGCGCTGGCACGTCCGCTCGACGATCGCGAACAGATCGATCGGCGCCGCGAGCAGCTCTACCTGCGCATGCTCGACCTCGGCGCGCCGCGCAGCGATCTCGGCCACGGCGCCGTGTTCCTCGCCGAGCGCGCCGTCGAACACGCGCACCGCGCCGTCGATCTCGCGGACGCCGTGGACGTGCTCGTTCGACTCGCCGCGACCGGTCGCGGCGAGAGCGACCTCGCCGCGCGCATCGACGAGTCGCGTACGCAGGTGCGCGCCGAACTCGAGCGTGCGCTCGCACTCGATCCGCACTGCCTCATGGCGCGCGGCGTACTCGGCGAGCTGTCCTTCGACGAAGGCGACTTCGCGTCGGCCGCCGAAGTCTTCGAGGGCATCTGCAACGAGTACGCGGGCCGTCTCGACGAGCTGCCGCTGCCGATCCACATGAACGCCGCGCGCGCCTGGTCGCGTGCGGGCGCGACCGACCGGGCGCGCGACGCCCTGCGTGCCTACCTCGCGGCGAACCCGTCGGGTCGCTGGGTGCACGAGACGTCCGATCTGCTCGAGAGCCTGTGAAACGAACGCGCCGGCGAACGTGAGTCCGCCGGCGCGTCGTGCGTCGTGTCGCTCGGGGGCGAGCGCCGGTCAGCGCTTCTGCGCCGCTTCGATGTCGACGCGCACCTCGACCGTGCCGCCGAGCGAGCCCTGCGCCACGCCGTACGAGTCGCCGAAGGCCGTGCGGTCGATCTCGAACGTCGTCGTGAAGCCGATCGTCTTGGCCTTGCTGCGCGGATTCACCGCCTCACCGACGAGGTCGAACTCGCACTCCAGCGGCTGTTCGACGCCGCGGTAGGTGAGCGTGCCCGTCATGCGGAACGTGTCGTCGTCGACACGCTCGACGGACTTCGATGCGAACGACAGCGTCGGATGGTTCGCGGCGTCGAACATGTCGGCGCTCGCGACGTGACCGTCGCGGTCCTTGTTGTTCGTGTCGACGCTCGCGGCTTCGACGCTGGCGCGCACGCTGCAGGCCGACGCGTCGGTCGCGCTGTAGGTCAGTTCACCGGCGAGTGTGTTGAAACGCCCGGTCGCGTACGCGACGCCCATGTGGCGCAGGCGGAAGGTGACCGACGAGTGGACCGCGTCGATCTCGTACGTGATGGGAGCCGCCGGTTCGGCGTCTTGTGTCGCCGCGAGTGCAACGAGCGGAAGAGCGAGGAGTGTGGAGCCGATCAGGAGGAACGCTTTCATCGGGAGCGGAACGTGTGTGGCGTGCGGAGGGGCCGCGCACGGTACTCGCGTGGCGGTACGGTGCCAGGCACCCTGTCGCCAGATTCCGCACATCGAAGCCG
>JBIKNC010000104.1:0-14877 GCA_044358925.1 Planctomycetota bacterium | reverse complement strand
TGGTGCATGCGCTCCTGCAGGCGGTTGCGAGTGAATCCGTTCGCGCGAATCCTCTCGCGTTCGATGCCGTCGTTCGACAGCTCGCCGAGCTCGATCGCGATCATCCGGACCGCATGGCGATCACGCCGCAACTCGAACTCGAACTCTCCGCACTGATCGGCTCTGTCGGCGACCTGTCGGCCGAAGACTTGCTGCTGACGCTGCAACCGAACTCGACGGGAGATGCGAGCTCGCTCGAGTTCGTGAGCGTGTACCCGGCGGCGACTGCAGCGCACTTCTTCGCTGTCCGCGGCGCGCGACAGCGTGTGGTCATGGAGCGCGTCGCCGACGGGCTGCTGCTGGGTGTCGAGCGCCTCGACGCCGATCTTCGCGCAGATCCTGTGGCCGTGCGCGAACGCCTGAAATCGGACACCGCACTCGCGGCCGCCGCGTGTGTCGGGCGCGAGTGTGAGCTGGCGCTGCTCTCCTTGGTCCAAGCCGAGTTCACGTGGGGCGACGAGGAGAGCCACGCCGCGGCGCTGGCGCGCATCGCGCGCGAGGTCGAACCGCCGACTCACGGCCGACTCGTGTTCACCGGCGGAGACGGCGTCGCACCGATCGTCGCAGCGCTCGAGAGTGCGATCGAAGCGGGCGACGGCGTCGCACTCGACATCGCACTCGACACGGCCGTCCACCTCGAGGACCTCGCACTCCTCGACGTGTTCAAGCAGATCCTCACACTGCCCGTGCTCCCCGATGCCGCTCTGATCGCACCGCGGACGACCGACGAACGGATCCGGCGCCAGATCGAGTTCTTCGTCGACATCAGCAGCGAGTTCGGCACGGGACTCGAGCCCGAGACCATCGAAGCTCTCGCGAAGAGCGCCGAACCCTGGCGCCCCATGGGCATCGAGATCGAAGAACTACGCTTGTCGGCGCGCCATGCGGAGCGCGTCTGCGAGAACCTCCGACGCCGTGGCGACGAAGCGTCGTTCGACACGCTCGTTCGCGCACTGAAGTCGCCCGGTCTGCGAGCGAACCCTTTCGCGCACACCGCCGTCGTGCGGACGCTGGCGCGCCTCGGTCACACCTCGACGACTCTGGACGACGAACTCTGCCGCCTCATTCGATCCGCCGATCGGCTCGACACGGAGTTCACGCGTTTGCGCTCCACGTTCGCCACGATGCGCGTGGGTCCGTTCGACGCCGAAGCATCCTCTCCGTTCTTGGAGCCGCTGCTCGAAGCGGCGCGCTACTTCGAAGCCCGTGGGACGAAGCGCCGCAAGGTCGTCGCCACGTTGATCGATGGCTTGATGTTCGGCTACGACCCGAAAGAGGAAGTCGGGCCGTTCGGGGTCGCCTTGGGATCACATCCGGATCGGCGAATCGAGCACGCCCGACAGGTGGGCCGCGCCTGCAGTCGCGCTCTGGAAGCCTGCACGAAGAAGTACTTCCGGACGCTGTCGCCGGAGGTGTACGACGCCGCCGAGGATTGGCTGAAGCGCGAAGGCAAGGACTACGGTTTCAAGTGACGCGTGGCGCGCCGAGCGCCGAACGGGCATGATCATCGGGCTCGCGCGTAGGGGCCCGACATGCACACGTTCCTCGACTCCGCTTCGAAACTCTTCGCCGCTCTCGTCCTCGCAGCGCCCGCCTGGAGCGCGCCGCAGTTCCCGCCGGGTGTGCCGCCGATTCCGCCGGGCGGCGGCGGTGGTGGCGGACAAGAGGGTGACGAGGAGGAGGCGCCCGCGGACGACGAACCGGCGCGCGAAGGGACGTCGCAGGAGATCGACCCGCTCATCTTCGCGTACGAGTTCGCGAAGGTCTCGGACGACTCGCAGAACATCGCGCGCGCGGTGCGAGCGTTCCGGCCGTTCAACAACGACTCGCTGCTGTCGGTGGTGAAGCCGGCGCTCGAGCGCGAGGCGAGCAAACGCGACGAGGAGCGCATCCTCGCGACGCTCGAGCCGAGCAAGCGCAAGAACGAGGAACTCGTCGAACAACTCCTGTGGCGCACGTCGGCGGGTGTCGTGCGGGCGGGCGCGGACATCGCGGCGCGCATGGGCAGCAAGAAGTCGCTCGACGTCCTGAACAAGGCGCTGCGCGCGAAGAACGTGCGTGTGAATCCGTACGCACGCGCGGCGGTGATCGAGGCGCTCGCGCGCCATCCGAGCGAGTCGCCGAAGACGTCGAACGAGCTGATGGAGTTCCTGCTCGAGTACGACGAACAGGGCTTCGAGGAGAACGGCTTCCGGCCGCTCGGCGACGATCGCGCGGGGACGCCGTGTGTCGACGTGCTGGTCGAGACGGTGCGCTACTTCGAGAAGCGCGGGACGAAGGAACTCGACCTCGTGACGCGCCTCGCCGACCTCCTGTCGGAAGGGTCGCGGCCGGGTGTGGCGGAGGCCGTCGAGAAGAAACCGGCCGAGTACCGCGCTGGGCGCGCGGCGGCGGCGGCGGCCGTGGGTCCGGCGGCGGCGGACGCGCTCTTCGCGCTGACGGGCACGCGCTTCGAGCCGACGCCGGAGGGTCGCGAGGCGGCGCTCGCGCACGTGGCGGCGAACGTGCGCTCGCTCGGGCTGGAGTGAGGCGCGGGGAACGGGAGCCGGAAACGAGGGGCGCAGCCGCGCCGCTGCGGTGTGCAGACGCGGATCGTGGTGACGGATCCGGGCTAAGCTCGGGCCAGTTCGCTCCGTCCCCCAACCCACCGCCCGATGCGTCGAACCCACTCGGCCTCGTTCGTCGGACTCGTCCTCGCGTTGACCTCGTGGCTCGCTCCCGCGCCGCTCGCCGCCGCCCAGGACGGCGGGAAGAAGGGCGAGAAGAGCGGTGAGGCGGCGCAGGAGAGCGACGCAGCGAGTCGCAGCGTGCGCACCGCGAACGAGGAGGAACTCGCGGAGTTGCTGGAGGGTTTCGCGAGCGCGTGGAAGCTGAAGGAGAGCGCGGCGGTCGCGGCCGCCCTCGAACGCATGACGGCGTTCTCGAATCCCGAGCTGCTCGCCGCGGCCGAGGAAGCGCTCGCCTACGCCGCGTCGAAGAAGGACCAGGCCGACGCGAAGGAGCAGGCGAAGGCACTCGGCATGGCCGACAAGGGCACGATCGAGAAGCTGTGCCAGGTGCACGTCGGCGCGGTCGTCGACGCGGCCGCGCGTGTGGCGGTCGCGGTCGGTGACGAGAAGTCGGCCGAGATGCTCGCGAAGGCGCTCGGCGCGAAGAGCGTGAGCAAGAACCCGCTCTCGATCCGCGCCGTGGTCGACGCACTCGCGCTGCATCCGCACGCGACGACGAAGGCCGACGCACTCGTGCGCGAGATCCTGCTCTCGATCTGTGCGGACGACGACGCCGGCGACAAGTTCTCGTTCACGACCGAGACGACGTCGGTGCCGGGCTACGACGACTGGGCGCGCTACGGCGCGGCGGTGCGTTACTTCGGCAAGCGCAAGACGAAGGATCTGTCGGTGGTGCTCTACCTCGCGAGCATGTTGCGTGCGCCCGTGCCGGTCCATCTCGACTCGCCCGACAACCCGCCCGCGGCGTACTGGGAGGCTCGCCACCGCGCGTGGCAGCGCTACTCGCGCGACGTCGTGTGGGCCTTGAAGGAGATCACGGGCCGGACGTGGAAGAGCGGCCACGACGACGAAGGCGGCGAGGCCGCAGCGGCCGAGGAGTTCATCCGCGCGAACCGCGAGGCGCTGGGTCTGCGATGAGCCCGCGCGCGCTCGTGTGGGCGGCGAAGGTCGTGTCGTGGTTGGTCGTCGTGGTTGCGCTCGCGCTGCCGGCACAGGCGCAGAAGCCGACGGTGCCGGATCTCGCGGCGCGCCTCGCGACTGACGGCGAGGCGGTCGCGCCGCAGGTCTTCTACGACCTCGCGAGCATCGGCACGCTCGAGGCGCTCGAGGTGTTGAAGGGTGCGCTCGAGGGCTACGAGACGGAGCACCTGCGCGAGTGCCTGCTCGATGCGTGTGCGATCTTCGCGGATCAGCGCACGAAGGACGCGGGGTTCGCGTTCGTGAGCGAGGTCGCGCGCACGGGTGCGAAGCCGATCGACCGACTCGCCGCCGTGCGTGCACTCGCGGCCTTCGATCGCGATGCGCGCGACGTCCTGCTCGAGATCGCGAGCAACGCAGACACCAAGGACGTCGAGTTGCGCCATGCGGCCGCGGACGCGCTCGCGCCGTTCCTGTTGTCGGGCAAGGACGCCGCACACGTCGACCTGGCGCTCGATCTGGCGTTCGCGCGCCCCGATCCGACGACGAAGCGGCGCTACGTCGGCCTGTCGCGCGAGGAACGCGCGGCGACCGCGAAGGCCGGCCATCGCGAGGTGCTGGTGGCGTGCACGGCGCGCATGAGCGCAGGGCCGGGCCTCGAGCGCGTCTTCGCGCGGCTCGTCGAAGGACGTGTGACGAAGCCGTGGAAGCGCGTGCTCGTCGAGGCGCTCGGCGACCGGCAGGATCCGGCCGTCGTGCGCACGCTCGTCACGCTCCTGCGCGACCTCGATCCGTTGCTCGTGCTCGCCGCCCTCGAAAAGCTCGGTCCGCACAAGGAGCGCGGAGCGTGGGACTCGTTCGACGAGGACCTCTTGCCGCTGCTGTCGGCGAAGGACGACGCCGTGCGTTGTGCGGCGGTGTTCACACTCGGAGCGTTCGGCGCGTCCGATCCGCGCTGGGCCGCCGAGGTGCTGAAACTGGCGGAGAGCAAGGACCGCGTCGTGCGCCAGGGCGCCGTGCGCGCGTTGGGCGAGTTGCGCACGCCGCCCGCGATCGCGATGCTCCACGAGCGCCTCGCCGACGACGACTTCGCGGTGCGCTACGAAGCGGTCAAGGCGCTCGAACGCCTGCGCCTGCCGGAGTCGGTGCCGCTGCTCGTCGCGCGCATCGAACGCGAGACGCTGCGCATGCAGGACGAGATCGATCGCTCCTTGCGCCTCCTCACCGGCCAAGCGCCGCCGCGCACGCAGTGGAAGCGCTGGCTTGGCGACCAGCCGCAGCCGCTCGTCCTGCCGAGCCACGCGGACGCCGTCGCCGCCGAGAACGCGCGCCGCGGCGCGAACTCGGACGGATCGGGCGGCGGCGAGTCCGTGGTCGGCTTCTTCGACATCCGGCTCGTCTCGGATCGCGTCATCTTCGTCTGCGACATGAGTTCCTCGATGGAGGAGCCCGCGCCGCCGCTGGAGCGCTCCGGCGGGTCGGTCGCGCGCGACAGCCGCGCCGGGATGACACGCTTCGAACTGGCGAAGGTGCAACTGCAGGGCGTGCTGCGCACGATTCCCGACGACACGCTCTTCAACGTGCTGTTCTTCTCGGACCGCGTCGAGCCGTACAGCAAGCAGATGCTGCGCATGAAGAAGGCGGTGCGCCCGAAAGCCGAGAAGTGGGTCAAGGACCAGTTCGCGCTGGGTGCGACGAACGTCTACGACGCGCTGCAGGCGGCGTTCATGGAGCCGACGCTCGACACGCTCTACGTGCTGACCGACGGCCACCCGACCGAGGGCGAGCTGACGGACGAACTCGCGATCCGCGAGCGCGTCGCGCACTGGAACGCGACGCGGCACGTGCGGATCCACACGATCTCGCTCGGGCGGTACTCGCCGCTGCTCGAAGGACTCGCACTCGACACGGGCGGCACGTATCGCGAGTTCCAATGAGCGGCGCGGCATCGGGCCGCGCCCTCGAGGAACTCCATGCTGATCGCCACGTCGCTCGCTCTCCTTCTCGCACTCCCCCACTCCGACTTCGAAGGCCCGCCGCTGCCCGCCGGTGAACTCGCGGGCGGCGTGACGCGCGTCGTCGCCTACAAGAACGGCGTCTCGCTGGTCAGCGTGCGCCTCGCCGGCAGCGCCGACGGTTCGGGCGAGCTGCGCTACGTGCTGCCGCCGGCGGACCTCGTGGTCGGCGGTGTGTGGCTGACGGGCGACGCGGCGCCGACCGCCGTGCGCGCCGCCACGCGTGAGGAGGACGAGTTGCGTCCGGTCGGGAGTCTGGTCGAGCTGCTCGAAGCGAACATCGGGCGCTCCGTATCGCTCTCGTGGTTGCCGCGCCAGGTCACGACGCTGACCGACGGCGGCGGCACGCTCGGAGCGAACGGCGTGATCGAACGTTTGATCGGCGGCGGTGGTGTGCCGTCGCCCTACGACCGCTCGCTGCTCTCGGGCCCGCAGTACGTCGTGCTCGGGCCGGATCCGTCGCGCGGACAGCCGCTTGGCCGCAACTCGCTGATCGTGGCCGTCGACGACCTGCTCTCTGTGAACGGCGAGAACCTGCGAACGGAAGTCGTCCGACCGAAGGTCTTGGAGTGGGCGCTCGAATTCGACACGGAGCCGAACACTCGCTTCGAGTGCGACCTGCACTTCCTCGCACGCGGCATCGCCTGGCGTGCGCTGCACCGCGTCGAAGGCGACCTCGCAGGCGACGAGGCCTACACACTGGCGGTCGAGCTCTCGAACGATCTCATCGACCTCGCCGGTACGCAGGTCTGGGTCGTCGCAGGTGAGCCGAACTTCAAGTACGCCGACCTCGCGAGTTTCCTCTCCGCACCACGCTCCGAAGGCGGCGCCGATGCAGCCCGCAGCTCAGGCCCGGTCTACAACTTCCAACAGCAGGTCGGCAGTCCGAACGCGTTCGCGAACAACGCCTACCTCGGTCGCAGCGAGCCCGAAGCGAGCGACAACGCGGCACCGACCGGCTCCGCCGAAGGCGACCTGACGCGCATCGCGATCGGCAGCGTGGACCTCACCCGCGGAGGCCGCACCATTCGACGCGTGAGCGAAGCCGTCGTGCCCGTCCGCCACGTCTACACACTGGACCTCGACGTGCGACGCGGGTCGCAGAACGGCGTCGAAGTACGCGACACACGCGCCCCCGGCGAACACTGGGAGCCCGCCTACAAGGGCGGCTTCGCGCGCGCGCGGCGCTCGAAGGTCTGGCACCAGCTCGAACTCGAGAACACGGGAACGCTGCCCTGGACCACGGGGCCGGTGGTCGTCGTGAAGAGCGAGACCGACGGACCGTTCCCGCTCGCACAGGAAGACCTGCGCTACACGCCGATCGGTGGGAAGGCGCAGGTGCCGCTCAACCTGGCGCTCGACGTCGACCTCGAGTTCCACGAGGAGGCGCAGGGTGACGACGGCAAGTCGGTGACGGGCGTGCTCGCGCTCACGAACCGCGTCGGTGAGCGCATCGAACTCGCCGCACGCGTCGGACTCGGCGGCCGCGTCTCGATCGTCGAAGGTGAAGCCGGAGTGTTCGCGTCACCCGGCCGCGACGACGACTGGACGGGCGAGGAGCGCAACTGGTGGCGCTCGACGCGCGAGGCGAATCCGCACAGCGAGATCGAGTGGAAGATCGCGATCGAGCCGGGAGCGACGGTGACGCTGCGTTACGTCGCGTCGTACGACGTGCGTCGGCGCTGACGATTCGAAGGCGCTCGCACTGCCTTCCTTTGCGCTGACTTTGCGTCCTTTGCGCCTTTGCGGTGAAGTGCAACGCACGGGATCACGGGGCTGTTGCACGCAACCGCAAAGAACGCAAAGGACGCAAAGTCAAAGCAAAGGAACGCAGCAACGACGCGTTGAAGGACTGCTACGACTTGCAAGTCGCTTTTTCCAACTGTCAATTCGAAGGCGCTTTCAACGCGCTTTCGCTCACCTGCGTTCCTTTGCTTTGACTTTGCGTCCTTTGCGCCTTTGCGGTGAAGTGCAACGCCCCGGGACCACCGGACCGTTGCACGTCACCGCAAGGGACGCAAAGGACGCAAAGTCAGCGCAAAGGAACGCAGCAACGACGCGCCGTTGCGCTCAAGCGACCGGATCCGCGAACGCAGCCGGGTCGCGCCACGGCACGGAGGGCTCTTCGTCCACCGGCGCCGCGGGGCGCGGCTTGCCGAGGAAGAAGCTCGCCACGAGCGCGACCGCGTACACGGCGGCGCCCGTCCACACGACGAACGTGAAGCCGGCGGCGATCGAGATCACGACGGTCAGGATGCTGCCGACGACCGACGTGTAGCCATTGACGCCCCAGGCCCAGGCGGTCGCACGCGCGTCGGCGTCGGCGAGACGCGCGAGGCCGAGCGCGAAGGGCATGCCCATGAACAGCGCGAGCGGCGCGAGCAGCAGCACGCTGATCGCGATGCGCAGCGGGTCGGAGAGCGGCAGCGCGGCTTCGAAGATCGGATCGAGCAGCAGCGGGTAGACCGCGGCGAGTGCGATGACGAAGCCGAGTGCGACTTGCGGGCGTTTGACGCGGCTCGACAGCGCGCTGCCGATGCCGCTGAAGACGAGCACGCTGAACAGCACGACCGCCAGCGAGTAGAGCGGGTTGCCGAGGAACAGCACGAACTTCTGCGCCATGACGACCTCGACCAGGATGAAACCCAGGCCGAGTCCGCCGAAGTAGAAGAGCACCGCGGGCAGCGGCACGCGCCGGCCCGTCGTGGCCTGGTGGCGCAGGCGCAACAGCGGCCCGATCACGAACAGCCACGAGACGGCCGCGGCGATCAACAAGAGCAGCGCGAGGATCGCGTGCGACGTCAGGCCGCCGAGCACGTTGAAGAACGCGTCGCGAGACGTGAAGAGGTCGAGGTCGAAGCGCGACGTCTCGAAGAAGAACGGACGATCGTCGGTCGGCGCGGCGACGTCGTACGGGAACGCGGCCAGCCACGCGGCCTTGTCGGGAGCCGCGGCGTACTCGTCGAAGCGGTTGGCTTGGATCGTCGCGCCGCTCGCGTCGGTGTGGGCGTACGGCGTCGGTCGGCGCGGATGGTGCAGCGCATTGAAGCCCATGCGCGCGCACTCGGCGTCGAGTGTCGCGACCTGCTCGTCGGTGAACGGCGTGCGGCCGAAGATGATGACGGAGAAGCCCTGGCTCTCGAGCAGGTAGATGTTCTGTCGCGGGTCGACGGCGCCGAGGTCTGCGAGCGCGTCGTACGCCAGCACGAACAAACGCAGCGTCTCGCGCGGATTGCCGAAGCGGTCCGGCACCAGCCAGCGCGTCAGCGTCACGAAGCCGCCGTCGTTCGTCTTGTCGAGGTAGGTGCGGAAGGCCTCGATCGTGTAGAGGAAGTTCTCGGAGAGGCTGAAGGCGCCGGCCTGCGTCGTCGAGGCGGTGTCGACGCCGGAGAGTTGCACGACGTCGTACGTGGCCTTGTCGCGCTCGAGCCAGTGGCGCCCTTCGGCGACGTGGATCTCGACCTGGCCCTCGCCGTCCCAGTCGTACAGGCGCCCTTGGAAGTCGAGGGCCACTTCGCGCACGCCCTTCACGACGCTGGGGTTGATCTCGACGCCGACGATGCGCTTCGCACCGAAGCGCTTCGCGGTGAGCAGGTCCATGCCGCCGCCCGCGCCGATGCACAGCACGTCGTGGTCGCTCTTCAAGCGGTGCACGAGGCCCGCGGGCAACCACTCGACGACTTCGGGCGGCGGACCGGCGCTGCGGTCCCACTCGAGCACGTTGGTCATCGCCCACGTGTCGATCGTGATGCCGACCTGGCGCGGCTGCGGGCCCGTGTAGCTCTTCGACAGCCCCCACAGACCCCACGGTCCGTAGGTGTGCGGCCACGGGAACACGTCGACGCGCGACAGCGACGTCCACTCGCGCCACGACAGCTCGTCGAGGTCGGCCGGACGCGCGAGGCCGTGCGGCGGTTGCGGGACGAGGTCGACCTCCGGATTCGCTTCGACCCAGCCGCCGCGCACGTCGCGCGAGCGCATCACGTCGGGGTTCTCGGTCGGCTCGTAGCCGCCGTAGATGGCGACCTCGCGCCCGTCCTTGAAGCGCACGATCGACGGCGGGTTCTGCTCGATCCACTCGACGACGCGCGCCAGCGGTTTGCTCTCCGGCGGCACGAGTTGGAACGCGTCCGCGCGCTCCTGTGGGAACGCGGCGAGCACACCGAACAGGGCCACGATCGCCGCGCTGACGACGGAGCCCGAGAGCGAAACGCGCAGCGCGAACAGAAGCGCGCCGAGGGCGACGAGGGCGCCGCTCGCGATGGCCACGTCCGTGGCCGACAGGTGCAGCGCGTCGAAGAGCACGACCGCCACTCCGCAGCCCGCGCCCGAGCCGAGCAGGTTCGCCGCGTACACACGGCCCGCTTCGGCGCGGTGCACGGTCAGCGTCGCGCTCACCGCGAGGCCGAGGAAGAAGAACGGCACGAGGAGGACGCCGATCAGGAAGAACAGCGCGCCCTCGTTGCGGTCGCGCACGAGGTACATCGCATCGACCTGCGTGTGCACGACGAGCCACAGGCTCGCGACGATCGCGAAGGCCGCGATGGCCGCCGGTCGCCACAGGCGCGCGGCGCCGCGTTCGTCGAGCCACTGCGGGCGCTGGGCGAGCCAGACCCCGCTCGTCGCGAAGCCGAGCAGGGCGATCGAGATGACGAGGAATCCGAAGTGGTACCAGAGCACCACCGAGAAGACCTTCGTCAGCGCGACCTGCAGCATCAACAGGCCGCAGGAAACGGCGAACAGGGCGACGAGCCGAGAAGTCGGGGCCGCGGAGCGCACGTCGGACATCGTGATTGGGAGCGGCGGCGGGAGTTGGTCGGCGGAGAGTTCGGCGCGTCCGTATGGTATCTCGCTCGTGCGGCCGACGACCCAAGCGGCGGCGCTCGCGCGGGTGCCCGAGGGCGGGCCGCCGATCCACCCGCCGAAAGCGCCGGCGAACCACTCGACCACCGAACGACAAGGGACCATCGACCGACGTGGCGACGACCATGCAGCTCCTCACCAGACGTACGTTCGGCGGTCTCGCGTTCGCGATCGCCGCGACACTCGGGGCGTGTGCGCTGTTCGGGCCGCCGCGACCGCCGGACTACACGCCCTTCACCACGCCGAGCGGCGTGTGGATCAAGGATCTGACGGTGCCGCTCGCCGACGACCAGGCACTCGTCGTCGCAGGTGCGAGCGTCGAGATGCACTACGAGATCGCGCTGGAGGACGGCACGGTCGTCGACTCGTCGCGCGAACGCGGCCAGCCGCTCCGATTCGTCGTCGGAGAGGAGAGCGGCCTCCCCAGCGGTGTCGAGGACGGACTCCTCGGCATGAAGCACAAGGGCCGGCGCACGATGCGCATCCCGCCCGAACTCGCGTTCGGCAGCGCCGGTGTGCCGGGCGTCGTGCCGGAGGACGCGACGATCGTCGTGACGGTCGAGCTGCTCGACGTCGTGCCCCCCGCGCCGAGCGGCGGCTGATCCTCGTGGCGCGTCGAACGACCGGGCGCGGCGCAGCGGACGAGGACGACGACGATCCGCCGCTCGAGATCGACCTGCACGGTCTGCGCCCGAGCGACGCACTGGCCGCCGTCGCGCGCGCCGTCCATCGTGCGCGTGTGCAGCGGCGCGCTTCGTTGCGCGTCGTGACGGGCCGCGGCGCGAGCAACGGCACAGGCGCGGCGGTGCTGCGCTCGCAGGTCGAGGAGTGGACGCGCAGCGCCGATGCGCGGGCGCGCGGCGTCATCGGCTTCGAACGTGCGGCGAAGGGCGGGGTGCTCGTGCTCGCGCTCGCGAAGAGCTGAAGACGTAGGATGCGCCCATGAGTCTTGCAGCGGATCTGACGCGCGGCGTGCGCTTGTTCGACGGAGCACTGGGCACGCAGTTGATGACGAGCGGCTTCCATCCGCAGCGCGACATGCTGGGTGCGGGGCCGACGGCGCTTTCGCTCACACGACCGGAGCAGGTGCGCGCCGTCCACGAGAGTTATCTCGACGCGGGAGCGCAGTGGTTGCGCACGAACACCTTCCTCGCGACGCCGGGTGATCTCGAGCGCAACGGCCTCGCGAGCCGCGCCGAAGAACTTGCGCGGGCGGCGGCGCGAGCGGCGCTCGACGCGGCGGACGCGTGGCGCGCCGACGTGCCCGACGTGCGTGTCTTCGGTGCGATCGGGCCGGGCGCGACGCCGAACACGACCAGTGCCCAGGAGCGCGCGCGCGACGTGGCGCAACTCGCGCGTTGGTTGCTCGCGGCGGGTGTCGACGGGCTCGTGCTCGAGACCATGACGCGCCTCGATCACATCGCGGCGGTGTTCGACGCGCTGGCTCCCCTCGCGCGCGAACGCGGTCGCGACGTGGCGGTGTCGGTCGTCGTCTCGCCGCAGGGGCGACTGGCCGACGGCGCGACGTTGGCCGAGTTCGCGACGTGGGCGCGGGCTGCGCACCCGCTCCTCGTCGGACTCAACTGCGGTCGCGGGCCGGCGGACAGCGAAGTGCACGTGGCCGAATTGCGCCGCCACCACCACGGACCTCTTGCCGCGCTGCCGACCGCCGGACTGCCGACGGATCCGCGCGACCACGCGTCGTACCCGGTCGCGCCGCACGAGTTCGGCGAGACGTTGGCGGCCTGGGTGCGGCGCCACGAGCTGTCGGCGGTCGGCGGCTGCTGCGGCACGAGCCCGCGGCACATCGCGGCGCTCGCGGACGCTCTCGGGCGTGCCCGACCGTGGGCGGAATTCGGCGAGGAGGCCGGTGGAGAGGCCGGCGAAGAGATCGACCTGGCGTTGGAGGAGAGCGAAGAAGCATGAGCGCCGCGAGCGAGAGCGACGCGACCGAGTCCGACTCGGACCTCGCTCGTCGCATCCGACTGGGCGGCTGGATCGGGATGACGCTGCTGCTCGGCGCGTTCGCGCTGCGCCTCGGTGACGTGCTGAGCGGCACCTCGCTCGTGTACGTCGTGCTGAACGTGAGCGGCGCTCTGCTCGTCGGTGTGCAGTGCGCCATGCAGCGTGCGTGGCCGGCGCTCGTGCTCGAACTCGGTTGGGTCGTGCTGACGCTCGCGAGCCTCGGGGTGGAGGCGTGAGCGCCGCGCCGTCACACGAACCCGCGTCGAACGCGCACGCGCCGGACGACCGACCGCACGTGCCGTGGTGGATCGACGCCAGCGGCTGGATCGGTTCGCTGACGGTGCTCGGCGCGCACGCGGCGGTGTCGCTGGGAGAGCTGGACGACGGCAGCGCGCTCTACGCCGCGGCGAACGTCGGCGGCTCGCTGGCGCTGGTCGTGATGTGCGTGCGCCGCCGTGTGTGGCCCGCCGTGTGTCTGAACGCGACGTGGGCGGTGGTCGCGGGTGTGAAGCTCGTCGCGCTCGCGCTCTGAAGCTCGCTCAGAGAGCGAGCAGAAATGCTCGCGAACGGGCTCCAACCGCGACAGCGGTTGGGCCACAGGCACCTGAGAGAGCATGTCCGGCGCGCAGCGTCGATTTCTTCTCACTCTCTCAGTGAGCGAGCAGCATTGCTCGCGAACGGGCTCCAACCGCGCCAGCGGTTGGGCCAGAGGCATCTGAGAGAGCATGTCCGGCGCGAAGCGACGATTTCTCCTCACTCTCTCAGAGAGCGAGCAGCATTGCTCGCGAACGAGCTCCAACCGCGCCAGCGGTTGGGCCACAGGCATCTGAGAGAGCATGTCCGGCGCGCAGCGTCGATTTCTTCTCACTCTCTCAGTGAGCGAGCAGCATTGCTCGCGAACGGGCTCCAACCGCGCAAGCGGTTGGGCCATGGGCATCTGAGAGAGCACGTTCGGCGCGCAGCGTCGATTCTCTCTCACTCTCTCAGACGTGCAGCGCGTCGAACGCGTGCTGCGCGATCCACGCGTGCAAGCGCTCCGCTTCGAGCGTGCCCGACAGCCGCGACACGACGCGACCGGCCATGGCGAGCGCGAGGCTCGGCAGCGCGGAGACACCGAGCGCAACGAGCACGGCGGGCTCGCGATCGCCGTCCACGCGACAGAAGAGCGCCGCGCTCTTCAGTGCACTTGCGACGTGGATCAGCGCTTCGTCGCGGCGGCGCTCCTGCGGCACACGATCACTGGCGATCTGCACGACGAGCGGCAGATCACAGGTCGCGACGACACGTTCGAGTCGCGCGGCGGACAACGCCCCCACCGCACCGTTCGCGAGCGAACTCTTGCAGTGGCCGCAACGCGCGCGCTCGTCGAGGCGAGCGATCGGCACACGATTCGTCGCGCCGCACAAGAGGCACGGCACACGCACGCTCGGTGCGGGAAACACACGAGGAGGAACTGGGTCCACGCGCGGCCGATGCTACGCCGATCCGCGCGACATGGGTTGCGTTCGTCGCGACGCTCGCCGAAAGCGCGCGACTCGCGCGTTCGCAAACACTGGAATCCGTTCCGATTGGACGAATTGCGACTTCCGCGGCTCTCCGGAGCGGAGCCCGCGCTCCCCCCCGCCACACTGAGGTCCCGCACCATGCAGCACCTCGCGAGAATCCCGTACCGCATCACGACCCCGCGGCTCGTCCTGCGTCCGTACGACCACACGGACGCCGAGAACCTGCGCACGGGCCTCGCGCGCAGCAAGGAGCACCTGGCGCGCTTCCTGGCCTGGGCTGCGTTCGAGCCGCAGAGCCTCGACGAGAAGTACGCGTCGATCCGGCGCTTGCGCGGCCAGTTCGAACTCGACGTCGACCACACCTATGGCGTGTTCCTAGCGGACGGCGTGACGATCGTCGGCGGCACGGGTCTGCACAGCCGCATCGGCCCGGGAGCGAAGGAGATCGGCTACTGGACGCACGTCGACCACACGCGCCGCGGCTACGCGAGCGAGGCCACGGCCGCGCTGACGAAGGTCGGCTTCGAGCTGCTCGGCGTGCGCAAGATCGAGATCCGCGTGCAGCCCGAGAACGTCGAGAGCCTGAACGTGCCGCGCAAACTCGGCTATCGCGACACGGGTCTGTTGCGCAGCGTGTGTCCGGGCGCGTGCGGCACCGCGTACCACGACGCGCACGTGTTCTCGCTGCTCGCGAGCGAGTACCCCGAGACTTCGAGTGCACGCCTGGAGCTGCGTGCGTTCGACGGGCTGTCACGCGAGTTGACGGGTGCGGCGCCCGCTGAGAATACGGTGCCGTAGCAAAAAGCCTCAGGTTTCGCAGCGCGGCGGAGAGCGTCGAGGGGC
>JBIKNC010000103.1:0-14928 GCA_044358925.1 Planctomycetota bacterium | reverse complement strand
CGACGCGCGCGAAGCGCGCGTCGGGCAGCCGTGTTTCGATTCGGCACTTCCAGCCCGCCGTGGCGGATCCGGTGTCTGACACCGTACGCGTCAACGCTCGAGCACGAGGTGCGCGGCCACGTCGACCGTTGGACTTCCCTTGCGGTTGGGGCGTTCGGACTCGCGCAACGAGTGCGCGCCGAACAGCACGAGTTCGAACGACTCGAACGACTCCTCGCGCGCGTTCCACACGGCGCGACCCGCGATGCGGCCGTCGTACGCGGCGCCGCGGTTCCACTCGTTCGCGGCGACGAGTTCCAGCACGCCTTCGAGTTCGAGCGTCACCTTGCCGTTCGCGACGCTCTTCACCGTCGACACGAGTTCGCGGCGCACGAACTCCTCCTCGCGCCAGACCGAACACTCGGGCTGCATGACGCTCTCCTCGGCGAACGCGAAGAGCAGACGCGGATCGGCGCTGGCCTCTTCACCACGCTTCGGCGACTGCGGCACGAGCGCCGCCAGCCACTCCGCGCGCACGTCCACCGCATCGATGTGCAGGTGCTGCGGATGGCGCACGTCCTCGGGCGCCATGCCCGCGAACGGGCGCGTTCGTTTCGTCGCAGCGAGCCGCGCGAAGCCCTCGGCCGGCTCCATGCTCGGCACCGGCCACGCACGATCCGCGACCGGGTCCGGTGAACGGCCGAGCAGGCGCCGCTCGCGCGAGAGCGCCGCGTACTGCTGCTTCGCCAGCGCGAGTGCGCGCACCGTCACGTTCGCGTCGTAGACCGGCCAGCCGCCGTCGGCCTGACACAGCAACTCGCCCGCGGGCGTGACGACGTACAGGCCTTGGAACAGGCCGTGTTTCGCCTTGCTGAGCGCTTCGCGCAACCAGCGCACTTCGAAGTTGGACTGATCGGCGTGGTTCGCGTAGTCGACGTCGTTCGCCGCCACCGGAACGAAGCCGTCCTGGATGGCCGCGACCACACGCGGATCGTTCGCGACCAACTGTCGCGTCTTGATGCCGTTGTTTCAGCAGTCGCCGAGCGGCCCGCCGAAGTACAGCCACAGCAGCAGCGGCTTGTCCTCCGCCTCGCCCGCGATCACGCCGTCGACCACGGCCGGCAGCCACGCGACCTCGCGGTGCACGAGGTCGGCCGCGCGCGGGGCCGCCCACTCCCTGACTTGTTCGAAGTCGAGCGCGGGCTCGTCGCCCTGCGCGAACGCGACCAGACCGGCGAGGGCGAACGAGGCGAGGCGGTTCATGGCGATCATGGAAGCTCCCGAGCGGTTCGTCGACCGCCGCACGCCTCCGCGTGAACGCTACCTCGCGGGAATCGCGACGGGCGCCGCGCTCGCCGAGTCGGCGCACCGAGCGGGCTACGATGCTCGGGATGCCGAGCGCTCCTTCGAACGCGCCCTCCGGGTCCGCCCGCCGAGTGCCGGTGCTGCCCGTTCCGCCCATGGTCGGCCGCGCGGCCGCGCTCCTGGGCGTCTTCGGCGCCCTCGGCCTCGCGGCCTGGCTCGACCGGCGCACGCCGGACGTGCTCGACGCCGATGCGGACTCGCCGATCGAACTCGTGGAGCGCTCCGCCGCGTCGGGCATCGCCCTCACCCACCGCGTCAGCAAACTCGACCCCAAGATCGACCACATCCGCGACCGCATCCTCTCGGTCGGCGCGGCGGTCAGCGCGGTCGACGTCGACCGCGACGGCTGGATCGACCTGTACGCGACGACGTCGGCCTTCGGCGCGCAGAACGCGCTCTACCGCAACCGCGGCGACGGCACGTTCGAGGACGTCGCCGAGCGCGTCGGCCTCGCCGACCTCAACACACCCGGCAGCGGCGTGTGCATGGGCTCGATCTGGGCCGACGCGGACGGCGACGGCGACGAGGACGTGTTCGTCTACCGCTACGGGCGCACGGCGCTCTTCGTCCAGGGCGCCGACGGCCGCTTCGAGGAGCGCACCGAAGCGGCCGGCCTCGCGCGCTGGATGAACAGCAACGCGGCCTGCTGGATCGACTTCGACAAGGACGGGGCGCTCGACCTGTTCGTCTCGGCCTACTTCCGCAGCGACACGGACCTGTGGAACGTGAGCACGACGCGCTTCATGCACGACAGCGCGGAGTTCAGCGAGAACGGCGGTAGGAACTTGCTTTTCAGGAACCGCGGCGACGGCACGTTCGAGGACGTCAGCGACGCGGCACTGCCTGACACGAAGCGCTGGACGATGGCGGTCAATGCGGCCGACTTCGACGACGACGGCTTCATCGACCTGTACGTCGCGAACGACTACGGGCCCGAGGAGTTGTGGCTCAACAAGGGCGGCGAGCGTTTCGAACTCGCCGACGTCGGCCTCGGCCACGACAGCAAGAGCGGCATGTGCGTCGCACTCGGCAACCTCGCGAACGACGGCCGCGTCGCGGTGTTCGTGTCGAACATCTCCTCGGCCAACTGGCTCTACCACGGCAACAACTTGCGCGTGAACTACGTGCCCGACGTCGGGCAGATGCTCAGCGAGGACGCGGGCGCTTCCGTCGCGAACACCGGTTGGTCCTGGGGCGCCGCGTTCGGCGACCTCGACAACGACGGGTGGCAGGACCTGTACGTCGTGAACGGTTTCGTGTCGGGCGATCCGGACAGCGACTACTGGTACCGCATGGCGCAACTCTCGGGCGGAACCGGCGGCCTCCTCGCCGACGCGGCGAACTGGCCGGCGTTCGACGGCGCGAGCCAATCCGGGTTCGAGCGTTCGCGCCTGCTCCACAACCGCGCGGGCCGCGGCTTCGACGAAGTCGGCGAGCCGGCCGGCATCGCGGACCGCTTCGACGGGCGTGCGGTCGTGATGGTCGACCTCGAGAACCGCGGCGTGCTCGACGTCGTCGTCGCGAACCAGCTCGGGCCGCTCCTGCTCTACCGCAACACGACGCCCGCGGCCGCGGCGCGGGGCTGGGTGCAGTTCGAACTCGAGGGGCGCGCGCCGAACACCTCCGCAATCGGTGCAACCGTGCGCGTCGAGTTCGCGAAGGGCGCGCAGGTCCAACACGTCGAAGGCTCCAGCGGCTTCTCCGCCCAGGCGCCGCGGCGGCTGCACTTCGGACTGGGGGAAACCGCGCCGGGCGCGCCCGCAGTGTCGCGTGCGATCGTCACGTGGCCGGACGGAACGCAACAGGACCTCGGACCCGTCGAACTCGGCCGCATCCACCGCGTGCGCGAACCCGCCAGACAACCATGAGCCCGACCGCGAGCAGCGTGAGCGATCCGAAGAAGCCCAAGGGCGTCTGGTGGCTGCAACCGCGTTGGTTGATCACCTACCTGATCACGCTCCTGCTCGTCACCGGGCAGATGAACTTCGACATCCTGCGCAGCCTGTGGGTGCTGCCGGTGGCGCTCGGATCGGCGGTCGCGGCGGAGCTGTTGTTCTCGTGGCTCGTGCGCGGCAAGGTCGGCTCGATCCAGAGCGCCTACATCAGCGGCACGAGCACCGTGATCATGATCAAGGCGGGCGTGCTGTGGCCGTACGCCTTGTGTGCGTTGATCGCGGTGGCGAGCAAGTACGCACTCACCTACCGCAAGCACCACCTGTGGAACCCGACCAACTTCGCGATCTGCGCGTTGTTGCTGTCGACGTCGGTGCCGGTGCTGTCGGTGCAAATGGGCAACACACCGTGGATCGTGGGGATCGTGTGGGCGGTCGGCATGGTCATCGTGCTGCGCGCCGGTGTGTTGCACCTCACGCTCAGCTACCTCGTCGCATTCACCATGTTCGCCGCGCTGCGAACCGCGCTGACCGGCGTGCCGTTCGCGACCGAGATGGCGCCGCTGACTGGTGCGATGTACCAGTTCTTCGCCTTCTTCATGATCACGGACCCGGCCACGACGGTCTCGACGCGCAAGGGCCGCATCACCGTCGTGTTCGTGATCGCGGCGGTCGAGTGCGCGATCCGCTTGCTGTCCGTGCACCCGGAGCTGCGCCCGCTCCTCGCCGCGCCGCCGATGTTCGCGCTGGCGATGGTGGGGCCGGTCGCGAAGTGGATCGACCTGTACCGCACGAGTCGCGCGCCTGCGCCCGTCGCGGCGGCGCCGCTGGCGGCCTGACGGTCGCGCTCACGCTGACCCCCACCAGCGGCGGCTCCACCCACATACCCACATTTTGACAGTTTTGGTGGGGCGGGGTAGCTTCGGACGTCGAGTCACACGACCACGAGGAACCAACCATGAGCACGAGCCGCATCTCGATCGACGTCACGCCGGAACAGCACCGCCAGCTCAAGGCGCTCGCAGCGCTGCGCGGCAAGTCTCTGAAGGACCTGATCCTCGACAGTGCACTCGGAAGTGCGGCCGAGCGCGACGCCATGACGGAACTCGAAGCCCTCATCGATGCCCGCATCCGCGACTACGAGAAGAACGGTCCGGTCAAGCGCACGGTGATGCAGATCTTCGAAGAAGCGAAGAAGCGATCGAAGGCGAAGGGACGCGCCTCTTGACGGCCACCTTTGAGCTCACACGACCCGCTGGGGAAGATCTCGACGCGATCGCCATCTACACGATCGAGACGTGGAGTCCGTTGCAAGCCGAACGCTATCTCGACGACCTCGAGGCTTGCTTCGATGCAATCGCCGCTCGCGACGCGATCGTTCGAGTTCCTCTCCCGACGATGCCTGACCTCGTCGAGTGCCGCTGTGGTCACCACTTCGTCTACGCCTTGCACCGCCCGCTTCGCCCGCTCCTGATCATCGCCATCCTGCACGAGAGCATGGACCTCGTCGTGCGGCTGCGCGAACGCCTGCGCGCGACGTGACGACGGCCGCGAGGAGCGAATCAACGCTCCGTTCGCTGGCGATCGACCTCCGCCGCGACACGCGCGAAGCTCTCCCACGGTGCCTGCTCGGCGACGAGGCGCAGCAGCGCGGCGCCGCGCGCGCGGTCCTCGTCGGTTGCTCCGGGATGATCGAGGTACCAGCGCGCGACTCCGAACGTGCGCGTCGCGTCGTGCACCGGGTCGGCGGCGAGACCGAGCAACGACTCGGGTGAAACGCGGCCCGCGTGCAGATCGACGAGTTCGCGGTAGGCATGGTTCTCGATCACGTCCGGCGCCGCGGGTAGCGCCGCGACGACGCTCGCGAACTCCGCTTCGCGACCGGCGCGGCGCAGCGTGAGCAGCAACCAGTGCCCCGCCGCGACGCGCGAGTCGTCGTTCGTCGCCCAGGTCTCGACACACGCGCGCCACGCCTCGATCGCGGCGTCGAAGTCGCCCAGCAGGTACGCGGCGAGCGCGCGGTGGTAGTCGATGTTGCCTTGCAGGGTGCTCGTCGGGATGCCGCGGGCGTTGGGCTGCCCGTCGGGCTCGATCTCGTCGGGCACGTCGGCGGCGAGTGCACGCGCCTCGTCGAGCACGGCCCGCGCGCGCTCGAACTCGCGCAGCGTGATCCAGCGATGGCCGAGGTGGCGGCGCAGGCGGAAGCTGTCGGGCCAGAGCCCGAGTTGCTCTTCGAACCACACCACGGCGTGTTCGTGCATGCCGAGGTACGCGAGCCGCCGCCCGACCCAAATCGCGTTGGCCTCGCTCGGATCGCTCGCATGCGCGGCGAGCGCGTCGGACAGTTGCGCCTCGCGCGCGGCGCGGAGGTCGGGTGTGATGCGCAGGAGCCGCTCGACGTCAGCCAAGCCGACGGCGCGCTCGGACGGCGCTTCGCTCACGGACGCCGTGCGACAGCCGAACGCCACCAGGACCAGCAAGAGCCCGACGAGTCGTGTCATGCGCGATTTCTAGCGCGCCGCTCGATGCGAATCGCTTCGGATTTCGTTGCAGTCGCCCCGCCCCGTTCGCGCCACGGCACGTGAACCGCGCCTCGCCGCGCCTCGCACCATGAAATCCAAGACCCTCCTCGCCTCCGCCGCCCTCCTCCTCGCCGCCGCGTGCGCCGCGCCTTCGAACGACGGTGCGCCGACGAGCTCGCAGGCCCTGGCCGCTCACGCTTCCGATCCGCTGAGCTCGTGGACCGCCGATGAGCTCGGCGGCTTCCACCGCCCCATCACCACCAACTCCGCCGACGCGCAGCGCTGGTTCGACCAGGGCCTCGTGCTGTGCTTCGGCTTCGATCAGGAGGTCGCGCGCCTCGCGTTCGCGCGCGCGGCCGAGGCCGACCCGAACTGCGCGATGGCGCACTGGGGCTTCGCGTACGCGCACGGCCCGCACATCAACAACATGGCGATGGACGACGAAGCGTCGCGTGTCGCCTACGAGGCGGCGCAGCGCGCACTCGCGCTCGCAAAGAGCGTGACGCCGGTCGAACGCGCGTTGATCGAAGCGCTCACGGCGCGCTACGCCTATCCGCCGCCCGCGGATCGCGCGGAACTCGACCGCGCGTTCGCCGCCGCGATGCGCGGCGTGTGGCGCGCGTTCCCGAAGGACGACGACGTCGGCGCGCTGTTCGCCGAGTCGCTGATGAACCTGTGGCCGTGGGACCTGTGGAGCAAGGACGGCGAGCCGCGCCCCGACACACTCGAGGTCCTCGACACGCTCGAAGTCGTGCTCGAACGCCAGCCCGACCACCCCGGCGCCGCGCACTACTACATCCACGCGGTCGAAGCCTCGCCGCAACCCGAGCGCGCTGTGCCCGCCGCCGAAGCGCTGTGCGCGCGCATCCCTGGCGCGAGCCACCTCGTGCACATGCCGTCGCACATCTTCGTGCGCGTCGGTCGTTACGCCGATGCGGTCGACGCGAACGCGCGCGCCGTGGTCGTCGACCAACGCCGCGTCGCGCGCCACGGCGCGGGCGGCTTCTACGCCATCTACCGCGCGCACAACTACCACTTCCTCATGTGGGCCGCGATGTTCGACGGTCAGCGCGCGGTCGCACTGCAAGCGGCGCGCGACACCGTCGAGCAACTGCCCGCGGACTTCGTCGACGCGATGGCGCAGTACGTCGAGGCCTTCCTCGGCTCGCCCTACCACGTGATGGTGCGCTTCGGGATGTGGGAGGAGATGCTCGCCGAGCCGCTCCCGCCCGAGCACCGCGTCGCCACGCGCGCCATGTACCACTACGCCCGCGCGCTGTCGTTCGCGTCGCTCGCCCGCGTCGAGGAAGCGCTCGCCGAACAGGCGCTGTTCGAAGCGGCGGTGGAGCGCGTGCCCGAGTCCTACACGATGGGCAACAACACCGTGCGCGACATCCTCGAGGTCGCGCGCTGCATGGTGGCGGGCGAAGTCGAGTACCGCCGCGGCAACTTCGACGTCGCGTTCGAGCACCTGCGCGAAGCCGTGCACCGCGACGACGCGCTGCGCTACGACGAGCCGTGGGGCTGGGTGCAGCCGGTGCGGCACGCGCTGGGCGCGCTGCTGCTCGAGCAGAAGCGCTACGCCGACGCCGAGGCCGTCTACCGCGCCGACCTCGAGCGCCACCCGAGCAACGGCTGGTCGTTGCACGGGCTGGCGGAGTGCTTGCGCATGCAGGGCCGGGTCGACGAGGCCGCGAAGACGCGAGCGGAGTTCGAGCGCGCCTGGCAACGCTCCGACATCGAATTGAAAGCCTCGTGCTTCTGCGCGCGCGGCGCGTGATCGGGAGCAGCGGGTGACGAGGTCGCTCGATCCTCGTCACCGCCTTCCGCGCTCGCGGAGCTCCGGAATGTCGGCAATCGTCAACGTGCAGGTCTCGCCATGGTCGATCCACGTGCTGGCGCGGCTGCGATAGTCGTAGGAGAAGCCGCGCCTTCGCGCGAGCGACCAGCCCACCGCGACGAGCGCCGTTTCGACGACGACGAGACCGAACGGAAGGAACAGCAGCCACCACAGCTCCGGCTCGAAAGTCCCCCTGAACGCTCGCACGACAAGCACCGCGAAGACCAACAGCAGCGCCAGCAATCCGAGCATTCCGAAGAGCTCGCCGATGCCGCGCAATCGGTATCCGAGCGGAGAGCAACGCTGAAGGCCGATGCGCTCGACTTCGTCCGACCACATGGGCTGGATGAACATGGGTGTGTGCAGCACTTCTCGTTGATGCGCACGTTCGATCGAAGGGCGCGTGCGCAGCGAAGTGTGCCTGTCGGACGAGCGTCGATACGCGGACTTCCAGAGCGTTGCCGACCTCTGTGCCCTGTCCGAAGTCTCGCGTGAATGCAGCGACTCAGCGGACGACGACCGGGCCTTCGTGCGGCACGTCGAAGGTGACGATCCGCACCGTCCCAGCGCTCACGAAGTCGCCCGTGTCGAGGAGTTCGAGGACGTAGGAGCCGTCGAAGCAGTGTTCGAAGACGAACACGCGGCGCCCGTCCTCGAGCGACTCGACGATTCCCCCCGAAACCCTCAGCGCTTCGTACCGCGCCGGAATCGGCGCGTCGTCGGGTATGGCGTCCATCTCGTCCGTGTAGCGTCGATGGCCCCGCTCCTCGAAGAGCAGCGCGTGGCCCACGTCCTTGGCGAGTTCGAGCCGCACCTCGAGGTCCTGCGTCCAGCGCGGCACGATCTCGAGCGCGCCGCAACGCTCGATGCTCGTGCGGGGAATCACGACGTTCGGCGCGAGTTCGCCTTCGATTCGGAACTCGTGCGCCAAGTCGGCGCAGTGGAAGTCGACCCACGTGTTCGTGGGGATGCGCTGGAGCGCCTCCCACTCCGGCGAATCGTCGCCCCTGAACACGGTCACGTCGGCCGTCGCGTGGTCGGCGCTCGCGATCCGCACGCTCGCGACGCGCTGGGCGGGATCGAATCGCACCGCACCCAAGTCGACGGCGAAGTTGCGCGGCCGCTCACCTCCGTCGTCGGCGCGCTGGAAGCGGGCGACGATGCTCGCACAGCGCGCTTCGAGTGGATCGGGATACGCGCGCGCATGGAAACGTGTCTGGCCGTCAGCGAACAGTGGAGCGAAGCGGAACTCGAACACGCCGCGCGGATCCAACTTGGGTGCGCGCGCATCGTCGCGCCACTCGACGGTGAACGCGCCATCCAACTCGGCGGTGATCGGCCGACACATCACGCCGGAAGAGACATGGTTCGACGCGCTCGTTCGCCGCGACTGGACGACGAAGCACTCGAACGCACCGACGAACGGCTGCCCGTCGGCGTCGACGAGCCGCCCGTGCGCGACGAACTCGTTCGGCGGGGTGCGCCGTGCGGGTTCGTCGGCGATCGGCGCCGGAGCTGCCGCCCGACACGCCGCCGAACCGAGGGCCAGGAGAACGCAGAGCGCGGTGCGAACGCCGACCGACCTCCGCCGCGCTCGCCTCCCCGTCACGTCTGCGTGCATGGTTCGCGCTCAGGGTACGGCGGTCGCCGCGCGTACCTCGGCCCGCGCATCGCCGCGAACAACCGCCCCAGAAAGTCGACCGCCCCGCGGTGGAGGCCGCGGGGCGATCTTGGATGGGTGGAGACGCCCCCCCGGGGTCTCCACCGCTGGTCCGTTGGAGGACGGACCGTGTCGACCAACCTGCCCAGTCGGTCGACGTGCCCGCGGGGAGGAGGGTCCTCGCGGGCGGCGGACGTTCGGGAACCACCCTTGTCCGCGCGTCTCTACGGCCGAGCGGGCGCGCTGTAACCGCGCGGGTGCTTCGCGTTCGTTGAACGAAACAAGTTGGAGCGGGGCGTCCCCGAGAGGCGCGACGGACCTCGTCGGACCGCGGCGGCGCGGGCGGCGGTCCGAGGCGCGGCCGACGCCTCGTGCGTGGTTCGGGCGGCGCCGATTACCTGGAGTCGGTGGCGGGCGGGCGGGCCGCTCGCCCCCATGCTCGCGGGGTGAGCGAGACGTCGGGCGCGAAGGATGCGGAGCGGGAGCAGCTGCGGCGGGAGCGGTTCGAGCTGCTCCGGCGCCTGGAGGGCTGGCTGGAGACGCCGATGCTCGTCCTGGCGTTCGTGTGGCTCGTGCTGCTCGTCCTGGAGCTGACGCGCGGCGAGAGTCGGCTGTTCTCGCAGCTCGGCACGGGCATCTGGATCGTGTTCGTCGTCGACTTCGCGGTGAAGTTGGTGCTCGCGCCGGACAAGTCCGACTACTTCAAGTCGAACTGGCTGACCGCGTTGTCGCTGCTGATCCCGGCGCTGCGGGTGTTCCGCGCCTTCCGGGCGTTTCGGTTGCTGCGCCTGGCGAGCACGGGGCGCGGGTTGTGGCTCGTGCGCGTCGTCAGTTCGCTGAACCGCGGAATGAAGGCGCTGGGCGCGAGCCTGAGCCGGCGCGGCTTCGGGTACGTGAGTGCGCTGACCGTGCTGGTCACGTTCGCCGGCGCGGCCGGGATGTACGCGTTCGAGCGCGAAGCGCCGGGCGGCCCGAGCAGCTACGGCGAGTCGCTGTGGTGGACGGCGATGATCATGACGACGCTGGGCTCGCAGTTCTGGCCGCACACGGGCGAGGGGCGCGTGTTGTGTGTCGCGCTGGCGTTCTACGCGTTCGGCGTGTTCGGCTACGTGACGGCGACGCTCGCGACGTTCTTCGTCGGCCGCGACGCGACCCGCAGCGACGCGGAGCTGGCGGGGGCCGAGCAACTGGCCGGGCTGCGGACCGACGTGTCGGCGCTGCGCGAGGAGGTCCGCGCGCTGACGCGAGAGCTGGGCAGCCCGAAGGCGTGAGCGCGCGGCCCGCGGCCTACGATGCGGGCATGCAGAGCACGACGACGGCGGCGCACTGGCTCGAGCGGTTCGGGGTGGACGAGGCGGTGTGTCGGCGGGTGCTCGGGGCGGCGCTCGGACGCGGCGCGGGCGCGGGCGATCTGTACTTCCAGCGGGTCGAGCAGGTCTCGCTCGTGCTGGAGGACGGGATCGTCAGCCGCGCGTCGACTGCGGTGGATCGCGGCGCCGGCATCCGCGCGGTGCAGGGCGACCAGACGGGCTTCGCGTACAGCGAGGAACTCACCGAACCGGCGCTGGCGGCGGCGGCGCGCTCGGCGGCGAGCATCGCGACGGGCTCGGGGGGCACGGCGACGCCGCTCGGACGGCCGGGCAAGGCGCGCGGTCTGTACACGACGCTGCTGCCGTGGGGCGAGGTGGCGCTCGAGAAGAAGCTCGCGATCATCCGTGCGGTCGAGGCGCGGCTGCGCTCGGCGGACCCGCGCGTCGTGAAGGTGCGCGTGTCGTGGATGGACACGGACGAGGAGGTCGCACTCGTCGCACACGACGGGCGCGTGATGGCGGACACGCGACCGATGGCGGTGCTCGGCGCGAGCGTGACGATGGCGGACGGCGAGAAGCTCGAGAGCAACCACTCGAGCCTCGCGGGTCGCCACGACCTGGGCTGGTTCGACGCGGCGCGCATCGAAGCGTTCTGCGCGGACCTGGTGGCGCGCACGTCGATCCTGTTCGAAGCGAAGAAGCCGCCGGCGGGCGAGATGCCGGTCGTGCTCGCGGCGGGCGCGTCGGGGATCCTGCTGCACGAGGCGATCGGGCACGGGCTCGAAGCCGACCACAACCGCAAGGGCATCTCGATCTACTCGGACAAGGTCGGAGCCAAGGTCGCGGAGCCGATCGTCACGGTCGTCGACAGCGGTTTGCACGCGGGTGAACGCGGCGCGCTCGAGTTCGACGACGAGGGGTACGCGGCGGAGCGCACGGTGCTGATCGGCGGCGGTGTGCTCGAGGGCTACCTGCACGACGCGATCAGCGCGAAGCACTACGGCGTGCGGCCGACCGGCTCGGGCCGGCGCGAGTCGTTCCGGCACGTGCCGATGCCGCGCATGCGCTGCACGTACATGGAGAACGGGCCGCACACGCGCGACGAGGTCGTCGCCGCCGTGAAGAACGGCGTCGTGTGCGAGAACTTCGGCAACGGTCAGGTGCAGATCGGTGCGGGTGACTTCACGTTCTTCGTGAAGAACGGCTGGCTCGTCGAGGACGGGCGCATCACGGCGCCGATCAAGGACGTGAACATCATCGGCAACGGGCCGACGGCGCTCGCGCGGATCACGATGGTCGCGAACGACATGAAACTCGACACCGGCGGTTGGACGTGCGGCAAGGAAGGGCAGAGCGTGCCGGTTTCGCAGGGCATGCCGACGGTGCTCGTGTCGAGCCTGACGGTCGGAGGCAGCCGTGGTTGATGCACGCGGAACCGGAGGCTCGGCGGCGGCCACTGCGGCTTCGACCGAGATGAGCGAGCGCGGGCGCATCGAGCCGCTCGAGTTGGCGCGGCGCGTCGTCGCGCTCGCGACGCGCGCGGGCGCGTCGCACTCGGTGGCGTCGGTGTCGACGTCGCGCGCGTTCGAACTGCGCCACCGCGACGGCCGCGTCGAGACGGTCGAGGAGAGCCGCAGCACGGCGCTGCGCGTGCAGTTGTTCGTGGACGGGCGCTTCTCGACGCACGCGACGACGGATCTCGACGTGGCGGCGCTCGCGAAGTTCGTCGAGCGCGGCGTGGCGCTGACGCGGCTGCTCGAAGCGGATCCGCACCGGCGACCGACACCGCGTGCGCTGTGGGAAGGGCGCGCGAAGGTCGATCTCGATCAAGTCGATCCGCGCATCGACGCGGTCACGGCCGAGCAGCGCGTCGCGACGGCGCGGACGCTCGAGGAAGCGGCGCGCGCCGATGCGAACGTGCTCTCGGCGACCGCCTGGGTCAGCGACGGACGCGTCTCCTACGCGCGGGTCGCATCGGACGGCTTCGAGGGTGTGCGCGAGCACACGTCGGCGTCGTTCGGCGCCGAGGTGAGCGTGAAGGACGCAGGCGACAAACGACCCGAGGCGTATCGCTTCGCGTCGGCGGCGCACATCTCCGACCTGCCGGCGGCGGAGCGCATCGGGCGCGAAGCTCTGGCGCGCGCACTCGCGCGACGAGGCGCCGTGAAGGCGCCCTCCGCGCGCGCGACGATGGTGCTCGCGCCCGAGGCGGCGAGTGCGTTCCTGCGGCGCGTGGTCGGAGTGCTCGACGCGGGCGCCGTGCAGCAACGGCGTTGCTTCCTCGAGGGGCGCCTCGGTGAGAGCATCGCGTCGCCGCTCCTGACGCTCGTCGACGACCCGCACCGGCCGCGCTCCAACGCGTCGCGTCTGTTCGACGGCGACGGCATCGCCACGGCGCGGCGCACGATCGTCGAGGGCGGCGTGCTCTCCACGTTCTTCGTCGACACCTACTACGGCGACAAGTTGGGCTGGGCGCCGACGACGACGGGACCCTCGAACGTGCTCTTCGGGGGCGGACGCGGCGACCTAGCGCAACTCGTGCGCACGGCCGGAAGTGGTTTCCTCGTGAATGGTTGGTTGGGCGGCAATGCCAACCCGACGACGGGCGACTTCTCGTTCGGCGTGCACGGCCGGCGCATCGACCGCGGCGAACCGGCCGAGGCCATCGCCGAGATGAACGTGTCGGGCAACTACAAGGACGTGCTGATGCGGCTCGTCGCGGTCGGCGACGACCCGGAACCGTGGAGCACCTTCAGGAGCCCCACGCTGGTGTTCGAAGGTGTGGACTTCAGCGGCGTGTGAGGCGACGTCAGAGCGTGGCAGCCGGGAGACGGCGGCCTCGAAACCGGGCCCCGGAGGGCCTCGGTTAGACTTCGCCCGCTCGCGTCACCACCCCCCTCGAGGGGCGCGTGCCCGTCGTTGCGGGCGCGTGCCCACCCATTCGAACACTCCCTCTCCCTCATGCGCATCGCGGTCATCGGTACCGGTTACGTGGGTCTGGTCGCCGGCACCTGTTTCGCCGAGAGCGGCAACACGGTCACGTGCGTCGACATCGACGCGGCGAAGATCCAACGCCTGCTCGACGGTGACGTCCCGATCTACGAGCCGGGCTTGGAGGAGCTCCTGAAGCGCAACGTCGCGGACGGGCGCCTCAAGTTCACGACGAAGTACGAGGAAGCGGTGCCCAACGCCCATGCCGTGTTCATCGCGGTGGGCACGCCGCCCGACGACGACGGCAGCGCCGACCTCAAGTACGTACTGGCGGCCGCGGAGTCGATCGCGAAGTCGCTGACCGGCTACACCGTGATCGTCGACAAGTCGACGGTGCCCGTCGGCACGGCGCGCAAGGTCAAGGAGCGCGCCAGCAAACACGCGAAGCACCCCTTCGACGTCGTCAGCAACCCCGAGTTCCTGAAGGAGGGCGCCGCGATCGACGACTTCCTGAAGCCCGACCGCGTGGTGATCGGCTCGGAGTCGAAGAAGGCGGCCGAGGTGATGGACGAGCTCTACGCGCCGTTCGTGCGCACGGGCAACCCGATCATCCACATGGACATCGAGTCGGCGGAGCTGACGAAGTACGCGGCCAACGCGATGCTCGCCACCCGCATCTCGTTCATGAACGAGATCGCGAACATCTGCAGCCGCGTCGGCGCCAACGTCGAGCGCGTGCGCCAGGGCATCGGCTCGGACGCGCGCATCGGCTCGCGCTTCCTGTTCGCCGGCCTCGGCTACGGCGGGTCGTGCTTCCCGAAGGACGTGAAGGCCGTCGTGAAGACCGCGAAGGACCTCGACTACGACTTCAAGATCCTGCGCGCGGTCGAGGAAGTGAACGACCGGCAGAAGGGCCTGCTCTACGAGATGGTGAACAAGCACTACGGCGGCAAGCTCGCCGGCAAGCGCTTCGCCGTCTGGGGCCTGTCGTTCAAGCCGAACACGGACGACATGCGCGAGGCGCCGGCCGTGGTCGTGATCGAGGCGCTGCTGAAGGCCGGAGCGACGGTGCGGGCGTTCGACCCGGAGTCCATGCACGAGGCGCAAGTGCGCCACCTCGGCACGCGCATCGAGTACGCCGCCAACCCGATGGATGCGCTGCCCGGCGCGGACGCGCTGATCCTGGTGACGGAGTGGAACGAGTTCCGCCGCCCCGACTTCGACGCGGTGAAGGCCGCACTGAAGACGCCGACGGTGTTCGACGGCCGCAACATCTACAGCCGCAAGCGCCTCGAGGAGGCCGGCTTCACGTACTACGGCATCGGTACGTGACGCGTACGGTGCCAGGCACCCTGTCGCCAGATTCGGCAGTTCCGCGCCCCCCTGGAACACGACGAGCCGCAGCGCTTCGCGCTGCGGCTCGTCGTGT
>JBIKNC010000102.1:0-14941 GCA_044358925.1 Planctomycetota bacterium | reverse complement strand
GCGCGGAGCGCGCGAAGGACGGCGCCCTTTCGATTCCGCACTTCGAACCCGCCGTGGCGGATCCGGTGTCTGACACCGTACGCGTCAACCGAGCACGCGGACTCGCGGCTCAGGCGGCCGACGCATCCGCGAACGCGGCTCGCACCACGCGGCGCAGGAAGTGCGCGGCTTCCTTCTCCAGCACCAGATCCGGATCCATGCGCGCCAAGAGATCGGGCGCGGTCAACGGACCCTCGGCGCCGCCGACCAGCTTCACGCGGCGCTCACCGATCGCACCGCCGCCGCTCAGTGGGGTCAAGCGGATGCAGACCTCGGCGCCGTCTTCGAGCGACAGCTCGAGGTCGTGCTCCACGTCGCCGTAACGGACGCGGTACACGAGTGCGCGATCGGCGGACTCGTCGAGTGAGCGGCAGCCCACGATGCGCACGGACGTGTTCGCCGTCAGCGCGATGCGTTCGCCCGAGAGATTGAGGTCGCGCAGGATCCGCAGCAGAGCGCGGGCCCGTTGCGCGGGAGCGGGCGAAGAATCGAGGAACCGGTCCATGTCGTGTGGGTAGGTCGCGCGCCACGGCGGCGCGGATCGTCCTCGTCGTCCGTCGGGACCCGCGACTTGACGGTGGCTACCATGCCGTCCCCGCGATGGACCGCCGCGCGCGCCACGGACGTGCGCCCCGCGGGCCTTCGTTCTTCGAGCGGTTCCCGAGAACTCCAAGCGCGATGCAGGCCTTCGCCCGAGCCCTCCTCCTCACCGCCGGCGCCGCGTTCGCCGCGCTGTTCGTCGCGCCCGCGTTCGCGCCGGCCTCTCCGGCCTCACGGGCCGCGCCGGGTTCGCCGCTCGCTGTCGTCGCCGCCGCGCAAGAAGAGAAGCAAGCGTCGGAGACCACCGAACAGCTCATCGCGCGCCTGCGCAGCGAGAAGGAGAAGGCCGAGCGCTCGCTCTTCTCCGAACTCGCCAGGTCGCGCTCGCGCGACGCGGCCGTGGCCTTGATCGAGGTGTACGACGAGATGGCTTCGCCCGCCGGCAAGCTGCGCGTCGTCCAGGCCCTGCCGTCGCTCGTGGACGTCGACGGAGCGACGGTGCCGGTGCTCGACAAGCTCACCCACGTCGCGACGAACGACAAGCGACGCCTGCTGCGGCTCGCGGCGGTCGAAGCGCTCGCGCAGTGTCGCGAGGGCGGCCGCGGTCGGCTCGCGGCCATCGTCGACGCGCCTGCCGACGACGAGATCCGCATCGAAGCGATGCGACTGCATGTCGCGAGTGCGACCGCCGCCGACGTCGCCTGGTACCGCCGCCTGTGGAAGCCGGAAGAGGCGCTGAAGGACCAGAAGAAGAGCAAGAAGAAGGACGAGGAGATCAAGGAGCCGCGCCGCCTGGTCGACGTGCGGCGCCTCGCGTTCGAGGGCCTGGTGCCGCATCTCGCGCTCGAGGAGCTGATCGAAGCGCTGACGACCGAAGGCGGGCCGAACCTGCGCCGCGTGCTGGCCGAGTTGCGCTCGCGCCAGTCGAAGGAGGCGCAGGAGATGTCCGCGCGCATCTTCGGCACGCTCGAAGCCGATCCGCTCGTGCGACTCGAAGCGGGCAAGCTGCTGTTCGAATTGCTCGGCGCCGAGTTCATCGAAGAAGCGGAGCGCGCCGGCACGAATCGCCTGAACGCCCCGGTCCTGCGCGAAGCTCTCGCCGAACTCGTCTCACGGCACGCGGACGAGAAGACGCTCGGTACGTTCGCCAAGCACGTCGGCAAGGGCAAAGCTGAAGAGAAGATCTTCTACGCGCTCGCGTGCGCCAAGTTCACGGACGAGAAGTTCGCGAAGGCGTTGCGCAAGTTGCTCGACGACAAGGAACTCGAAGTGCGCCTCGCCGCCATCGGCCTGGTCGCGCGCCGCGGCGACAGGGAGGCGCTCGAGGCGCTCGACGAGATCCTGCTCGACAGCGAAGAGGAGCGCGAACTCGTGGCCTGCCTCGAAGCGCTCTCGCTGCTGCGCGACGGTGAAGTCGCGTGGGGCGAGAAGGTGCGCGCCTTCGTCGACAGCGACACGTCCGTCCTGCGCCACGCCGCACTCCTCGAACTCACGCGCCGACTCGACACGGGCGCGCTCGAGGTGTTCGGGCGCGCGCTCGATCACAGCGACTGGTCGACGCGCCTGGCTGCGATCGACGCGCTGCGCACTCTGCGCCACGTCGGCGGCGTTCCGCTCCTGATCGCGCGGCTGCCCAAGGAGGAGGGCCGCGTCGCGAACGCGATCGCCGAGGCGCTCTTCGAACTGACGGGGCAGTTGTTCCAGATGCGCGCGAACGCCTGGGAGGCGTGGTGGCGCGACAACAGCGCGAAATTCGAGGTCATCTCGACGAACGAGTTCAAGCAACTCGCACGCGAGCTCGAGGCGCAGCGCCTCGAACTGACGACCGGCGTCAACGAGTTCTTCGGAATCGAGATCACGTCACACCGCATCGCGTTCGTGCTCGACGTGTCCGGCTCGATGGAGGAGCGCGTGAAGGGCCAGTACACGAACGAACTCGGCGAGATGCGCATCGCCGTCGCGAAGAAGGAACTCACGAACTTCTTGGACCGCCTCGATCCGGGTGCCTGGTTCAACATCGTTCCGTTCAGCGATCGCGTCGTACCCTGGCGCGCCTCCATGGCGCGTCACGAAGGCGAGGCGCTCGCGGAGGCGAAGGAGTTCGTCGCCGATCTCATCGCCACCGGCGGCACCAACATCTACGGCGGCCTCGAAGCCGCTTTCGCTGACCCGGAGACGGACACGATCGTGCTCCTGTCCGACGGCGAGCCCTCGGTCGGCGACGTCATCGAGATCAACGAGATCCGCCGCCACGTGAAGCGCTGGAACGAGCACCGCGGCATCGTGATCCACACCGTGCAGATCGGAGCGACGTTCGAACTGCTGCAGTGGCTCGCCCTGGACTCGGGCGGCCAGTCGGCGCTGATCCCCTGACGTTTCGGACGCATTCGAACGCTCGCAGAACCCATGAGAGTCGCACTTGCCATCGCTGTCGTGTTCGCCGCCGAGGCGAACGGTGTCTTCGTTCGCCAGTTCGTGTGCGCCGCGCCGAGCGCGTCGACGTCCACGCCACCGCTCCTGCAGGACGCGGAAGCGCCGTCAGCGGACGAGCAAGTCACTCGCGACCTCGCCGCCCTCGTCGAACTCGGCGACGCCTGTCCGGCGTACGTCGTGCGGCGGCTCGCGAACGACGACGACAAGCGCGTGCTCGAAGCGTTGGGCGCGCGCTTCGCGGATGAAGAGCGTTCGTGGAGCACACGGGCACTCGCACTGATCGGCTGGGCGCGGCACGTGCGGCTGCACCACACGGACGACGCGGACGTGCGCAACGCGTGTCTCGCCGCGCTCGAGTCCTGGCTCGGTGAGGGTGCGGGTGCGCTGCAGCGCGCGGCTGCACTCGAAGCGGCGGACGAACTCGGAGAGAGCGGCGAGGTGCTGCTGCGGCGCGTGGCCGAGACTTCGCCGGACACGCTCGATCGCGTGCGCGCGCTCGAGCTGTTCGCCGATGGACGCGAAGTGCCCGACTACACCTGGTTCAAGGCGATCGTCGAACGCGGCGGGCGCAAGGCGAGTGAAGAGGAGCAGCGCGAGTACGCGGCCGGCGGTGCGCTCGAACGACTGCGCGTGGTCGCGTTCGAAGTTCTGGCGGAAGAGATGCGCGCGGAGGAGATCGTCGAGGCGCTCACCGATCGATCGTTGGCGATTCGAGTGCGCGCGAACCGCGTGCAGGAGCTGCGCGACGACGTCGAGTCCGACGAACGCGCGTTCGCGCTCTTCGAGGACGAGGACGCGGCCGTCGAACTGCGACTGTGGGCCGCCGAGGCGATCGCGCGGCGCTTCGATCGCGAGCGCCACTACACGTACCTGTTCGAACACGGCGTCGATCCCAAGTGCGACCCCGAGCTGCGCAACCACATCGCGACGCGCATCGACCGGGCGATGCCGCGGCGGGTGCTCGACATCGTTCGCAAGCAACTCGGCAAGGGCAAACTGGTTCAGAAGCTGTTCGCGATCGACGCGCTGCCTCTCACGGTCATGGGCGGACTCGCGGAGCGACCCGACGGCGGTCGCGAGGACGAAGAGGACGAGGACGACGAGGAGCGCGCGTTCGACGACGAGAAGGTCCTCGAAGCGTTGCGCGACGGACTGTCGGACAAGGACGCCGCGGTGCGCACGGCGTCGGCGGAGGCGCTCGTCCTGCGCCGCGATTTCGGTGCGCTCGACGCGCTCGTGCGAGCGGCGCGCAAGGCCAAGCTCGACAGCGACGTCGCGCTGTACCTCGAGACGCGTGTCGCACTCGGTGCGGACGACGAAGACCTCGCGACGGATGCTGCGCGCATGGCGAGCAGCGAGTCGCGCGAGTTGCGGCGCGCGGGTCTGCGTGCGCTCGTCGCGCTCGACCCGGATGCCCACGAGGAGACGCTGCGACGCGCGATCGACGTCGGTACGGCGAGCGAGGCTCTGGCCTTGATCGAAGAGACCGAGGAGCGCCGTTGGGCGCGCGGGGTCGGGCTGCTCGTCGCGGCGCTCGAGCGCCCCGAGCGCCACGTGCGCGAAGCTGCGCGAGCCGCGCTGTGGCGCCTCACCGCGCGCGACGAAGGTCCGCGCGCCGCGGACTGGTCGGCGTGGTGGGCCGAAGTGCGCGGCACGTTCACGGTCGCAGCCGAACGAGCCGCCGACGACTTCGCCAAGAGCCTCGGCGACCCGCTGCGACGCGAGGCGGTCGCGGGCGAGCTGTTCGGCATCGCGCTCGAGCACACGTCGATCGCGGTCGCGCTCGATCTCGGACCGGAGGCGCTCGCACCGGTCGGTCAACGTCGGGTGCAACAAGACACCACCGCCGCGAGCGCGCTCGAACTCGTGCGCCGCGAACTCGAGGACCTGGCGCGCACCAGCAACGGGTCGGTCGCCCTGCGCCTCTACTCCACGCCCGAGGCCGACGACGGGCCGTGGCTCGGCTTCGCGCCGCTCGCCGGTGATCGCGCGGCGTCGCTCGCGACGTGGTTCGACGATTTCCCGGCCGTGCGCACGTCGAACCTCCAGGCGCTCACGGCCGCAGCGCTCGCCGACGACGGCTGCGAAGCACTCGTGATCGTGACGAGCGGCACGTCCGGCAAGCTCGACCTCGATGCGCTCGAGACGCAGCGCCGCCGCTTCGTGCTCGACAACCGCGCGCGCGAGTTGGTCGTGCACGGCGTCGCGGTCGGCACGCCGTCGCGCGAACTGCGCTGGTTGTGCGAGTCGTCCGGCGGCACGTACGTCTTCGTGCCATGAGAGCGGCGACGCTCTGCGCGACGCCGTGAAGCTCGCACTTCGCCTGGCGCTCGCCGTCGCGCTCCTCGCCCTCCTGTTCTGGGGGTCGGGGCTCGACCTCGAGTCGGCGCTCGCAACACTCGGGCGACTCGAGTGGCGCACGTACCTGCTGGCGACGCTCGCGCATCTCGCGATCCATGCGTTGCGCGCGTGGCGCTTCGCGCTGCTGGTGCCGCGCGCGGAGCGACCGGCGTTCGGCGAGACGCTCGTCGCCTCGACGGCGCACAACCTCGCAGCGCAGGTGCTGCCGGCGAAGACCGGCGAACTCGCGATCGTCGTCTACCTGAAGACGCGCTGCGGCGTGTCGGCGTCGAGCGGTGCGGCGAGCCTCGTCGTCTCGCGCCTGCTCGACGTGCTCGTGCTCGCGGCGTTCGGCGGCGCAGCGGCCGCGTTCGTCGCCCGCGAACACGGCGGCGCGATCGCCGCACTCTCGGCGGCGCTGCTCGCGGGCGCGTTGATCGGAGCCTGGTTGCTCGGCCGCGCTCCGGTGGTGCTCGGCCACATCGCCCGGCGTGCGGAACAGCGCGGCGGCAGCGCGGCGCGGTTGGGGGAGCGACTCGCGCGCCTCGGCACCGCGCTCGGTGCAGCCGGCAACCGCGCGGCGCTCGTGCCCGCGCTGCTCGTCTCGCTGCCGCTGTGGGTGCTCGTGTTCGTGTTCTGGGTCGTGCTCGCCCAGGGCCTCGGCCTGCCCGCGGACGTCGGCTGGATCGACGCCGTGTTCGCCGCCGCACTCGCGTCGCTCGCCGCGCTCGTGCCGCTGTCCGCCTTCGGCGGCTTCGGCCCGATGGAAGCCGGCTGGCAGCTCGGCTTCACGCTCGTCGGCGTCGAGTCGCACCTCGCGCTCGCGGTCGGGCTGTCGGTGCACCTCGTGCAGATCTTCAACGTGGTCGTGCTCGGCGCACTCGCGCACCTCGTCATGGCGCTCGTGCCCGCGCGACCGCGCGCACCGACTGCCTGACGTCGCGCCGCGGCCGCTACGATCGCACGTCCATGTCCGCCCCCGCTTCGACGAACGCTGAGGCCCAGATCGAGCTGCACAAGGAGCTCGCCCCGCGCTACGCCTACCGCTACAGCTTCGAGTTCTCGCGCCTGTTCCAACAGGACTGGCACGCCGAGATGATCCGCCACGTTCCGGCGGGGGCGAAGCGGCTCCTCGATCTGGGCTGCGGCACCGGCTTCTTCCTCGCGGAGTTGACGGCGAAGCACCCGGGCTCGATCGGCCTCGACATCAGCCACGCGATGCTGAAGGTCAGCGATCAGTACGTGAAGGCCGCGAAGCTCGTCACCGGCGACGCGGAGAAGCTGCCGTTCGCGCCGGGTGCGTTCGACGTCGTGTTCTGCAAGGGCTCGTTGCACCACACACGCGACCACGTCGGCTTCCTGAAGCACTGCCAGCGCGTGCTCGGCGCGGACGGCGTGCTGATCATGAGCGAGCCCTGCAACGACAACCCGCTCATCAAGTTCGCGCGCTGGGTGCTCTACAAGAAGAGCAAGCACTTCGACGTCGGCGACGAGGGCTTCACGAAGAAGCGCATCGTCGAGTTGACCGAGCGCGCCGGCTTCGACGTGCAGCGCGTGTACCGCTACGGCGTGTTCGCGTACGTCTTCGCGGGCTTCCCCGACCACCTCGGTGTGCTGCGCTTCGTACCTGGCAACGCGTGGATCACGAGATTTTTTCTGCGACTCGATCGGTTGATCTGCAGCGTGCCCGGACTGTCGTTGCTCGGCTTCCACGTCCTCGTGGTGGCTCGTCCGACCCGCGTGTGAGACGTTGCGTGCCGCATGCGACGCGACATGGGTCGTGTTGGGACGGGGTGCGCTGACGCGCGTCGCGCGCGTGGGAGCCGCGCGGTCGGAAGCTGGGAAACGCGGCGAGATTGCGCCGCACCTGCAGAGCGTGAGCACACGCGGCGCGCGACAGCGTTCGCTTGACGAGTTGCAGAAACCCGCATAGCGTCGCACCCATCGCTCGAGTGATCGGAACCAGGGGGGCTCCGATTCATGCAAGGGGTCGAGCTCCCTGGTTTCGCGCACGCGACACCGCCACGCGGTGCGTCGACGCGTTCGATGCCTCGTCGACCGCGTGTCGAGCGACGTGCATGCACGTGCACGGCCTCCCCTCGTTCCCGAGTCCAAGCCCACGGTGTCGTCGCCGCGCGCCCCGCGCGGATCTCCCCGCGCAGCGACGCTCCGTCCCACTCGCCTCACATGGCCACGCCTCCCCACCAGGCTCTCGTTCCCCAACATCCGATCGCGCGCCGTCGTGCCGCGATCGGCGGTGTGCTCCTCGGCGCCGTGTCACTCGGCGCGGTGTACGCGATGCCGAACGGCGCGCCGCAGCCGATCCACGCGGAAGGGGAGAGCGCGGCGTCCGTGTCGGCCGTGGTCACGCCGGCACCGGTAGCGGCTGCTGCGCCGAACCTGCGCACCTTCCAGGACGGCGAAGTCGTTCGCCTCGCGAAGGGCACGCACCACGAACTGACGTTCGCGCGGCCGATCTCGCGGATCGCGATCGGCGACCCGACGATCGTCGAACAGCAGACGCTCACCAACAAGCAGGTGCTGCTGCGCGGCCTCGCGATCGGGCGCACGAGCCTGATCGTCTGGTACGAAGACGGCAGCCTCGAGCGCACCGACGTCCACGTCGAGAAGGACATCGCGCTGCTGCAAGGCGCGCTGAAGGACATCCACCCGAGCCTGACGGTCGAGATCGCGCCGGATCGCGAGGCCTATGTGCTGCGCGGTCGCGTGCCGAACATGCTGCTGCGCCGCGCCGCCGAACAAGCAGCCGAGGCCTACCTCGACGCGGGTCGTGCGCCCGTGCTGGTCGGCGCGGGTGAGTCGGCCGACACGGCGGTGGTCAGCGACGAGTCTTCGCGCCGGAAGGGCTCGATCATCAACCTCGTGCGCGTCGACGAACTCGCGCCGAGCCAAGCGGTGCGCCTGCAGATCGCGCTGGTCGAGGCCGGCTTCGACACGATCTTCGTGCGCACCGTTCAGAGCGGTGAGCTCTCCGAAGAGGCGACCGAGATCATCGTGCTCGAGGGCACGGTCGAGGATCAGATCGACCTGTCGAAGGTGCTGTCGCTCGTCGGGCGCCTGGTCGAGGGCGGCAGCGGCGACCTCGGCATCGAGGTGATCGCGGACGAGGCGGGCGCGCTGCGCGACTCGGTCGGTCAGTCGAGCACCAGTCAGTCGAGTTCGGCGGCGAGCGGCTTCGGCACGTCGAGCGGCTCCAGCGCGGGCCTCTCGCGCGTCCAACTCGACAACCAGGTCGACGCGAACATCGCGCGCGCCTCGATCCTGTCGACGGCGAACGGGCGCGTGCTCTCGTTCATCGAAGTCAGCGACCTGCCGCAAGTGCGCGTCCAGGTCGAGTTCTACGAGATCGACAAGAACGGCCTGAAGGAAGTGCGCCCGAAGCTCGGCGCGGCGATCTCCGACTTCGACGCCGCCGGTGTCGGTCGCAGCCCGCTGACGACGCAGTTCCAAGGCACGCCGACCGGCAGCGCCGATGCGCCGTTCAGCGGCGGCCTGGGCACCGGCCCGACGAGCGAGACCGACGTGCAGAACGTCGTCAACTTCTTGGACGGCACGTTCGCGAACGAGGTGCAACTCGCCACGGGGCGACTCGCGCTCTCGGCCACGCTGCGCTTCCTCGAAGAGCAGGGTGTCGCGCGCAGCCTCTCGCGTCCGAGCCTCACGGTCCTGTCGGGTGAGTCCGCGCAGTTCCTCGTCGGCGGCGAGATCCCGGTGCGCCAGTCGGCCGTGTCCGACGCGTCCGGTGGCGTGATCACGACCTCGGTCACGACCGAGCAGTTCGGCATCGGCCTCGCCGTGCGTCCGCTGGTCGGTCGCGACGGACGCGTCACGCTCGACCTCCAACCCGAAGTCACCGAACCGGACTTCGATCTGACGGCCGAAGTCGTCGCCGTCACCGGGACGAGTCAGGAGACGATCGGATTCCGTACACGGACGATGCGGACCAGTGCGCGCCTCGAAGACGGGCAGGCGCTGCTGGTCGGCGGCCTGCGGACGCGCCGGCACGACGGAGTCAAGAGCGAGATGCCCCTTCTCGGCCGGCTGCCCTTGCTCGGCTGGCTGTTCCGCGAGACGGCCGAGCAGACCGACCAGACCGAGTTGGTCATCGTCGTGACGCCCGTGGTTCTGCGCGAACCGGAAGCTCGTGCCCTGTTGTGGGCCCATCGCAACCCGTTCGACGCCCTCCTGGACACCGTGGCCCCGCCGCCGCCTCCGGCCGACGCCCGCGAGGGCGAGGGCTCCGGCACCTGACCTGCCCGGAAACGCTCGCAACGCTCTTTCGACACCTCAAACGACCCCCTGCGACCCACGAGCTGACCGCCTACTGGCTGCCAGCTTCTCGCTTGACTCGGGCTGTCCCGGCCGATGTGCGGTATGCTCGTCGCCCGGTCCCAGTCGCGAGAACTCTGCACTTCGGCGGGACCACGGGCCATTCGCCGTGCCGGATCCACGCGCGAAGCCCGCGACCGAATGCATCGGCGCCCAGGGAGTCGCCACGCACCCCGACCGCTGCTGCGGCGCGTCGACTCGCTCATGTGAGCGAGCGACCAACCACAGCGACGGAAGGTTCCTCCTCTTCTCCCTTCCTCTCCACATGAAGCTCCACACCAACGCCACCCGCTCCCGTCGCGGTGCGGCCCTCGTCGAGTACGGCCTCCTGGTGGCCGGCGTGGCCGTCGTCGCACTCGCTGCTGTCGCCATCCTCGGCGGCCGCGTCTCCGGTCTGTTCGCCACGTCCGCTGCCGTCCTTCCGGGCGTCCAAGCGGATCAGACGCCGATCCAAGCCGGTCAGTTCGTTCAGACCAACGCGCAAGGCGGCGTCGTCGTCGACGCGAACGGTCAGTCGATCGCCGAGAACCTCGGCATCGCGCAAGAGGACCTCGACCTGCTCGTCGTCCCGCCCCAAGCCCCCCAAGGCGGCGGTCAGTGATCGTGAGCACGTGATCCCACCGAGCCGACCTCGCGGTCGGTTCGGTGGCACGTGCGCGTTCTGAAACGGCCCTCTCGCCCTCGTTCCATGCTCCCCCGTCCGAAGCACACGTCCGACAACCGCCGCGGCGGCGTTCTCCTCGAGTTCGCCATCGTGTCGTTCGTCTTCTACGTGCTGTTCTCGGTCGTCGTGGACATGGGGCGCGCATCGTTCATGGCGTCGTCTGCCAACGACGCCGCGCGCCTGATGGCGCGTGAACTGGCGCTCGCGCAACTGCCGTCGAACATCTCGTTCGAAGTCGCCCTCCAGGACTTCGACGTGCGAGGGCAGTACTTCGGCGGCACTGGTCCGGGCATCTACGACCAGCGCTTCCTCGCGATCGACCTCGACTCGTACATCCCAGCGGGCGTATCGCTCGACGAGTTCTTCGGAACTCTGCCGATCGTCAATCGCGCGCTTCGTCCGTTGATGTTCTTCGACACGATCGACGTCGGAGGCCAAGCGCGGCAGTTCCTGCGCTATCCCGGAACGGTCGTCCAGCTCGACAACAGTTCCGCTCCGTACGTCTACACAGTGATCGTTCCGGAGCTCACGTACTCCGGCAACTCGTCGACGATCGTGCGCTGGTTACCGGTGGTTCAGGAGATCCGCAGCGCGGGCCCAGGAACTCTCATCGGGCTCAACGATTGGATCCAGAGCCCGTTCCACACCGGCTCGCCGGAAGGTGGCATCGCCGCCGTGCGCGTCAACGTCCCGTTCCAGGCAGCCACAGCGGGCAGCCGCTCGCTCGAGACGTCTGACCCTCAAGAGCTGTTCGAGACCGGCTTCCAGAACGCGGTCCTGGCGACCCAGACCACCAACAGCGCATCCAACCTTGGCGACATCGTCGGCTCGCAGTCAGCGCTGCTCCAGAGCCACGCCACGTCGACCGCCGGTGCGTACGCCGGCTCGTTCGGCCTCGGCAGCCTGCAGATCCTCGGCAAGCAGGTCCGGCCGTGGCGCAAGATCCTGATGGCTCAGTCCATCTTCCGTCGCGAGGTGTTCGCCGACTGAGTGCGAGTCGCACTCGTCGCCTCCGCGCTTCTTCCTCGTTCCTCCCATGAATCGCCGTCGTCAAAGCCCTCTCCCCACGATCATCGCGATCGTCTTCGCCGTGGCGTTGGGCATCTCGTTGTTCGCCAACTGGTCGCTCGTCGAAACCGGGGAGTTCCGGTTGCCCGGCTTCTCCCAGCCCATCGTCCAGGCCGCGACGAAGAAGAAGGCCGACGAGGAAGCGAAGCAGATGCCGGAGATGCAGGCGGTCTTCGTGCCGGCGCGCAACCTCGAGCCGTACCACGAGATCTCGATCGACGACTTCTACCGCGAGGACGGAACGTTCAGCACGATGCTCGTCGCGAAGTCGACGCTCGCGAATTCATCCGCCTTCCTCAGTCCGAATCAGTCGATCGGTCGCGTTCTTCAGAAGTCGAAGTCGAAGAACCAGGCCTTCCACCCGAGCGACTTCTTCCCCGAGGGCACGCAGCCCGGCATCACGGCCGGCGTGCCGGCCGGTATGGTCGGCAAGTGGATCGACTGCACCGAGGTCGCGGGCCTCGAAGGTCTCGCGATGGGGGACACGATCGATTTGATGGCGATGTCGACGATGTTGCCCGTCGACCCCAACCTGACGCCGGAAGAGCGCGCACGCGTCGAGACCGAGCGCCGCATGAGCGGGCTCGACAAACAAGCCGAAGTGCGCCGCGTCGTCGAACTCGCGCGCGTCGTCGCTCCGGCGCGTGATCGCGCCGACGCCAACTCGAAGAAGTCGATGCGCGAGATCTTCATCGCGATGGCGCCCGATCAATCGGTCGCCCTGGCGGCGTCGTTGCAGGTCGGTGATCAGGTCTTCGCGATCGCTCGTTCGGGCCGTGTCGAGGAGACGAACGAGTTCCAACTGCCGGAGATCGTTCCGCAGAACCCGCTGACGCCCGTCGAGAACCTGCCGAAGCCGGCGATGGTCGAGTCGATCGAAGGCGGCGAGCGCACGACTGTCGAGGTTCCGCAGAGCAGCCGTTGAGCGCCGCCGTGCGTTCACGTTCCACCACACGCTCGTGATCTCTTCACGCCAACATCGACGCCGGGGAGCCGTGCTCGTGCAGTTCTCCGTGCTCGTCGCGGTGCTGCTCGGAATCGCGGCACTCGCGAGCGATCTCGGACTCATTCGCGCCACACAGGCGTCGATGCAGAACGCGGCGGATGCGGGCGCGCTGGAGGGTGCGCGTTGGACCGACGCGATCGCCGACGACCCGCGTCGGCAGTTCGCGAAGGATGCGATCAAGCGCACCTACGACCTCGACGCGAAGGTGAACGTCGACAGCGGCGCCGACGAGTACTTCACGGAAGCCAGAGGATTGGGTGCAGGTCCGGTCGTTCAGGTCTTCGCCACGGGCGGCGTCCACGGCGCCGGCGGTCTCGCTCCCTCGAGCATCGGCCAGTACAAACCCAACCCGCAACCGAACTCGGAGAACGCGCAACACGGCGACCTCGTCGCCGGGGTCTTCGACGACGAGGCGGACGCTGCGCTCGAGTTCGGCGACTACTCGCGCACGGACTTCGCGCCGGTCGGTGCAAGTGAGTCGCAAGGAGCGCGCAGCTTCCTCGCGCGCTTGCGACGCACGCACAATCCCCAAGGACTCGATGCGATCCCCGGCGTGAGCAACACCGGCGGCGGTGTGCCGATCCTGTTCGGGCTGGGGCCGCTGACGCTGCCGAACACGGGCGCAGCGTACGACGTGCGTCGCGACGGTGTCACGGTGCGTGCGACGGCGATCGCCGAGGCGCAACCGGCGTTGCAGGTCGGGCCGCGTTCGTACCGGAACACGCAGTCCAACCCCGCCAGCGACCTCGCCCCGTACGGCTACCTCGTCATCGGCCGTCAGCTCGTCACCGAACAGGTCATCGGCTTGCCGGGCGCGACGGGTTACGAGAGCGGACTCGTCACGCCTGTCGTCGACTCCGTGTGGTGGGCGAGCCAGACGCCGAGCGCGGCGTTCACGCTGTACGCGTTCGAAGACGGAACGCTGCGCTCGACCACGTCGCCGATCGGTGCCGGTTCGGAGTCGCGCGGTTGGGTGCTGCGCATCTCGGACAAGGACGTCGTTCCGAGCACCAGTGGTTCCGGCGCCGCATACATGGCGATCGGCACCGACCACACTTCGGTTCTCGAGGTCGGCCGCATCCTGTACCCCGATCCGTTCCCAGCCTGGTACCTGCCGACGCCGCCGACGCAGGCGCAGATCAACCTGCTCTCGAACGGACAGAAGATGCGCTATCAGGTCGACGAGCCGCTCTGCGCGCCCGACGACACGCCGCCGGCGTCCGAAGGTGAACTGATGGACGAAGATCTGGTCTTCGTCGCGATCGCGCGCGAGACCACGATCGCCGGCTACGAGCCCGCCAAACAGATCGTCGGCTTCATCGCCTGCGAGTGCATCGAGGTGCCGGTCTTCACGCCGCGCCAGAACTCGCCGTTCGTTCCCGCGCACACGCGCCTCGTGCTCCAGCCGCGCGCCGACTACGTGTTCCCGGCGAACGCCTCGGCGCTCTCGCGCCACGGTCGCGCCGCCCTCGCCTCGGACGCGTCCTTGCGCGCCGCATTCGAATCACTCGGCGCGAATCGCCCGCTCGCGCCCGTTCTCGTCCGCTGAAACGCTCGCCACCACTGCTGCCTCTCCCAATGGACAAGAGCTTCCACCTGCTCGTCATCAGCTCCGACCCGGGCCTCGCCGCCGAGGTCGAGGACGCACTGCCCGTACTTCCGGGCATGCGTTTCATGGTGCAGCACGAGCGCGACGAGCGACGCGGCGTCGAGATCGCGCGCGATCGAGCGCTCGATCTCGTCGTGCTGCGGCTCGAAGAGAGCGAAGCGCGCCTGCCGGAGATCGCCGACGCGATCACGCGTGAGTCGCCGAACACGCGCATCGTCGCGGCGTACTCGCAGGACTTCCTGCACGGCGAGAACAGCCCGCAACTGCTCATCCAGTCGATGCGGGCGCACATCACGGACTTCCTGCGCCGGCCGGTCAGCCCGCAGGAACTCGGCGGTGTGCTCGACCGCCAACTGGTCAACGCGCGCACGCAGACGCGCGCCGACGGCAAGGTCATCGCGTTCATCTCGAACAAGGGCGGGATCGGCAAGACGACGCTGTCCTTGAGCACGGCGGCGTTGCTCGGCAAGCGCCATCCGGGGCGCGTGCTGCTCATCGACGCGTCGCTGCAACTCGGCATCTGCGGTTCGATGCTCGATCTCGAGCCGTCGACCGGCCTCGTCGACGCGTGCCGCGAGGCGTACCGCCTCGACACCACGTTGCTGCGCAACCTGACCGCGGAGACGCGCGACGGACTGCGTGTGCTCACGGCGCCGCGCGATGCGATCCAGGCCCAGCAGGTCGACGACAGCGCGCTGGCGCGCGTCATCGGCGTCGCGCGCCGCGCGTTCGACTACGTCGTGGTCGACACGTTCCCGGCCGTCGATGCGGTCGCGGTCGCGATCCTCGACCTGACGGACCTCGCGTACGTCGTGACGTCGGACCTCGTGCCGATCGTGCAGAGCATGCCCGGCTACATCGAGGTCGTCACCGGCCTCGGCGTGCCGAACGA